>DAMDNI010000057.1:6759-15075 GCA_032083825.1 Bergeyella sp. | reverse complement strand
TAAATATTAAAGTAATTCTTCTTTTCATTTTATTCGTATTTCAGGTATTTTACAAGATTAATTTTTGTAGCGCGATACGCTTTGAAGCTTACCACAACGAAAGTTAAAATCAATAATAAAAACAAACTCAAAATATACGGCCATAACGGCATTTCGATACGGTAGGCAAAATCTTTCAGCCATTCATTCATGGCATAATATCCGAACGGAATACTGATGAATACTGCAATTACACAAATCAACAGGAATCGTTTTGTTAAATCCCAAACAATGGTTTTCTCATCTGCTCCCAAAGTTTTTTTGATAGCAACATCTTTTAGTTTTTGTTCGATTAACAAAGATGATAGTGCAAATAATCCTAATAATGCAACAACCAAAACCACAACATTAAGCGTTGTAAAAAGTGTCTGCTGTTTCTGGAATTTTTCAAAAGTTTTTGCAAATTGCTTATCTACAAACTCATAATCGAAAGGATAGCCTGGTTCTGCTTTTGTGAGCCAGAATTCTTTGATTCGTTCCATTGTTCCTCCAATATCGTTTCCGGAAATCCTGATCTGAAGATTTCCCATATTGTTTTTGGACCAGTTTCTGTCATAATTAAAGAAAAGCATCGGCTCTATCGGTTTGTCAACTCCATTGATATAAAAATCTTTAAGCACGCCCAATATTTTATACTTCTTTTTGTCTTCCCAACCCGGATATACTTCTTTTCCTAGAGCCTCATCTTTGTTCCATCCCATATTCTTGATAAATGTTTCGTTGGCAACCGTTCCTGAAATAGTGTCTGATGCAAAACGCAAATCTAAATCTCTTCCGGAAACGAATTTCATTTTATAGAACTTAAAATAGTTGTAATCAATACCTCCTACAATTACATTTGCAACTGTTTTTGTAGTATCGGCCGCTTTTTTTACCGAAGAAGAATTGACCATTCCCATTCCAATTGTATTGACAGATCCTGTAATCTCTTCTACACCCTGAATTTTTGAAACTTCGCTTTTAAGCCTCTGGTATTTTTTGAAATTATAATTATTTTTCCAGTCTGTCTTTTTAAACTGTATGGTCACAATCTGATCTCCTTTGAAGCCTAAATCCTTATTCATCATATATTTAACCTGCGTATGAATAATCAGGGAACAAATGATGAAAAAAGATGAAATAACAAGCTGCAGTGTCAGAATGGAATTGCGCAGCCAAATGCCGTGCTTGCTTCTCGAAAAATTACCTTTAAGCGTGTTAATCGGTTTAAAACTGGAAAGATACAAGGCAGGAATAATCCCGGAAATCAAAGCAAAAATAAGAAGCAAAATCCCTGAATAGATGAAAATATGAGGGTCATCAAGTTTAATTTCTTTTCCTAAAAATCTGTTGTATGAAGGCAGCATCAGCTCAATTCCTGCAAAAGCAATCACATAGGCCACAATACAAATGATAATATTTTCCAATAAAAACTGTACAATTACGTGAATTCTTGAACTTCCAATTGCTTTCCGAATTCCTACTTCTTTTGCGCGCTGGGATGCCTGTGCAGTTTTAAGATTAATAAGATTGATACCGGAAAGAATCAAAATCAGAGCGGAAAGCCCAAGCAAAATCATGATTGATTTTTTGTCCCCTTTGTCAATACCTTCGCTTCTTGCATCAAGCTTCATTTTGCTGATTGGTGTAAGAAAAACTTTAGCTTTATTTTTTTCATCATATTTTAATCCCCATTTTTCGGAGGAAATTTTTTCCTGCTCAGACATTTGGTCGGAAAGTTTTTTCTCAAGATTTTTAATGTCTGTTCCCGGTTTCACTTTAAAATATCCTACATAACTGTAGTTGGTCCAAGATAAATCGGATGCTCCAATATCGGGATGTCTCATAATAAAGCCTGGACGAAAAACGGTATTTTCATTAGGAATTTTGTAAACTGCCGTAACGATGTATGATTTTTCTTCAGAATCATCAAGCTTCAAGGTTCTGCCGATACAATTTTTGTAGTCATCTCCGAATAAAGCTTTTGCAGTTTCTTCAGAAATTGCCATTTTATTTTCGTCGCTAATTGCATTTTTGAGATTTCCTGCTATCTTTTCAAGAGGAAAAAAATCAAAATAAGATTCTGTTGCTCTCGCATTGGTGGTATATACTGATTTGTTTCCTGCTATTAATCGTATTTTATACCCATTCCAAGAATTGGCAATGGCAAAATCTTCAATCTCATTAAATTTTTCTTTGGAAACTTCTAAAGCCGGATAACTGGAAACGACCATAGTTCCGAAAGAAGAATTTTCGTTTTCAACAAGATAGATATTTTCCTTATTTGGATTCCATTGTTCATAAGATCTCTCGTCCTGCCAATGGATGAATATCAACAGGAAAACACATAAGCCTACACTCAGTCCCAAAATATTGATGATTGTGGAAAGCCAGTTTTTTCTGTAATTGATAAATGCTATTTTGAGCCAATTCTTTATCATAGTTGTTGTTTTTGGTTGTTAGTTATTGGTTGTCAGTTGATAGAGAATTTTTCAAAACCATCAATAAGCAACCAACAACATTCAACAATTTTACTCGTATTTTAAGTATTTTACTAAATTGACTTTTGTTGCTTGGTAGGCTTTGATACTAACAACAGCGAATGTCAAAATCAACAATAAAATCAAACTCAGAACAAATGGAAAAACCGGCATATCAATTCGGTAAGCGAAATCTTTCAGCCATTCGTTCATCAAGTAATAACTGATCGGGATGCTGATCAAAACTGCAATTAATGTAATCCAAAGGAATTGTTTTGTCAATCCGACAATCAAGGTTCCGTCTGATGCTCCCAAAGTTTTTCTGATGGCAACATCTTTCAGTTTCTGTTCAATCATCAATGAAGACAATGCGAATAATCCCAATAATGCCACCATCAAAACCATTGCATTCAGAATTGTGAAAAGTGTCTGTTGTTTCTGGTATTTTTCGAATGTTTTGGAAAATTTCTGGTCAATGAAAAAAGATTCAAAAGGATAACCCTGTTCTACATTGTTTTGCCAATAGGTCTTGATTCTTTTTACCGTTCCATCGATATCATCGGGTTTTATTTTCAGCTGTACATTATAGACATTATATCTTTTCCATTCTGTTTCCCTGTAATGAAAAAATACAATTGGTTCAACCTCGTTTTTTAAGCTTTGGACGTTAAAATCCTTTACGATTCCTACAATATGATAAGGTTTGTAATCAAATCCCGGCTTGAATTCATTCTTCAAAGCCTGATCGTCTGTCCATCCAAATTTTCTTACAAAAGCCTCATTTACCAATACATTTGTGATCGTATCAGAGGCGAGATTTGGATTTAGCCAACGCCCTTTTTTCAATTTGACATTCATAAACTGGAGATAATCATAATCCATAGAACCGTGCTGAGCATAGATACTTTTGTCCATATAATCCATATTGGAATTGCTGTATCTTCCGCTTCCCGGAACAGCTTCCCCATAAGAAACGGCATCCACACCTTGGATTTTTCTCATTTCATTTTTGATGCGCTCATATTTCAGCCAGGGTTTTTCAACATTTTCACTGAAAATTACCGTCAATATTTGTTTCCCATTATATCCAAGATCTTTGTTCATCATATATTTTACTTGGCTGTGAACAATCAAACCTCCAATAATGAAGAATGAAGAAATGATGAGTTGCAAAGTCAAAATCCCGTTTCTGAGCCAAATTCCGTGTTTGCTTCTGGCGAAGTTGCCTTTTAAAGTTTCGATAGCTTTGAAGTTGGCTAGATAAGTTGCCGGAATCAATCCCGAAATCAATGTAACCGCCAAAACCATCACAAATGAAAAAAAGTAAATATGCCAATCATTCATCACGATCTCTTTCTCATAAAACTTGTTGAAGCTTGGCAAAAGAAGCTCTGTTAAAGCCAATGCCAAAATATATGAAGCAAAACAAATCAAGAAGGTTTCCAACAAAAACTGAAAAACCAACTTTAATTTTGTACTTCCAATCGCTTTTCTTACCCCTATTTCTTTTGCTCTTTGAGAAGCCTGAGCTGTTTTAAGATTAATAAAATTGATGGCCGATAAAACAACAATCAAAACAGAAAGTGTGAAAAGGATCATCATCGTTTTGAAATCTCCTGTCCCGAACCAAGAAGCTTTTGCGTGAAGTTTTATTTTGTCAAGTGGTGTAAACAAACTTCCTGTAGGACCATACAATTCCAAGTATTTTTGAACGGTAACTCCAGAACCTTCGTTATTAAGCTTTGCTCTGTACTCGAAAATATCTTTGTAAAATTTTTGCTGCAATGCTTCCTGATCTGTCCCTTTTTTCAACATAAAGAAACATCCGTAATTGAAATTTCCCCATTGGTCTTTATCGTTTTTCAACTGTTCAGAAGGAGTGATAATAAACTCCGGTTTTATCTGGCTATTTTCTTTCGGCAATTCATAAACCGCAGTTACTACAAAACTTGTAGTGTTAATTTTCACCGTTTCTCCGGCAACATTGGTTTTCCCAAAAAGATTTTTTGCCGCAGTTGTAGAAATAGCCATTGATGTTCCGCTCTTCAGTGCATCTTTATAACTCCCTGCAACAAGTTTGAACGGAAAGAAATTAAAAAAGTGCTCAGAAGCTGCCATCCCATCTTGCTGATATACCGTTTTATTTTTCGTGGTCATCTTGTAACCCATTCCTGAACCACTAAACAAAACATAATCCTTAACTTCCGGAATCACTTTCACAGCACGTTCCGCCATTGGATAAGAGATGTTGTTTCCGTAAGAATTATCTGCTTTGTTGTAAGTTTGAAAAGCAAATATGTCATCTTTCTTCGGATTCCATTTTTCGTAAGATTCTTCGTCATTCCAGTGCATCAGGATGAGCATAAATCCTGTCAGTCCAATCGTCAGTCCAAATAAATTGATGAGAGTAGAAAGCCAGTTCTTTTTATAATTGATGAAGGCAATTTTGAGCCAGTTTTGTAACATAATTTTATAATTGTAAATTATTAAGGGTTAATTGTTAATGAATTATAATTGATAATTAACAATTAATAATTATTCAAAGTTTTTAGAATCCGCTTTTTCGAAAACATCTTTTCTCTGAGAAGAATGTTCTTCGCTGAAAATTTCCCCGTCTTTCATATTGACAATCCTTGAAGCAAAACCTGCATCATAAGAAGAGTGCGTCACCATTACAATTGTTGAGCCTTCCCTGTGAAGTTCTGCAAGAAGATTCATGACTTCGTTTCCGTTGGAGCTGTCAAGATTTCCTGTTGGCTCATCGGCAAGAATTAATTTTGGTCTTGTTACCAACGCTCTTGCAACTGCTGCTCTTTGCTGTTGACCTCCGGAAAGCTGCTGTGGATAATGTTTTGCTCTATGAGAGATGTTGATTTTCTCCATGATCTCTTCTACCCTTTTTTTTCTTTCTGACGAAGGAATTCCGTTATAGATTAAAGGAAGTTCGATGTTTTCATAAACCGTTAATTCATCAATCAGGTTAAAATTCTGGAAAATAAAGCCAATGTTTCTTTTTCTGAGATCTGATCTCCTTTTTTCGTTGAGTTTTACGGTTTCGGTTTCTTCAAACTTGTATGAGCCGGATGAAGCATTATCCAGCAAACCGAGAATATTTAATAAGGTAGATTTTCCGCAGCCCGAAGGTCCCATTATCGCAACAAATTCGCCTGATTTTATATTAATTTGAACATTGTTGAGCGCTGTTGTTTGTACTTCTTCTGTTTTGTATACTTTGGAAAGATTATTCGTTGTGATCATATTTAAAAATTATTAAGATTTTCCTGTTTTATTTCTCCTGATTGATTGATGGTATATTTTTGAGTTTTGTCAAAATCCAGTGTTATATTTTTCCAATCTACACCTTTGATGCCGTGCAGATTTACCTGATTTCCTGTTTTAGAATATTGGACTATAAAATTTGAATTCTCGGCTTTTTCATTATTATTGTGAAGATTCAGCATTGCATTTTCGTTTAAAAAAACCTTCCTGTAAGAATCGAAACTCAGGTAAGAATAATTGCATCCTTCGAAACATTCAAAAACGATATGGTTTTTCTTTAAGGAAATGCTCCACTCCAATTTCGGATTTTCATTTTTTTGGCTTTGGGAATATCCGCATACACCTGCAAAACATCCCAAAAATAGAACAATTGTTTTCATTTTTGTCATTTCTTAATTTCTAAAATTTCGTATTTTTTAAAATCGGAGTAATCGGAAACAATTACTTTTTCACCTTTTTTCAGCCCGGAAATCACTTCATAATATAACGGATTTTCGCGTCCGAGACTGATATTGTGTCTTTCTGCTTTGTTTCCTTTCACTACAAAAATCCATTTTCCGTTGGTGTCTTTATAAAAATTTCCTTTCGGAATCATCATGCTTTGGGTATCAGCCGAAAGTTTCAGCTTCACACCGAATGTCATTCCTATTTTGAGGTTTTGAGGTTTTTGATCATCTGCAAAATTAAGTTCCACGGAAAACTGCCCGTCCTTCACTTCCGGTAAAACTTTAGTAATAATCACATTGTACGATTTTTCGCTGTTGTCTAAAGTTCCCGTAATTCCCGGCTGTAATTTGTTGATGTAATATTCATCCACTTTTGCAGCAAGCTTGTAGCCATCCATCAGGTCAATTTTCCCGATGCTTTCGCCAGAAGTAAGATTTTGCCCAAGTGAAAGGCTGAATGAAGACAATCTTCCGGAAACGGGAGCCAGAATGAGAAAATTATTTTTGTTGTTCTTCAGAACTTCAAGGCTTTTCTGCATTTGGTTGACGGATTTATTGATATCTGCAATCTGCTGTTTTCTGGAGCTGTTTTCGTTTACAATTCCCTGCTCGGTCAGCTGTTTTCTCTTTTTTTGATATTCAAGGTTTTGTTTTGCAGTTTCATATTCAGTTTTTTTACCGATTTCTGCATCGAATAACCGCTTTTGGAGATTAAATGTCTGAAGGGCTGTATTATAGTCGTTCTGAGCCTGCAGCAATTCTTTATTCTGGCTGAATTCCTGATTTTTGATCTCAAGCAAAGAATTTCTCATCTGGCTGATTTGCTGCATAATTCCTGTCTCCTGATTCAGATAATTGAATTCTGTATTCGGATTATAAATTCTTGCCAGCGGAAGGCCTTTTTGTACCATTTGCCCATCTTCAGCATAGATTTCTTTTACCATTCCTCCTTCCATTACATTGACCAGTGAAGAATGCAGAGACTGCGTCTGAGCCGTAATCATCAGCATATCTTCAAATTTTCCGTCGGTCACTTCTTCTACCTGAATATCCTCAAGGCTTACATTATAAGTCTTCTTTTGGTTAAAGAAATAATTCAGAAAAATTCCCAAAACTGCCAATATAACAACTGCTGTTAAAATGATCTTGATTTTAGAATGTTTTTTTTCTACCTTCGTATCCATCATATTAATTTGATTCACAATATATTACACAATACAAATACCAAAAATTTATACTTCTGTAACCTATTGATAATGAGAATAAACTGAATTTCAAAGCTATTTAAAACTGTCCGTTTCCGAACATTTTTTGTCCGAAAACGAACACTTCAACCCATCCAATTATGAAAAATTCATCTTTAACACAGCTTCCAAACATTGGAAAAGTTTTAGAAAAGAGATTAAAAGAAGTGGAAATAGAAACCGCTGAACAACTAAGATCGAACACTGCAGAAAATACTTTTATAAAATTAAAGACAATAGACGAAGGTGCTTGTTTACATGAATTAATGGCATTAGAAGGCGCAATCCAAGGAATAAAATCAGAACTTTTGGATCCTGCAAGAAAAGAAGAATTAAAAATATTCCATCGCCAGCTGTCTAAAAAAACAACCGATAAAAACATCTTTTAAATATGAAAAAAAAGGAAGCCGGTATTTTAATCGTTGACGATGACGAAGACATTCTTTTTTCCGCAAAAGTCTGGCTGAAAAAATTCTTTTCAGAGGTACTTACTTTAAGTTCTCCCAATAAAATCATTCAGATTTTAGGACAGCACGAAGTTGATGTAATCCTTCTTGATATGAATTTCCGCAGAGGATTTGAGGATGGAAAAGAAGGTTTATACTGGCTTTCAGAAATCCGCGAAATTAACAAAAATATTCCCGTCATTCTGATGACTGCTTATGGCGAAGTAGAATTGGCAGTTGAAGCTCTCAAAAACGGGGCTTCCGATTTTATTTTAAAACCATGGAATAATGAAAAACTCTATGCTTCCGTCAATCTTGCTGTAGATATTTCGAGGAAAAATAAAAA
Source organism: Bergeyella sp. (assembly GCA_032083825.1). GTDB lineage: Bacteria > Bacteroidota > Bacteroidia > Flavobacteriales > Weeksellaceae > DAMDNI01. The sequence goes on along the minus strand of DAMDNI010000057.1, from coordinate 6,816 downwards.
ACTTTCCCAATGGGAAAATCTTCAGGAAAATTCCGGGCAATATCAGCTCGAATCCAA
>DAMDNI010000057.1:3041-6749 GCA_032083825.1 Bergeyella sp. | reverse complement strand
AAATGATTTCGGTGATGAATACCCTGAAAAAAGTTGCAATAACCGACGCCAATGTCCTTCTTCTCGGAGAAAACGGAACCGGAAAATATGTGATGGCAGAATATATTCACCAACACTCCAAAAGGAAAAATGAACCTTTTGTACACATTGACTTGGGCTCACTTTCAGAAAATCTCTTTGAATCGGAATTATTTGGCCATGCAAAAGGCGCATTTACCGATGCTAAAACCGATAAAGCCGGGAAAATTGAAAATGCCGATGGCGGAACCGTCTTCCTGGACGAAATCGGAAATCTTTCGCTGCCGCTTCAGCAAAAGCTTCTCACCCTGATCCAGACCAAAAAACTTTCTAGACTGGGAGAAACAAAAGAACGTTTTCCTGACGTGCGTTTTGTATTTGCCACCAACGCAGATCTGCGCAAGATGGTTTCGGAAGGGAAATTCCGGGAAGATCTTTATTTCAGGATCAATACCGTGGAAGCTGAACTTCCTTCACTGCGGGAAAGAAAGGAAGATATTTCTGAATTTGCCGATTTTTTCCTTCGCAAATACGAAAAGAAATACGGCAAATCCGAAATGAAAATCCTGAATATCGATGATTTAATAAATTATCATTTCCCCGGAAACATTCGTGAACTCGAACATTCTGTAGAGCGCGAAATCATTCTTGCAGAAGGAAATTCCATATCTTTGAAAATAAATGACACGGTTTCAGAAACCGTTCCTGTTACGCTGAACCTGGAAGAAATGGAAGAAAAACTCATCAAAAACGCCCTGAAAAAATATCAGGGAAATATCTCTTCTGCAGCAGAAGCTTTGGGACTTTCTAGAGCAGCCTTGTACCGCAGAATGGAAAAATTCGGATTGTAAATAGAAAAAATAAAATTCCCCTCCTTTGGAGGGGTGGCAAAAATTTGGAAAATTTTTGACGGGGTGGTTAAAATAATATGTATTAGTGAAAAGGAACAATAATTTTTTGTGGTTGATTTACAGCTTGCTGAGTCTTGTGATGTGCTTTGCAAGTTTTGATGCTTTCCGGAACGGAAAATATTTTTCAGCAGTTTTATTTTTTACATTTGCACTTATCGCTTTGTGGTATTGCTGGTTTTTAATCCATTCCAAAATCCGTGAAACGGAGAAAATCATCAATTCTGTTTACAAAAAAGATTTTTCCCTTTTCCCTAAAACCGAAAACAACAACGACCTGAAAAACAGCGCTGTAAAATTATATTATCAGGCAAAAGAAGAAAATAACCAGCTTTATTCTTATAAAAACCTTTACGATGCCATTCTTAATAAGCTGGAAATCGGTTTTGTTATTCTGAACAAGAAAGAAGGTTCCGAAAACTGGAAGGTTTTTTATTGCAATCCTGCTTTCATGAACATCCTGAAAGTTCCGAAATACAATGAATGGAATTTCTATGAAGAAAAAATCCCCGATTTTTACCGCATGATTGAAAACACAGAATATCAGGATTCTCAGGATTTTATGGAAATTTCGATTAAAGAAAGTTCACGGCAGTCATTTTCCATCCGGACATCCGGAATTTCGGCTTACCAAAATGATTATTGCATTATTTCGCTTGAATCTATCCAGAAAATTATTGATAAAAAAGAAAAGCAGGCCTGGAATAACCTGATGAAAGTGATTTCTCACGAGCTTCTTAATACTTTGACACCAATCAACAGCCTTATCCAAAACATCGAATATCTTTCCGAGGAAGAAAATCTGACCAAAGAAGATCAAAAAGACATCAAAGACAGCCTGAAAATCATCAATTCGAAATCAGAGCAGCTGCTTCATTTTATTGACAGTTATCGTCAGGTTGCAGAACTTCCGAAGCCTAAAAAACAATATTTTGACCTGAAAAATTGTGTCCGAAATGTACTGAACCTTTTACAGCCTCAGTTTCACCAAAACAAAATTGAGATTTTTACTAATCTCAAAAATACATCCGTTTTTGCCGATCAAAAAATGATTGAAAGGGTTCTCATCAATCTTCTGACCAATGCGGTTCAGGCTTTAAAATCTTCATTATCTGATGAAAAGGAGATTAATATCGAAATAATAGAATTTAACAAAAGAGTTTCTGTACTGATTTCTGACAATGGCGAAGGTGTGGATTCTACAATTACCGATAAAATTTTCCTTCCTTTTTTTACTACAAAACCCCAAGGTTCCGGAATTGGTCTTACGCTCGCCAAAAGCATTATGGAAGCACATAATGGGTATTTAACTTACAAAAGAACAGGAAATCTCAGCTCATTTGAGGTTTTATTTGTTTAAAAAATTTTCTTTATAAAAAAAATAAGACCGATTTGCATCGGCCTTATTCTCTTGTTTAATATGGTTCAGTGATTACTTTACAATTAATTTTTTGGTAACCACTTGTTTTTCTGAATATACTTTTACCAAATATACTCCACTCGGAAGATTTTCAACATAGATGTTGCTTTTCTTTGTTTCCAGTATTCTGTTGCCCAATAATGAATACAACTCAATTTTAGTTATCGGTGAAGCGCTGGCGATATTGACAGTATGAGTCGCCGGATTTGGATAAAGAATGACTGATGAGCTATTCAATTCATTTTCAATCGTTCCCAAAGAGCAATTATTACCTACTGTATAATCAATATACTTGGTCACAGCAAGCCCGCCTGCAAAAGCAAACTTAACCGCATACGTTATAGTTGAGCCAACAGTTTGATTTGTAAGCGTTTTCGAGAAAGTCAGCCCGGAAACATTATCCATGGCAGTTTCCGTAAATGGAGACTGTTTCCACAAATAAGCGACTACACCTACTTTATCGGTATCCAGCAATTCAAAGGTAACGATGACATTTGTTCCTACCGTTTCAAATTTAGCTTTGTATCCAACGGAAAAGCTTCCTTGCTGTGCAACATCAGAGGTTTCTGAACAAGACAGAACTTGCGAAACTGAAACAGAAACGGGTTGTGATGTTGTCTTAGCATTACCGTTGTCTGTTGCAACAGCAGTGATGTCATAATTTCCTGCATTTTGCGGAGTCCATTTCAGCGTGTATGGCAAAGTGCTTTTCTCTCCGATTTTGGATGCTCCTGCATAAAATTCTACTAATGATACTGTGCCGTCTATATCGCTTGCCGAAGCAGTGATGGTAATTTCCTGTCCTGTTGTAAAGGCATCGCCATTTGCAGGAGCAGTAATAGAAACATATGGATTTAAATTTCCTGTTAAAGAGACAATAACAAGCACTTCATCATTAGCACTGTAGGTACCGTCGCTAACGGTTAATTTACATTTATAAATTCCTTCTTTCAGATTGGAAATATTTGGAGATGCTGACTGGGCATTATCAAAAACAATATTTGAAGGTCCCAAGATCTGTTCCCAAAGATAGGTTATCGGAGTGCCGTTTGGATGGTAGCTCAAGGTTCCATTCAAAGTGGCTGTTGTGGCAGGCAAGATAACGGTAACATCATTACCAGCATTTGCGACCGGAGGAACATAACTTAGTGGTCCCTGATAATTAAATGTCAATCTGCCCAGATTGAATTCTCCGTTTGTTACGGCTAAACGCAATATATGTTTTCCCTGGGTCAAAGGGATTCCTGTTACGGCTTTGTCTTTCCAAGTACTCCAATCTCCGGTGTAAGGCATACTTGTATCTGTGCCTACTGCTGTTCCGTCTATTTCAAAATGGAAAGGCCCACCGCCGGCAGTATTTCC
>DAMDNI010000057.1:0-3031 GCA_032083825.1 Bergeyella sp. | reverse complement strand
ATCTTACACTTGCATCATAAAGACCTGTGGTTGCCACATTAATGGTATATTCTACCCATTCTCCTGCCGTGATCCATCCTAATGTTGGTCCTTCCTGAGTGTTTGATGATGCATCTACATACTCATCCATCCTGTAATCTCCCTGATTGTTTTGTGTAGTATCAAAATATGAGATATCCTGACCTCTTCCGCCTTCAAATTTATCGTAGTTACCTGCTTCTATTACCCCTGGAATTTGGAATGGAGTTCCTGAATATGGCAATTGCTCCCCAACTTGTATGGAAATAATATTGGTTACATTGAATTTGTCATCTGCAAACACTTTTGCATACATGTTATGGATACCCAATGTTAAATTTCCTGCAGTAATTTCATAAGGAGCGGTAGTGTCTTCTCCGATACGGTTTTCTCCGTCAAAAAACTCTACCTTGGTAACTCCGGTTCCGGTAACAGTTGCGGTAAGATTTACGCTTCCATTAGGGAAGGCCTGATAAAAATTGGATGATAACACACCGCTTACATTTACATCTCTGCTTGTTACCAGTTTATGCGCCGGAACATTCAGGTTGTAGCCATCGGAAAAAGTCACTGTAATAGGACTGCTGCCATAATTATGGGCTACATAGGTTGTGATTCCGTCTTTCACAAATGAAGCAGCTATTGGATAGTTCGCGGTAATGTTGGTGTTCACTTTTCCTAGAACATTCATGGAGTGAAGCCAGTGGTAGGTCTGTGCATCCGAGATCCCGAATTTCAGGTTTCTCTGAGGATAAGAATTGTATAGATTTATCGCTGCCTGAGGATCGATAAAAGATAAATACTGCCAATAGACATCATGCCATAAGTTGTCATTGGCCTGATTGCTTAGAATTCCTGTTTTGGTTGTAATTTCGTTCCACAGAGACTGGACATATTCCGGATGATGTCCTAGATACAGTGATCCTCCGTGAATAGGGTACATTTCTATCCCATAAGCAGCAGCAATATCTCCGGTCCAGAAGGTTTGGTTGTCATAACCATTTCCCCAAATTCTTGAGGCCAGGCTGTAACCATATCCGGATTTAAAATTACGTTTATTGATGTCAAACCAATATTCTTCTGTTGCAGTCTGTTCCGTTGTATAAATATAAATTCCAAGGTCTCTTATCGCATTGTTGTTGGTAATTGTTCCCCAATGGATGAGAGATGAGGCAAACTGCATACTTTCGGATGTTGATTCCTGATCGTTTCCAAAAGGAAATGTAGCAAAGCCATTGGCCCAGCTGTGCCCGGCAAATGGACTGAAGTTTCTCAGATACGGGAATTGCGGGTCATTTCTATCTGTTGAAGCGGCATCCCGTATCAACAGATTGATCATGCCGCCCCATTGGTTTGCCCATCCCGGTTCAAACTGTTCCATAAAAGCAGCGGCGTGAATAAAATATCCCCAATGGAAATGGTGGTCGTTGATATTACTGTCCTGACCGTGACCGGCGGGATATCCCAGTAAAGTGGACCATGTACTGTTATAATAAAATATAAAGGCAACTTCTCCGGATTCTGCTTTCAGCCAGTCTTCCAGACGCTCTTTTATCGTTGCGACTATTTTGTTTCTGGCTTCGGTATCTCCCATTTCTTCTGCTATTCTGGCAGTCTGGATCAGGCGGTTCATTACCTGTCCTTCGTTGTAAGAATCTGTCCATGGATCCAAGGCGTCGTTTTCAATTTGGCTGATCTTGTTTTTCAAAAGAGCCGGATCAAAACCAGTACTGTAATTATCAACATAAGGCAAAGTTGACAATATACCTTTAAAACTATTTTCAACAACGAAAGAATTGCCGTCAAGCGTTTTGATATCGCCTCTTATAGAGCTGTATTTATAGCCATTGGGCTGAGAAGAACTTGATGCAAGATGTGACCACTGGTGCGGAAGAAGGCCTTGCAAAACATTAGTCCCTGTACCTTCCTTAACATCGGGTGTTACCGTAAATGTTGTGGTAAGCTTGGAAGTGCTCTCATCATAGTTCCATGAAGTGGTTGTGTTGGCTGGAAATACATATGCGTATTTTTTATATTCATTCGCTGCTGCACTTACGCTGGCTGCAGATGGAGGAATATAAGCGATAGACCAGTAATTTTTCCCATTCAAGGTTGAAGTGTAGGTGTTGTCATTTTTTACCCAGACACTTCCGGATGGTGCATATACAGCAAAGTCCGATCCTTGATGAGCATCAGTAATAACGAGCATCTCATTGTTTATTGTTACTGTGCCTTCCGTTACCTTTACTTCGGCAACATCGGTTGCATTTTTAGTAAAATAAATAAAAGGCATTGCTATTCCCGCAGTAGCCTCAAATTTGTTGGAGCCGCTGCTCCAGTTCATGGTAACTGTCCAGTCAGAATAGTCGGATACGGTCGCTTTTGCAGCATCTAAACCAGAGACACCTACAGTAATAGGTAAAAAGGTATCCATCGGTTCACTGCTTCCGTTTGCGGTAGAGGTAGGAACAATATAACTTACCACAAGTCCTTGATTAACAGTTCGCAATGCTAATGGATAATTGAACAAATTATTGACATGGTTTTCTATCAGTTTTTTAGACCACCAGTCGTTTGTTGGCACCGCTTTTCCTGCGGCATTTCCGCTTACCAGAGGTGATCCGGGAGGGAAAGAGTTTCTTCCCGCAGAATCTGTTCCGGGAAAAGTGTTTGTATAGCTTCCGCTGCCAACTGATGTAATCTGACCAGAAATCTGCAGGGAAAATATTGACAGAAATGCAGCAACCAAAAGCGCCGCTTTTCTTTTAAAATTAAAAATACAGAACATAAAAAAAGGGTTAATATTTAAACAAATTGTTTGACTTTATTATTGAATTATTGGAAGCATCCCGAACTCTTTATTGAGCCGATTTGGATGTTTATGATCCAGCCTCATAAAATTAATCAAACATTAAAAGAGATGTTCCTAAACCGCCCTATACATTCAATATACAAGATTAAAATAAAATTTAACTACCTGAATATCAATATAAAAAGACAAAAATAATTATAT
>DAMDNI010000056.1:14933-15322 GCA_032083825.1 Bergeyella sp. | reverse complement strand
AAATGGACTGAAAGCTAAAATTGTAGAAAGCGGGATAGGAATATCTCGCTTTTTGTATTATTTTATGTGCAACAAAATTACCTATAATTAATATAAATGAATGTATCTTAAAAATCAATTAATAAAAAAACCTGTAAATGTAATGTTTACGGTGGTTTTTCTAGAAAATTAATTACAGATATTAACTTTAGAAATACAAAAACAAAAAAGCCCCGGATTGTTCACAATCCGGGGCTTAAAAAAAATTGAACAAAAAAAACTATGGTGCCCAGAAAGCCCAGGTAGAACCGTTGAAAAGAGCCAGTCTTTTTGCTCCGGTTTTGTTTACATATACCATCATCCCCGGTGAAGGGCTTGGAATATTGTTAACATCTGAAACCGTAGGAAGA
>DAMDNI010000056.1:6647-14923 GCA_032083825.1 Bergeyella sp. | reverse complement strand
ACGCCATCTGCGGAAGATGAAGCTGCTCCGATTATGGCTTTTGAAGTACTGTTTTCGGCAATTGTAGGCTGATTTGCCAATGCAGAAGTTACATCTGCATTTTGTCCGCTCAGGTCTATCCATGCTGTTCCGTTGTAATATTTAACTCTGGCAGCAGTGGGTGTGCTTGCATCCAGCAGAAGGGTTCCACCGGATGGCGAAGCTGGCAAGCTTTTCACATAAGGCAGAATAATTCCTTTGTTTCCCAAGGCAAACTCCAGCAAAACAGAAGTTTTGTTGCCTGCTGTTCCTGCAGCATCTCCTATGATTATCTGAGAAGATGCACTAAATGAAAACAGGACTAGTGTAACTATAATTAACTTTTTCATTATTAATATATTTAAGATTAAGGACAAGATGCCGTTGAGAAACACTTCCACGAACCGTCACTGTATATCTTCAGACATTTTGAATATTCATCAAAAACAATCATTCCTTCCTGAGGATTTGTAATTTTTGACTGAGCATCGTTTGAAAGATAATTAGCTGCAGAAGTCTGAGCCGGATCTGATGTCATTCTTGTAATCACAAAGCCTTTGGTATTAGATTCCAAAACGGTATGTGCAGATTTTCTGATTCCCGGCCATTCGCCTGATCCTGAAGCTGCTCTCTGCAGAAGAGTAATTCCGTTAAGAGTGTTTACTCCGGCTGTTGCTGTATTGGCACTGTTATAGCAAACGTCATCTTTTTCTAATAAAGTAAGATATAATGTAGCCTTGCTGCACGCCACAGGAGAACCGTTATCACAAATCGTGTATACTACAGTAGTCGTTCCAACATAACTAGCATCCGGAATGAAAGTATAGGTTCCGTCAGTATTCAGAGTCAGTGAGCCGATCCCTGCAAGATTAGTTTGTGTGCCAATAGATAGCGTACTGCCATTTACGGTAGCCGAAGTTACAGTTGTCGTATTTGCTTCAGGATCTGTATCATTGGTTTTTACATTTCCTGAAAGCTGAGCTGTTCCTTTAGGTGCTGCTTTAGCATCATCATTTGCAAATGTTGAGTTTCCGATATTGGTAATTACCGTAATTGCTATGTTGGCAGTATCGGTAAGACCATTTGAATCGCTTATGGTATAGCTGATCGGATTTACGGTTCCTACGAAACCTGCTGCAGGAATATAAGTGTATTGTCCTGTAGTTGGATTAATCGTGATGCTTCCTGCATTAGAAACAGCATTCCCATTTACATCTATTCCCGCAACCTGTACTGCAGAGCCTAAAACAATCGGCGTTGCTCCCTGAGAAGCCGCTGTGATTGTAAGATCTGTTCCATCAATATAGGAGTCATTTACTAAAGCGTTTGAAGTAACGGTTGTACCGATTTCCGTAACCGCAGTATCGTTCTGTGCAACAGGTTGGTCATTGAGGACCGTAGTTTTAGGTAATACTTTTATAGAAAGGTTTGCAGGATCTGTTCTTCCGTTTGCATTTTCGGCAATATAATTTACCGGAACAGTTCCCGAATATCCTGAACTTGGTACAAATGTGTAAGTTCCATTGGCATTCAACGTAATGGTTCCTGCCAATACTCCGTTGTTGTATATTGCAGTAGGTGTTCCTAATGATAAATTAGTACTTGCTCCAGAAGCGTTTGTATAGGTTGCCGATTTTACATGAATTACGGTTCCATCTGCGGAAGTATCATTAGTAATCACATTTCCTGTATCAGTAACGCCTGCCGGAATCTGATGAATGTCATTCGCAGCATATACATAACATAAGTAAGTTGCACTATCATAAGATGATCCCGGATTTTGGCTCACATTGTTTCCGTCAACATTAGCCGAGCCACCATTTTGCACAGCTTTTGGAATACCGTTGGCATCTACATCTGTAGCTGGAACAATCTGCCCGATTCCGTTTATAATAGAAGGAGTTACATTATCTGTACCTTCCACAGAATCCGGACATCCGTCTCCGTCAGAATCATTATCCAAATCATTTGGTATATTGTCATTATCTACATCATTGCTCCATGTAAAATTACAGATGTTTGGGATATTCACAGATGCTAAACCTATATCTCTTGATGAGACATTACCTCCTGTAGAGAAAGAAATACTAAAAGCTCCATTAGCCGGAACTCCCGCCGGAAGCGTAATGACAACATTTGATTTTCCGGATGTGGTATTAGAACCTGTGGTTGGCAATGTTCCGCTTGATGCTCCGTTAACAGTCCATGTAGCTCCTCCTGGCGAAGTAATTATTACATTATTATTATTTCCTCCACTGGTCTGGATTCTTAAATATTCTGTTCCATTATACAAAACAGACATACGTACCCAATTATTGGAACTGTTGTTTGTTCCTCTTACCCAATAGACATCATTAAGATTAATTTTGTTTCCGGATTGTACACCTGATATGTTTTGAGAAATTGTAGCAGTAGAAGAACCATCTTTACGGAATTCTAAACCATAGCCGCTTCGGAAATACAAATCTCCTCCATTTGTTGCAGAGGTAGCCCACCCTGTAAGGAATGATGCAGCGGTATCACTTTGCGGAAATACGTTTCTGCTTAGCAATTCCCTTGTATAACAAACTTCATCTGTATCTAAAATTCCATCATTATCATCGTCAAGATCGAAATTATTAGGATATCCGTCTCCATCGGTATCGATACATCCCTGTATTTGTGCGTTGTAAGCAGTTCCCGGACCTTGCCCGTCTATTCCGTTTACATCTACAGTAGGTGTTGATCCCGGGTTTACCAATAATGGAACTCCGTTGGCATTTACTCCACCTAAAATAACCCCATTGCTGTAAAAGCTGCTGTTGTTCTGGTATTGATATACTCTGTCTGTTCCTTCCAATGCATCGGGACATCCATCTGCATCAGAATCTAAATCGTACTGATCTGCAACTCCGTCTCCATCGGTATCAATAAATTGAGGAAAATCATTACATAAATCATTAAAACGGATTCTCTGAGAATTGGTATATAAACCTGTAGAGGCTGTATATCCGTAAGTAACGAGTTTATTCGCCTGAGATGCCGGAATAGCAAAGTAAGTCTGGCAGAAATCATTCAGTGAGCCACTGTGCGTATAGCTTCCCGCAAGCTTTTCGTCTACATAATAAGCTAAAGTTCTGGAGAAAGGGTTCCAATAGATCACTACATCATGATATTGGTCGTCCTCCAGATTGCCAAGATCTACAGGATCTGAAAGGTTGGTAACAGCTACACTTGGTACAGCACCACTGAAGTTCCAGTCAGAATCCCATATCATACCGTGATTATTGGTAATATCTTTGGAGCGTGCTCCTGGATTTGAGCCATCAGGGTTGTTATTAAAAGTATCCAGCTCCAATACAATACCGTTCTTAATTGTTGCGGCACCTAATCCGATTCCGTTTACTCCTGTAGCATTTTGTCCCGCAGGATCATTATGAAATACCGCTGCAATACCATCTGCACCATCATCATTTCCCAGGTAAGCCTGAAATTTCAGAACAAAGCTTTCTGCAAAATTAATTTTGTTTACAGACCACATCTGTCCTTGCTGGTTTTGAGATTCTGCAGTAAGCTGTACTTCGTTTGCAGATAAACTTGTAGCATTACTTTTTAGAGAAAAAATATCACTTAATGCTACACCGGTCAATCTTTTTTCATCACAGTCGAGGATGCCGTCATTATCATCATCCAAATCTATGGCATCGATAACTCCGTCTCCGTCGCTGTCTTTTTCTACATAGGCATTAATGATGCAAGATCCGTTACCTTGTGGAGAAGTTACGGCAATTGCTTTGTTTCCTCCCTGATCATTTGATGCAGAAGTGTAAGTAATCGGAATATCAATATAAGAAACTCCCTGATTTATAAAAATCTGATACGGAGATGGCGAAGTAGAAAATCCCTGTGAATTGTCTACATTGATTTGTACGAAACCTGTTACCGCATTTTGAACAGGAATTCTAAGGAGGGTTTGTTGTGCTGTTCCGTTGGCGACAAGCACTGTGCCTTGTACACCTGCTTCTGCACCACCACAATTAAAATCAAAAGAGCCGGCAACCCTGCTTACTGCACCACAAGATGCTAAATCATTATATGCACGACCGGTAATGGAACCTACAGAAGCTACGACTCCGGTAATCCCGTCTAATCTCCAGACATCTGTATTGGAGCCATTAATTCTTGAGATATAGAAATAATCGCCTAAATATGCCAATCCCTGGGCTTTATTGCTTGCTAAATTTGCAGGCACGGAACCGCTAAGCTGCAAAACTGTTTTCGCAGTAGGAGTAGTTGTTCCCGGATTACTGATTCTGAATAACCAAGAGTTGGTATTATTAGAACCTATTACATACAGATTCCCTGCATTGTCGGCAACAATATCATCAGAAATAGTTGCACCGCCCCAGTTTGTTTCGCCTGCTGCTGCTGTGATTGTTCTTGGTGTAGATGCTGTCCCTGCAATCCAGTAAGAAACAATCTTTCCGTTGATACCGTAAACTCTTCCTGTAGAAGGATCTATTGTAGTTCCCAAACCTTGCCCGGAATTGCTCCAGTTGGGAGAAACTGTTGCAAAAGTTCCCAGATCATTACTTACATACACTGGCGAATTATTGGTTTGCTGAGTAAGCACATAGCGCGTGTTGCTTGTAGTTGGTGTTGAGCCAATGGCAAGATTGATAAGGTTAAGCCCAGGAAGCTGTGCCGCATCTGGAAGACTTAATCCTGCTGATAAGTTATCAGGATCAATAGACTGTATAATACTTGCAGCACCAAGACCCGCAACTCCCGGAAAATAATAACTTCCGTACAGTTTACTACAATCTGGCAATGAGGCAGAAGGCGGTGTATATACCTGGTCGCTTGCCATATCAATATTTCCGGCAGTCAGCCCGTTGAAAATAGCGTCAAAAAAACCCGCGGTTTGCAAAGTGTATTGAGAAATTTTAGTTCCCCCACCTGTTACAATATTGATTTCAAAAATATCTGCATAATAAAATCTCGTACCCGAAATATTGGAAGCAATTCTTCCTTCTGCTACGTACAGCTTATTGTTATATATAGCCATTCCCTGAAAATTATCGGGCAACGTACCGCTGAGCTGGATTACAAAAGTGGCAGATGGTGTTGTTCCGTCTATAAGAGGAATATTAATTCTATATAACCTCTTGGTTGTTCCATTAATGGCAACTACATAGATGTTTCCTGAATTATCAAAAAAAGAATCGCCGGAAATATTTGTATTATTGTTATTAAAAAACGAATCACCGGAAATTACCGGAGATAAATTTACCGAAGGATAAACCCTTTGCAGCCTTTTGGCAGACGTTACTCCGTACACATTTCCGTTTGAAGGGTTTGCAGATAAGCCTCCCACGGCAGAAATTGTACTCCCCGTACTCGCATTATTGTGGTATAATGTCGCATTATTGGCAGTTTGGGAATGGGTATATATCAATGTTGAATTTAATGTGCTTGTTCTCGCAACAGCCAGATTTCCCCAGCCGTTGTTCGACGGAGAAAAGGCAGACCCCGGAAGACTTCCGTTGAGCGATGTTATATCATACGTATAGCCATTGTTTCCGTTGTGGAGATAAATCTTGTTTGTAACGGGCGTTTGTGCCTGTAATATAAACGGAATGAGGGATGCGCAGAAAAATAATATTTTTTTCATAAGCAAATTTTGAATGAATAAAAATGAATATAAAGGCAAGCCTCAAATGCATAAAACACCTGAGAAATGCTAAAAAAATGAAGGCAAAAACAGGAAAATCAATTCCGAAATGTTTTTACCTCTTAAAGTAGATTCTTCTGCGGAGGAGGTCTAGAAAAAATATGAAATTCATATTTTGGGGATATTTCCGGGTTTTGATAAGTACAAATCCCCTCTTGTGTGGAATAATGAATTTTCCAAAGATTATATCCCGGAAAAGTTGAAATGAAATTATTAGGATCTTTAACAGATGCGGCTGCATGCCTTAGCTTGAGAACTTCAAATTGCTGATCTGTTTTTGTGTATTTGAATTGTTTTAGCTGTTTGAATTTCCGAAGCGCATTGTGCTTCTTTTTTTTGGAGTTTTCTGTAATTTTCTTTGGCTCGGATGTCTTTGCTAGAGAATTGACGTCCTTTTCAGTTGAAGGTTTGATATTTACAATATGAACTCCCTTTATCTTGTTGAAAGTAGTTACAGTACCTTCAACTATATAGATAGTTCCAGAGGAATACACTGAATCCTGCCGGATATTTAAACTATCCGGAACAGTATGGGCAAAAGCATAATTGGAGAAAAAGAGCAGAAAATACAGGATCGCAGCAAAAGCTCCCGATTTTTTACATAAATCAGAAAAGATAAATTTTATATTACTTATATGGGCTTTTAAAAACAAGATATATAAGGATCTTTCGGGATTTAAGCATTTTATTATATCCTATATAAAGGAATATAAATTCAATAATATTCTTCTAAAATTGAGTTTTACAAGAAAAAATTAAGTCATAGTCTTATATTCCAATATTTTGCAAAAAAAATCCAATTGATTTGAAAAAAATAGTAAAAAAACGACATGTACAATATGCTTTTATGCAAGTCATCGTTTTTTTTGAAGTTGTTCCATGGCAATCTAAATTGATATTACCAGTACTGATAATTGGGAAAATAACAAATAATAAATATTTAATTTAATGTTTAATAATTGTAAAAAAAATTAATATTTATTGCATTTCTATTGAATTATATTTAAATATTTTTAAATCTGTTTTAGATTTTTGTGGTTAGTATTTGTGATTTTATTATTTTAATTCAAAAATATAATTACATTTGCTACTCATAATATGTATATGAATTTTCAGGACTGCCATGAGGAGCCGATTCACATCCCTGCTCATATCCAAAGCTACGGCTACCTCATAGGATTGGACGAGAAAGATAAAACGATACAGTTTTACAGCGAAAATATTCCCCAGTTATTTGAGGTTGATGAGAATCTTTTGGGCAGAAAATTTGAACATTATTCGGATATTTTCTATAAAATCATAGAGTCGTCCATTTATTACAATCTTGGACTTAAGCAAAAAGAAGCCAATAAAAACCTGGATAAAATCACCATTCATGATGTTGATTATCATTTAACCATTTACAAATATCAAGGGTACATTTATATTGAACTTGAAAAATATGTAGAACAGCAGGCTCCGAGAAATATCCTATTTAAAAGCATTGAAGATATTCAGTCAGCCAAATCTGAGGAGGAAATATGGGGTGAGCTTGTCAAGAATATCTTCAAGATTATCGGGTATGAAAGAGTAATGATTTACCAGTTCCTTAACGATGGTTCCGGGAAAGTAATAGCCGAAGAAAAAATGGAACATATGGAATCTTATATGAATCTGTATTATCCGGAAAGTGATATCCCTTCACAGGCAAGAGCGCTTTATCTTTTGAATTACAAAAGAATTTTCAGCAATGTATATTCTGAGCCTGTCCGTATTTTCAGTAATGTTAAAGATATTGATCTCACTTATTCGAATGTAAGGGGAATGTCTCCGATACATGCTGTCTATATAAAGAATTCTGGGGTGTCTTCCAGCTTCAGTACTTCTATCATTGTGGATAATAAGTTGTGGGGTTTGGTAACCTGTCAGAATACGGAGCCGAAACACATCGATCTTCACAACAGAATCCAGGCAGAGATTTGTACGATGATGGCAGCAAACGCATACTATTCTCATAGATCCAGAAAAACAATGGAATATGAGGTTTATCTGATGCAGAAATCCATACAGCTTAAGAAGAAGCTTTCTCTTTATGAAGGGCTGAAAGAATCTTTATTCAATAATACTAAAGAAATTCTGGAAATTTCTCATTCCGACGGTTTTGCTGTCGTTTCGGATGATGAGGTGCAATCTGCAGGAGAAGCTCCGGAAGCAAACGTAATTTTTGATATTGCAGACTGGGCAAGAGAAAATATTGAAACCTCTTTGTATTCTGATAATGCTTTCTGCAAAAAATATCAAAAAGAAATCGCAAGCCTTAACGATTTGTGCAGCGGAATTGTAATCTCATTCATCGGAAAAGACAAACGAAATATTCTGATCTGGTTCCGGAAAGAATTCCGAGAACATATTGACTGGGCGGGAAATCCTCAAAAAGAGATCGGGACATTCCAATTTTATAATGAAAAGAAAAAGATCGTTTCTCCAAGAACTTCCTTTGCTGTATTTTCTGAAGAGATCAGCGGGAAATCCTTGTATTGGTCATCCAAAGACCTTCTTGAAATCA
>DAMDNI010000056.1:0-6637 GCA_032083825.1 Bergeyella sp. | reverse complement strand
ATTCTTGAAACTCTGCAGCATCAGTTTGAGAAAGTATATCATCTTAATAAAGAATTAAGTAAAGTGAATGAAGAGCTGGACAGCTTTTCCCACACGATTTCCCACGATTTAGCAACACCTTTGACTGTGATCAAGCTGAATGTTCAGATGCTTTCCAAGAATAATGAGGACGAAAAAACCAAGAAAAAACTTACTTCTATTCTCAACGAGATCGATAATATGTCGGAAATGATGTCTAACGTACTTCAGTTAAGCCGGCTTAAACATTCTGATTATCATTTAGATAAGGTGAATCCGCGCAATATTATCGAGAAGATTTGTGAAGATTCCAAACTGTCTTACAATTCCGAAGCAGAAATTATCATTGGCGAAATTCCTGAAGTGATGGGCGAAAAAACATTGGTTTATCAGGTTTTCCAGAATCTCATTACCAACGCAGTGAAATATTCTTCACAAAAAGAAAATCCAAAAGTTAAAATTGATGGCGGTATTGAAGGAGAATGTGTGGTTTACAGGATTTCAGACAACGGTATCGGAATTCCGGAAAATGAAAGAGAAAACGTTTTTAAAATTTTTAAAAGAATCGACAATGCGCAGTCATTTTCAGGAAGCGGAGTCGGACTCACCATTGTCCAGCGTATTATGAAAAGGCTAGACGGAAGCGTTGATTTTGAAAGCAAAGTGGATGAAGGTACGACTTTCATACTGAAATTTCACAAACCTTAACCGAAACCTCTTGCATTTTTAATAAAAATCTCCTTTTATCCGTTTTAAGAGAGGAATAATTGTTTAAAAATAATATATTTGGAACTATTCCGAATCCGGTAAAAAATTAAATCTTATGTCAAAATTACTTTCCGAATATTTAAAAGAAAATTCAAAACAATTTCATGATTCTGTAGAAGCAAAATTCGAATCTCAGAAAATTTTTGATAAATCCTATACTTTGGATGATTACAAAAAAATTCTCTGGCTCAATTATCTTTTTCACCTACATTTTGAAGATAAAGTATATCAAACAGTCTCAGAAGAAACCGCAAAATCTCTGCAGCTGGAATCCAGGAGAAAACTTAAGCTTCTTGAGAAGGATCTTGAAAATCTGGCGATGGAAAAAGCTCATGCAAATCAGGATATTTCAGTGAAAAATGAAGCAGAAGCACTGGGTGTAATGTATGTTATGGAAGGTTCCACTTTAGGCGGAAACGTAATTATGAAGCAGCTTTCCCGAAATCCCGAATTTGAAAATATGACTTTCAGTTATTTTGGATGTTACGCAGACAAAACAGGAGAGCTCTGGAAAAATTTCAAGGAAACGTTGGATTCTCAGTTTTCTGAAAATCAATACGATGAGGTTTTGGCCGGAACTAATAAAGCATATCAGTATATGATGAATGCAGAATAATTCCAAAATGGATTAAATTCCCGGAATTTTGTTTCGAACTTGTCTCTTTTTATTTTCTGGGGAGAAAAAACCTTTGGTTTTTTCTCCCCAGAAAATAAAAATTTCATCATGGTTCTCATGCAAAAGCTTAAACATTTTTATTCCGGAAACACTTTTTGTTATCTACTTTTTCAAACCTTATATTTGCAGCCCAAACCAATTGTAAAATGTTTTCAAAAATCATCATTCATAAAGTCGGAAATAAAATTAACCAGGAATCTTTGGTTCTTTCGCAGGAAGAGCTTATTCTTCAGGAAGATATGAAGGAATTGCTGGCCGATTTTTTTCTGAAACCTTTTAAATCTGAAGAGCAGTTTCATTTTTACAGCGATTCTTACCTCGCCAATAATACGGTTTATGGTGCAGTTTCGGAGATTTTTGAAGACAGGGATAAATTTCTCTGGGAAAGCGAGACCATTGCTAAACATCTGTACGATATCACAGAAAATCCGCGTGTTCAGAGTGGGGAATTGTTCATTGTATATTTTGAAGGAGAAGAAACGGAAGCCGGTAAAATTGATAAAATCGGCATTTTTAAAACCGAAAATAAAGAACCTTTTCTAAAGATTTTTCCGGAAAATACTTCTTTCGAGATCGAGAAGGATTATGGGATCGGCCTTTCAAAAATCGACAAAGCGGCCTTAATTTATAATAATCACAAAGAAGATGGTTTCGTAGTTTCTGCTGTAGACAACAACAAAAACGGAGATATGTATTATTGGTTCGAAGATTTTCTTAAAATCAAACAGCGTGAAGACGATTATTATCATACGCAGGAAACTTTATCCGTTTATAAAGATTACATCACGAAACAGCTTCCTCAGGAATTTGAAATTTCAAAAGCAGATCAGGCTGATTTTCTGAACAAATCAATTAATTTTTTTAAAGAAAAAGAAGAATTCAAATTTGATGATTTCGTTAGTGAAGTTTTGCAGGACCAAAATGTAATTGAAAGTTTTTCAAATTTCAAAACAGATTATGAGCAGGAGTTTCAGGTCAATATTTCCGAAGATTTTCCCATTAATACAACTGCTGTGAAAAAGCAGCAGAGGCATTTCAAATCAATTATTAAGCTTGATAAAAATTTCCATATTTACATTCACGGCGATCGTAAAATGATTGAAACGGGAGAGGATGATAAAGGAAAATTTTACCGTTTGTATTTCGAGGAAGAAAAATAGTCTGATAAAAAGAACATTCCATACAGGTTGTTCTTTTTTTATATTTGTGAAGAAATCCGAAGTGTAATGAAACAAAAATTTTTCGGTTTTTCGATTGCCCTTTCGCTGTCTTTTTTGCTCTTGAGTTATACGGTAAAAAAGAACGGCTACACTGTTGAAGAGCTTCGTCAATTATACGGAAGCGGAAATCCTGAACTCTGGCCGAAACCCTTTTTGTTTGATGAAGCAAAAGAAGGATTTCAGGATATAGGCGTTTTGCCCGAAATGCAGTTTCCTCAGGACAATCCTTATTCTAAAGAAAAAGCGGAATTGGGAAAACTTCTTTTTTTTGATCCCCAGCTTTCGGAATCCGGGAAAATTTCCTGTGCAACCTGCCATCGCCCCGAAAAGGGATTTGCAGATATCAGCAGCCTTTCTTTAGGACACAATAGCCAGCCAGGTTTGCGCAATACTTTAACCATCCTGAACTCAGGATATGCCAAAGCTTTCTTTTGGGATGGCAAAGCCATTTCGCTCGAAGAACAAGTGAAACATCCTATCGAAAATCCTGTTGAAATGAATTTTAAAATGGATCTGGCATTACACAAAATAATAAATAATGCTCAGTATCAGGAGCTGTTTGATAAAGCCTTCGGAAATAAAGAAATTACGGAAGAAAAGTTTACAAAAGCAATTGCTACATACGAAAGGACTTTGGTAAGCCCGAAATCAAGGTTTGATATTTTCGTTCAGGGCAAAAAAGATGAATTCACCAATGCGGAAATCCGCGGCCTGCATCTTTTCCGTACAAAAGCCAACTGCATCAATTGCCACAACACGCCTTATTTTTCTGACAGCAAATTTCATAACATCGGAATTGATTTTTTCAGTGAAAATGATTCGGATTCCGGAAGATTCGAGGTAACAAAAAACTCGGAGGATAAAAATAAATTCAAGACTCCAACCCTGCGTGAGATTTCAATCACTGCGCCTTACATGCACAACGGCCAGTTTTCCGAATTAAGAAATATTCTGATGATGTACGATGCAGGAATGGGGCCGGGAAGTTCCGGAAAATCAGGAATGATTAAAAGACTTAATTTATCTGATGAAGAAATTTTTGATCTCATCACATTTCTTAAAACACTTAATGGATACAAATATTCCGAATAATTTTATTTTCTCCACCTTTTGCATAGAAGTCCTTTATGAATACAGCGATGCAAAATAACTTTTATCATATTTAATAAAATTGCCTCCTAAAAATTGCCAGCCCGTTCAATTATCATTAAATTTGGGATGAAAAAAATTAACTTCTTTACAAAAATTTTAAAAGTATATTTATGAAAGTTACCGTAGTTGGAGCTGGAGCTGTTGGAGCTTCTTGTGCTGAATACATTGCGATGAAAAATTTCGCTTCCGAAGTAGTATTGGTAGATATCAAAGAAGGTTTTGCCGAAGGTAAGGCGATGGATTTGATGCAGACTGCTTCTCTGAATGGTTTTGATACCAAAATTACCGGAACAACAGGAGATTACTCCAAAACTGCAGGTTCAAAAGTAGCGGTCATCACTTCCGGAATCCCAAGAAAACCGGGAATGACAAGAGAAGAACTGATCGGCATCAATGCAGGAATTGTAAAAGATGTTACCGAAAATCTGGTAAAGCATTCTCCTGATGTTATCATTATCGTGGTTTCCAACCCAATGGATACAATGGCTTATCTGGTTCACAAAACTTCAGGTCTTCCTAAACATAAAATCATCGGAATGGGAGGAGCTTTGGATTCTGCACGTTTCAAATACAGATTAGCTGAAGCTTTAGAAAGCCCTATTTCTGATGTTGACGGAATGGTAATTGCTGCTCACAGTGATACAGGAATGGTCCCTTTGATCTCAAAAGCAACAAGAAACGGTGTTCCTGTTTCAGAATTTTTGAGCGAAGAAAAACAAAATTACGTGATCGAAGAAACAAAAGTGGGTGGAGCTACATTAACTAAACTTTTGGGAACTTCAGCTTGGTATGCACCTGGTGCAGCAGTTTCTGTACTGGTACAGTCTATTGTGTGTGATCAGAAAAAATTAATTCCTTGTTCATTGATGTTAGATGGTGAATATGGCCAAAGTGATATCTGTCTTGGTGTTCCTGCAATCATCGGGGAAAACGGGGTTGAAAAAATCGTTGACGTGCCGTTGACAGATTCCGAAAAAGAAAAATTTGCAACCGCAGCTGCAGCGGTAAGAGAAGTAAACGGAGATCTGAAGTTTTAATCAGATCTTAATATGAATGTAAAACGCACCAAAAAAGGTGCGTTTTTCTTTTTACATTTCCAAAATATTCAAAAATGTAATAAATAGTAATTTGTATTGCATAGTTCTAAAATATTTGTAACTTTATAAAAATTTAGCTATGAAATCAATCATTTTTTTATTTCTGCTCATGACTTTACAGATAAATGCGCAAACTCACAGATTCATTTATCAAGTAAATACAAAAAAAGATTCAACTGAAAATATAATCACTAAAGAATATTTTCATCTGGATATCAATCCGGATATGACTTTATATTACGGAAGAGATTTTTTCATTTCAGATTCTATTAAAAATCTTAATCTTCCAAATGGATTTCCTGCGCCTAGGCTTAATGATTTTTTTGTTCATGCTCTGGATAGCAAAGTTTATGATGAATACGAATTTTTAGGCTGGGATATTGTAAAGCGGAATTCGGAACCGGTACAGATTTGGAAGTTGCAGCCAGAAAAGAAAAATTTTCAAAACTATATGCTTCAAAAAGCTACCACTATTTTTGGAGGTAGAAACTGGACTGCCTGGTTTGCTGCTGATATTCCTTTTCAAGAAGGTCCGCACAAATTCCATGGCTTGCCAGGACTTATTGTGGAATTGTCGGATGACAAAAATAACTACAGTTTTACATTAATAAAATCTGAAAATTATCCTGTTACAAACGAAGTCTCTCTTCTGAAAAGAATGTTTAAAAAGAATTTGTATTTAGATGACGAAAAATATAAAAAATATAAGATGGCCCATTATGAAGATCCTTTTGCGTATCTAAAAAATGGCAGGGTAGATTGGTCGCAGACCGAAGAAATTTTGCTTGATGACGGAACCAAACTTACCAAAGAAAACCTGCGGTCTTCCACTGAAATTCAGCGAAGATTAATAAAAAAATATAACAACCCTGTTGAGATTGATAAAGCAATTCAGTATCCTAAATGAAAAATAAGCTTCAAAGGTATCTTATTTAAAAAATTTCATTCGCCAATTCCATATTCACCATTGCGCCTGTAAGATTTCCGGTGTAAACTGCCGACGCAACAGCACGCATTCCCGAAGAATTGTCGCCGCAGGCAAATATTCCGGCGATTGTAGTTTTCTGAAAATTATCAACCACAATATGGCCATGCTGAGTCATTTCGCATCCTAAAGTTTCCGGGATTTCGGAATGCTGCTTAAAAGAAAAAGCTCCGTAAACAGCATCAAAGCCTAACTCTTTGCCATCTGCTAAAATGAGATTTTCAATCATACCATTTTGATGTTGTATTTCCGTAATACCGGTTTCAATGATTTGAATGTTATTTTGTTCAAATTTTTGTATCTGGTCTTTAATGAAAATCGCTTTTCCCTGAGTGAAGATGGTAATATCTTTCGTTAAATTATAAACAAGAGACGCAAGATGAACAGCACGTTCCCCGTTTGCTATAATCCCGGTTTTGAGGTTTCGGAACTCATAGCCGTGACAATACGGGCAATGAATGAGCGAAATTCCCCAGCATTCCCGGAATCCTTTTATATCAGGAACTTCATCAATGATACCGGTTGCGAAAATGAGTTTTCGGGCTTCCAAAATTTCATTTTTTTCGGTGGTAATTTCAAATCCGGTTTCAGTTTTTACGCCCTTTACGGCAAATCCTTCAAGGAATTGAACCGTCGCATATTCTTCTACCTGGCTTCTGGCAATAGCAGATATTTCTTTTGGGGTTTTTCCGTCCTGTGTAAGAAAATTGTGAGAATGCGG
>DAMDNI010000055.1:10584-15439 GCA_032083825.1 Bergeyella sp. | reverse complement strand
TTTTTTTCGGAAGCAGCTTTTAACTGTACTTCCAGATCTTCCATATTGTTATTCTTGTAACGATAGCGTGCGGCTTTACAAAGACGGACACCGTCAATGATTGAAGCATGATTCAGCTCATCCGAAATAATCGCGTCTTGTTCAGAAAATAAGGGTTCAAAAATACCTCCATTTGCGTCGAAACATGCTGCGTAAAGAATTGTATCTTCCATTCCTAAAAAATTGGAAATCTTTTCTTCAAGTTCTTTATGAATATCCTGAGTTCCGCAAATGAAACGTACGGAAGACATTCCGTAGCCATGAGAAGCGATCATATTCTGAGAAGCTTTCATAACTTCCGGATTATTGGATAAGCCCAGATAATTGTTAGCACAAAAATTTAAAAGCGTTTTTCCGTTGACTGTTATTTCTGCTGATTGCGATGAAGTAATGATTCTTTCACGCTTATAAAGACCTTCATTATCAATGTTTTGCAACTCGTTCTGAATATTTTCAAGAAATTTTTGAGAAATCATTTTTACTTAGATTTTGATTTTGGCTAATTTAATAAAAAAAGCCCTCTTGAAGAAGGCTGAAGATTCTTAATTTTTTCCAAAAAATGTTTGAAACAGGTTTATTCTTTTATAAATTTTATATTTCTGCCCTGAAGTTTTAATAAATACACTCCTTTTGGTAATCCGAAAATATTTATAGAGCTTTGTGCAATTCCTTTTTTCAGCAGTTTGCCTTCAATATTTATAATTTCGTAAGGTTGTTTTGATTGTAATCCTTCAATATTCAGAATATCTTTAACCGGGTTTGGATAAATTCTAATGCCCTGACTTATACTATTTTCTACTGAAAGAGCAGGATCTAAAGCCACGGTAGAATTTCTTTCAAGAATCTGATATTCATAATTGAATTCCACAGATGAGACGATAAAATTTATATTCTCTTCAAAATTCTGATTGTTGCTCGTATTATCCAATTTAAAATAAGCGACTTCCCCGTTTGTTCCGTTTACTTTAAAAGGCAAAGGCATTTCAAAAAAACTGACAGAATTGTGACTCTGCGCCTGATTTACATTGAATATCAACTTGTTATTCATTTGTTTCCATTTAATCGTATAGGTTGGATAACCTTGTCCGTAAATCCAATCATTAAAAAAATAGGTCAGATCTTTCCCTGTTGAAAGCTGAATGGACGATTGCAAATCTGAAGTTTTAGCATAATTGTATGCAAGATCAGGACGGGAATTGTACTCTCGGATTGCCTGATAAAAAAGATCATCACCCAAAATCCATTTTAGCATTCTCAAAGCGTATCCGCCTTTTGCATAGGTTAATCTCCCGTCAAAAATCCTGGATTCGCTGGCCAGACCATCATCCGGAACATATACCGAACCATCCGGAAGATTGGTAATAATATTTTTCTGATCTGCCAAATAATTCATGAATTCTTCATGAGTATTGTATAGTTTTTCTCTCGACAAATGCACGCTGAAAACAGCAAAGCCTTCATTCAGCCAAATGTCATTCCAAGCGCCGCATGTAATTTTGTCACCAAACCATTGATGTGCAAGTTCATGGGCAATAATATCCTGCGTCCACCATCCCATAGAAGACATGGTTGCATGTTCCATTCCTGCACCGACAAAAGAAAATTCCATATGCCCATATTTTTCGTTGCGGTACGGATAAAGCCCAAAATATTCTTCAAAAGTATTCATTACTGTTTTAGTCCATTCAATATTATTTAATACTCCGTTATTTGCTGCTGTTGCAGGAAAAAGATAATTTACAAAAGGGAAAGGCGGATTTCCCATTGTATCATTAAATTTCACATAATTGGTAACTCCGATGGCAATTAAATATGCAGGAATTGGATAATCGGTTCTCCAGAAAGTCTGAATTTTGTTGTTGGGCAAAGCGGTTTCTGAAATCAGTTTTCCGTTTCCGGCGGTGCTGTATTGAGAAGGTGTGGTAATTTTTAAATCAACTCTTTCAATCTTGTCATTCAGGCTTTGTTTAGTGGGAAACCATTCTTGCGGACCATAAGGTTCTGCAACTGTAAAGGCAACCGGGCCATTTGCATGAGTCTGAAAATAAAGACCTCGATTACCCGTAGTTGGAACTCCAGAATAGCTGACAGATAAAGAATCCTGCACATTCGGAGAAAGATTTGATGGAAAATCTATTTTTATTTCTTTCGTGGAAAGTTGAGAAAAAGCGAGATTTATGTCATGATATTTCACTTCTGAAACAGTAAGTGTATGGGTAAGATCAAAGTAAATGCTCGAAATTTCCTGATTCGGAATGAAGTATGAAACCACTTTTCCTGACACAAAAACCTGATTTGGATCAATTTCCAGTTCCAGTCTTTGATAACGCAGATCGTAGTTCAGAGTATTGGGATTAATATTATAATCCACCATTTTAGAATATCTTTCTGCTTCAGAATTGATAAAGTTTTTCATTTCTGCTTCACCATTATACTGAGAAAAAATAGATAGCCATAAAAAACAGATCAGTAGAGAATAAAGTTTCTGCATCTTTGAAAAATATTTTAAGATAAAGATAATAAAAAAACCTTCCGTATACTCCGGAAGGTTTTAATTATTTAAAAATCAAATGATTAATAACTCAAAACTGGTTCGATAATCTGTTCCATTCTTGATTTTACCTGATCTACAGATCCTGCATAATTGTTCACCATTAATGAAAAAGCTAAAGTCTTTCCGGTAGAAGTTTTAATGTAACCAGCCAATGTTTTCACTTTATTCAGAGTTCCGGTTTTTGCGTTTACCAAACCATAACCGCTTCCGAGAAACATCCTTTTAAGTGTTCCGTCCTGCCCTCCAATTGGCAGCGAATTATAAAACGACTGGTAATATTTTTTATCCATCAGAGAAGAAAGAAATTTAACCTGCGAAATCGGAGTTACAGTATGGCTTCGGGAAAGCCCGCTTCCATCCATAAAATTAAGTCCCGTTGTGTCAAAACCTATGCTTTCCAAATGCTGCACAACAGTACTTTTTCCTGATTCCAGTGTTTGGTCTCCTTTTTTCTGAAATCCCACCATTCTCAAAGTTGCTTCTGCTAAGACATTATCGCTGTGTTTGTTGGTATAATTCACAATTTCGTCCAACGCCGGAGATTTATAAGAAGTAATGATTTTTCTGCTTCCCGGCTCCAAGTCGATCATTTTTGTGACTACTTTTCCTGTAATTCCTACGCCGCTTTTCAGCATTGTTGCCCGAAGATTGTTTGCCAAATAAGCAGGTGCATCAGGAAGTTTTGTAGAAACAGTATTTCCGCTAAATTCATCTGCATATACAATTTTGCTTGTATAAGGAGACATGTAGAAATATCTTTTATTTTCAGAAAAAGGATTGGCTTGCTTTACTACAAGTTTTTCTTTTTTAGGATCAATGTCGGCTGTGCTTCCTACCGGAAGATAATAATTGCCGTGTTCCATCCAGACAATATTTTCAGGAAGAAAATCCATCCTGTTTTCTTTGAAAACTGCCGTTTGAATCACCAGGTCTCCGGTCACCTTTTTGATTCCTTCATTTTTCATTGCTGCAATAAAATCAGAAATCAGTGTTCTGTAAGTTGCAGCTCCGGCTTTTCCTGATCCGATGGAAGGATCTCCGCTTCCGACAATATAAAGATTCCCATTCAAAACTCCGTTTTCATCAATATTACCTGAATATTCAAGCTGAGTTACCCATTTATACTTTTCACCAAGGAGATTCAAAGCGGTTTCCGTGGTAAGAAGTTTAGTGGTTGAAGCAGGAATCAAAGGTGTATTCTCGTTATAGGAGCTGATGATCTTTTTTGTTTTCGGATCGTACACTACAAAACCCCAATTCGCATTTTTAAGAACAGGATCGTTCATCAAGCTCGTGAGCTTAAAATCAATCTTTTCCTTTGGCGAAAGAATAATATTTTCAGAGGCTGCAGTAGAATTCAGAAGTCCGGAATGGTTGTCGTAAACTGGTGCGTAAGTAGCAGAATAGCTTCCCTGTCCAAAAGCAATTGTAGCAATTGCCAACGAAAAACCGGTTAAATAACTTTTAAATTTACCCATCTAAGAATTTTAGTGTTGGATTGTTGTAAAATTATTATGTTAAATCATAAAATGTTATAAAAAAACATAACTTATCTTAAACGATCAAAAGTAAAAATTATTATTGTAAATCAGGAAGTTGAATTCTTAAAAACAGTATAAAAATTGTTAAAAACTGTTAAAAATCAACAAATATCATCTTTTTTATAGAGTGATACGCAGTTATCTCATCAAATTCTTCAAAGCTTTTCAAAACATAATTTTTGTATTCCTGATAATTTTTTCCGCGTGGAAGTTTTAGTAAAATCTGGTACTGATAAAGAGTATTGATTCTCGCAATCGGAGATTTTTCCGGGCCAAAAACACATTCTTCCGGAAGATATTTCCGCAAAACGGAACCCATAAATTGTGAAGCTCGCGAAACCTTATCTTCTTTCCTGTGCTTAAGTTCAATCATAATAAGCTTTGTAAAAGGCGGATAATGGAATTTCTGCCTTTCCTCTAAAAAATAATTGTAGATTTTTTCAGAATCATTTTCTTTAATTAACTGAAAAACAGAATGATTAGGATTAAAAGTCTGGATTAAAACCTTTCCATTTCCCGAAACTCTTCCCGCTCTTCCTGCAAGCTGCGTAATTAGCTGATAAGCTTTCTCTTCTGCCCTGAAATCCTGAATATACACCAATTGATCCGCCCTCGGAATTCCCACCATTTCGATATGGTCAAAATCCAGCCCCTTTGAAATCATCTGAGTTCCGACAATAATATCGGTTTCTCTTTCTTCAATTTTTTCGTAAAGCTTTTC
>DAMDNI010000055.1:0-10574 GCA_032083825.1 Bergeyella sp. | reverse complement strand
TTTCGTAGGCAAACTTTGTCCTCATGGAATCTACATCCATCCGGTCAACTTCAGAATCAGGAAAAATTTTTGAAATCTCTTCGTGGATTTGTTCTACTCCTACTCCTCTTTCGTTCAGATTTTGAGAATGGCATTTCGGGCAAAAAGCAGGTTTTGAGGCACGCTGTCCGCAATAATGACATTTCATTTCGTTGGAAGATTTATGATATGTCATTACCACATCGCAATTGGAGCAATAGGTTACATATCCACAACTTTCACATTCCACGACATTCGCATAACCACGGCGGTTATGAAGAATCATTACCTGATTTTTCAGCTCAAGATTGCTCTTGATTTTTTCAATCATTTCGAATGAAAAATTCCCTGATATTTTTTTGGAATCCTGCGCTTCTTTAAAATTAATCAGCTCATATTCAGGAAGTTTTACATTTCCGAAACGTTCCCCAACAAAAACGTAATGTAATTTTTCTTTCCGGGCGGCGAAATAGCTTTCAACCGAAGGCGTTGCCGAACCTAAAATGACTTTTGCACGGTAATAATTTCCCAAAATCAAAGCGGCATCTTTGGCATTAAAAAAAGGAGAAACTTCCCTCGGTTTATAGGCAACATCATGTTCTTCATCAACAACTATCAATCCCAGATTTTGAAAAGGAAGAAATAAAGAATTCCTAGTTCCTATAAGGATTTTAATATCATTATTTTTTATTCTTTTCCAGACTTCTACTTTTTCGAAATCGGTAAGTTTCTGATGATAAAACCCTAATTGTTTCCCATATTTCTTTTCTAATCTTTGAGTAATTTGTTTGGTTAAAGAAATTTCGGGAAGGAGAAAAAGAACATTTTTCCCTTTTGAAATTGTTTCTTCAATTTTTTCAAGATAAATATGAGTTTTCCCGGAAGAAGTTACGCCATGAAGCAGTACATTTTTCCCTTCCGAAAATGCAAAGTCAATTTTGCTAATCGCATCTTTCTGAATATCCGTCAGCTTTTCCAGATCTTCGGTTTCGCCTTCATAAGTTTCGATCCTGTCTTTTTGAAGAAAATACTCTTCAATGAGATTTTTCTCAGCCAAAGATTTAAAATGAGTATTCGCGAAATTTCCTTCATCCATTATTTCTGATTTGCGAATTGATTTTTCGGGAAATTCCGTTTGTTTTTCAAGGATTAAAAGGAAAAGCTCCTGCTGTTTCGGAGAACGTTTCAATTTAAGCAACAATTCCGGAAGATTTTTATGTATCTCTTCTTGATTTTTGATCTTCACATAAGAAACTTCTTTGGCTTTATATTTCTCTGCAATTTTTTCGTCTACCTCAATATACTGAAGATCAATCAGAGAATTAATCGTTTTTACTATATCTTTTTTCGGGATAAAAGCTTCGATATCCGTAAGATTGATCAATTGCCTGACTTCCAGAGCCTGGACCAGATACATTTCATTGACATCAAGATTCTCAAAATCAATGACAGTATTTGGTTTTAATTTAAGATATGTTTCACTTTCCAGCTTCAGCGAACCGGGAAAAGAAAAACGGTAAATCTCGCCCAGATTACACAAATAATATTCTGAAAGCCACTTCCAAAAGTGAATTTGAGGTTCGGGAAGGATTGCGGATTCGTCCAATAAGCTGATAATTTCTTTTGGGACAAAATTCTCCGGTTTATTTCCATGAATTTCAAAAACGATTCCGGTGTAAATCTTCTTTCCTCCGAACGAAACCAGAACGCGCATTCCCAACTGAATTTTTTCCACAAGATTTTCAGGAATCTTATAAGTAAAGGTTCCTTTGAGGTTGAGTGGTAAAATAACCTGGGCAAATTTCATAAAGAAATGGAAAATTGTATCTGCAAAAATAAGCGAAGTTTACCCTAAAGCCAAATCACCTTAAAAAATAAAAAGCGGGCTAAAGCCCGCCACAAATGATACATTAATATTTTTATTTTCTTCTCTTCAGTTCTTTCTTCAACAGGCTTAGCTCGCGTCCGGTTTGTCCTGCTACAGAAGTATTTTCCTGAGCTCTTCTCGTGAGATACGGAACTACATCTTTTACAGGGCCGTAAGGAAGATATTTTGCAACATTATATCCTTTATCAGAAAGATAAAAGGTAATATTATCGCTCATTCCGTATAATTGCCCGAAATAGATGTGCGGATTATCATGCTCAAGATTCCTGGCTGTCATCTTATCCATGATAAGTTCAGTAGATTTTTCGTTATGAGTTCCGAAAAATGCAGAAACCTTGTCAAGATTCTCCATTACAAAATCAATTCCTGCATTATAATTATTATCAGTTGCATCTTTGTTTGGCTGAATCGGATCCGGATAATTTTTTTCAGCAGCTCTTTCTCTTTCTTTTTCCATATAAGCTCCGCGAACGATTTTGTAACCGATAAAATATCCTTTCTCTTTGGCTTGTTCCAATTGATGCTGCATATATTCTAAACGTCCGGTTCTGTACATTTGAATGGTGTTCCAGACAATTGCTTTTTCTTTGTTGTATTTCTCCATCATTTCTTCGCAAAGTTTATCCGCTGCATCCTGCATCCAAGAATCTTCGGCATCAACCATTACTTTTTTGTCATTCTCCCAACATAATTTGCAAACATCATCAAATCTTTTAACAACTCTTTGCCATTCTTCTTTCTGGCTGGTGGTAAGCTCAGATTTTTTTCCAACTTCTTCATAGATATCCAGTCTTCCAAAAGCAGTAGGTTTAAAAACAACAAACGGAATTGCAGGGTTTCCCAAAGAAAATTTAACAATATCTTTGATTTCGCTGCAAACTGCATCAAAAGTTTCTTCATCTTCCTTTCCTTCAATGGAGTAATCAAAAATGCTTCCTACTCCACGTTTAAAAAGCTGTTTCACCACTTTCATACTTTCTTCCCGGGTTTCTCCGCCGCAAAACTGCTCGAATAAAGTGTTCTTTACAATTCCTTTTATAAAAGGGAAATCATTATGAACAGTAAAATTAAGAACCGACGTTCCGACTTTTGTAAGTTGAGGCTGCTCAATCATTTTGAACATCCAGTATGCTTTCTTGAGCTGAGCATCGCTTTTATCGGCAAAAGCAAGTTTAGTATCGTTAAAAAGTGACATTATTTTAGAAAATTGGATTTTGACAAATTTAATAAT
Organism: Bergeyella sp.; assembly: GCA_032083825.1. Lineage (GTDB taxonomy): Bacteria > Bacteroidota > Bacteroidia > Flavobacteriales > Weeksellaceae > DAMDNI01. Next base: position 7,437 of record DAMDNI010000055.1, on the reverse strand, counting down.
ACTTGCAGAACTGATAAAACAAATATTAAGTTTAATTTTGTGATAAATATTATGTTTTTTATGATTTCTGTATTAGATAATAATTTCTCGCAGCTCAACCAGTTTTTAGAAAATCTGAAACCCAGTAAAATTTTCATTCTCTGTGACGAAAACACTCACGAATATTGCCTTCCATTGCTTTTAGCCAATCTTGAGACCGAAATTCCGTTCGAGATTATTGAAATTGAAGCCGGAGAAGAGCTTAAAACCATTGAAACTGCAACGCAGCTTTGGGAAATCTTATCTGAATTTGAAACCGACAGAAAAGCATTAATATTGAATTTAGGAGGAGGAGTAATTACCGATTTAGGCGGATTCGTAGCTTCCACATATAAAAGAGGAATCAAATTTATCAATCTTCCGACTACACTTTTAGGAATGAGTGATGCCTCAATTGGCGGAAAAACAGGAATCGACCATCAGTTTCTTAAAAATATTATCGGGACATTTGCTATGCCGGAAAAAATTTTTGTATTCCCCAAGTTTCTGGAAACTCTTCCTTTCACAGAACTGCGAAGCGGTTTTGCTGAAATGCTGAAACACGGATTAATTGCTGATGAGAAACATTGGAATGACCTGATTTCAATTCAGGAATTGACGGCCTCATCGATTGCTCCTTTTATCGAAAGATCTATGTCAATCAAGCAGGAAGTCGTGGAAAAAGATTTTAAAGAACAAAATATCCGCAAAAATCTGAATTTCGGACATACAATCGGTCACGCTCTGGAAAGTTTGTTTCTTCGGAAGGGAAATCTGATTCCGCATGGTGAAGCTGTTGTTTTAGGAATGATTTGTGAAACACAAATTGCTTTTTATGAAAATTTGATTTCTGAAGAAATTTCCAACTTAATCATTGAAAATCTGCGTCGTTTTTTCCCTTATATCTCAATTACGGAATTTTCTGATGAGGAAATTCTTGCCTTAATGCAAAATGATAAAAAAAATTCCGGTGGAACTATTAGTTTTTCATTAATCAACGGAATCGGAACCTGCGTTTTTGATTACAAAACCAATGCTGAAAAAATAGTTTCAAGTCTGGATTTTTACAGAAATCTATAAAAAAACTTCAAAAAATACCTAAAAATAAAGTCTGAATTCCTTCAAAATTCAGACTTTTTTATTACGTTGAAATTTCAATGTAACAAATTAATAATGAGCAACTTGAAATGATATAAAAATTAAATAACTGTTTAAAAATTAAGATTTAACACTTCTGAAAATTTGAGTTTGGCAAACAATTTGAAAATACTTGAACATCAATTTGGAAAAAATTGGTAGTAAAATTTAAAATTAGAAATTACTAAAACTAAAATTTAAAATTATGAAAAAGTTATTTTTAGGAATGGCAATTGCTGCAAGCAGCTTAACATTCGCACAGTCATTTGGTATTAAAGGCGGTATGAACGTATCTTCACTTTCAAATGATGCAGGACTGGATGATTCAAAATCTAAAATCGGATTCAATGCCGGTATATTCTTAAATGCACCAATAAGCGAAGAATTCAGCATTCAACCGGAAATTTTGTATAATAATTTAGGATCAAAAGTTACCCAGGAATACAATCTTGGAAATACTACTTATAGTACAGAATCTGCACTGCATCTGGATTATATTTCAGTGCCGGTAATGTTTCAGTATAATGCAACCCCGGCTTTCTATTTAGAAGCAGGCCCTGAATTCGGATTTCTGGTAAGTGCTAGAGACAAGTTCAAAAGCAGCACAAATGGAGATTCTAACGGCTCTGAAACAACAAGCCTTGACACTGATGATTTTAACAAATTTAATTTCGGAGTTGGTTTAGGAGCTGGATATTGGATTACTCCTAATTTAGGAATCAATGCCAGATATGTTGCAGGCTTTACCGATGTTGCAAAAGACAGACCTAGCGGAACTGATGCTGTGAAAAACAACAATTTCCAGGTTGGTTTAGCGTATAAATTTAAATAAGAAATTTAAAATTTCTTCACAAAACAAAAGTCAGGAATATTTTCCTGACTTTTTTATTTTTAATTGGTTATTAATTGAAAAGATCGACTTCTTCTCCTTTTTCAACAGGATATTGTTCGGTAAAACAGCCAAAGCAATGATCCGAACTTCCAAGAATTTCTTTAAGATTATCAATACTTAAGAATTCCAAAGAGTCTACTCCTAAATAATCTCTTAACTCTTCAGTAGACATATTCGCAGAAATCAAATCGTCTTTTGAAGGTGTATCAATACCTAGAAAACAAGGTGCAATAATCGGTGGCGAAACACTTCTGAAATGAATCTCTTTTACACCCGCATTCTTCAGGATCTTTACCAAACGTTTTGATGTTGTTCCCCGCACAATTGAGTCATCAATAATGACAATTCTTTTATCTTTAATTTCGGAAATAATCGGGTTAAGTTTCAGATTAACAATCCTTTCGCGCATTTCCTGAGTAGGAACAATAAAGCTTCTTCCGATATATCTGTTTTTAATCAGAACCGGACGAAACGGAATTCCCGAAGCTTTAGAAAAACCAATTGCAGCCGGAACTCCCGAATCAGGAACGCCGATTACCATATCGGCTTCTACAGGAGCCTGTTCCCAGATTTTTTCACCAGATTTTTCTCGAATTTCGTGAACATTTATATTTTCCAATGTGGTATCAGGACGGGCAAAATAAATGTATTCGAAAGCGCAAAGCCTTCTCTGGCAATCTTCTTTTACCTGAAATGATTGTAAACCCTTCTCATTATCACTGGTATACACAATTTCGCCCGGCATAATATCGCGGACATATTGCGCACCAACTGCATCTAAGGCTGCAGATTCTGAAGCCGCAACATAAGTTTTTTCGTCAATAATTCCCAAAACCAAAGGCCGGATCCCATGAAAATCACGGAAAGCAAAAAATTTATTTCTCGTCATTCCGACAACGGAATAAGCGCCTTCAATTTTTTCCATGGTTTCTTTGATAGCACCTCTTAATCCTAAATCCAGATTTTTTTGAATCAGTCTCAAAATCACTTCAGAATCTGATGTTGCTTTAAAAACAACTCCTTCATCCTCAAGCTCTTTCTTTAGTTTTTTTGCATTGGTAAGATTGCCGTTGTGTGCAATGGAAAGAATGATCTGATCCCACTCGTTTTTAGCAAAAAAAGGCTGAAAATTGTATTTCTTTTTATCTCCTGCTGTTGTATAGCGGGTATGCCCGATAACGCCGTTTCCCATAAAAGATTCAGGTTCACGGATACTTTTGTACACATCCAAAACCAAGCCTTCGTCTTTTATATTGGCAATTTTCCCTTCTTTCATGACAGAAATTCCGCAGGCTTCCTGACCCCGATGCTGTAAAGCGAACAATCCGAACTGCGAAAGGGAAAAGGTATCAATGTCTGATTCAGAATACAAACCGAATATCCCGCATTCTTCTTTCGGAGCATCCATGAATTCCTCTTCTTGTGTCCGGAAAAGATTTCTTCCGTAAGCCCGTTTTCGGAACTGGTCAAGATAGTGTTGTTTCTGAATTTTTAAATCTTTCATTTTTAAATTTTCTCAGATTTTTACTTTAATTGAAATTAAAGGAAATTCCATTAATTTCATGAAATGAGCCGAAACTCACATTTTTATTTTATTTATTTAAAACTTTTTTCAGTCTTTCATAAATCTCAACGTAAGCTTCGGTAACTTCGCCAAGATCTCTTCTGAAACGGTCTTTATCAAGCTTTTTCAAAGTGTCTTTATCCCAAAGCCTGCAGGTATCAGGAGAGATTTCGTCAGCTAGGATAATTTTCCCATCGGAAGTTTTTCCTAATTCTATTTTGAAATCTACCAGAATAATATTCATTCCGTCGAATAGTTCTTTTAAAGCTTCATTGATTTCATCGGCTAATTCGTACATTTCGTCCAACTCTTCATAAGTTGCTGCGCCTAGGAAAACAGCATGATGATCATTGATCAGAGGATCTCCCAATTCATCTTTTTTGTAACAGATGTCGAAAATAGTTACCGGAGATTTTATCCCTTCTTCCACTCCAAGTCTTTGTGCCATACTTCCTGCAGAATAGTTACGGACAACGACTTCCAAAGGAATGATAGATACTTTTCTTACCAATTGTTCTCGGTCGTCAATTTGGGAGATAAAGTGAGTTTCGATTCCTTTCTCTTTCAGATATTCGAAAATCAGGGTAGTGATGGCGTTGTTCATTTCGCCTTTTCTATCTACCTGTCCGCGTTTTTGTGCATTGAATGCTGTTGCGTCGTCTTTGAAACGTACAATTACTTCTTCAGGATTTTCTGTCAGAAATATCTGCTTGGCTTTGCCTTCGTAAAGCATTTCTCCTTTTTGGCTCATAATTTTTACTTTTTTAAAGGAATCAGGAGATTCCATTTTTACTTTTATTGTTTTATTAAATTTTTATTATTATCCCTGTCAAGACAGCAATTCCGAAACTCAGCAGTGTTCCTATTAAAACATATTCTGTCAGTTTACGCTGTTTTGCCTGAGCCAGATCGCTAAACCTGAAGACTGATTTCGCAGCAATCATAAATCCTACTCCTTCCCAATGATTGACATAAATAAAGACAAATACCAGCAATCTTTCTAAAATACCGATATATTTCCCTGCATTTTCAAGAGATTCTGTCTGCATGGTATTTTGATGCGGGGTTTCTGGTGTCCAGCTGGAAATCAACAATTTAACAATGATTGATGAAGGTATTGTTACAAAAATCAAGCCTGCCAAAAATTTCAGGTTGGTTTCTGTAAATATATTTTCAAATTCAAAATATGGGTTTGAGAAGGCATATATCCCGAAAATTACAGCGATATGCAGAACCTGATCAGTGATAAACCAAGATTTTTTATTTTTCGGTTTCTGAAATTCAAGTTTTGAAAGATCAATCAGAAAATGAGAAACAGCTACTACAGCAGCCATCCACCAATTATTAAAATCCCACAAAAACAACATTGCCAAAGCAAAATGAATGAGAATATGAAAATACAGATATTGGCTTTTGGCTTTCTTTTGTTCTTTATCTTTCACCCAAGAGTCCGGCTGGAAAATAAAATCTCCCAGAAGATGTGCTAATATGAGCTGAACAAAAATCATAGGAGTTCTTTTATTTTTTTCCGAAAATATTGGTCTGTCTCAAGGATATTATCCAAACCGCCGCGTTTTAATGCTCTGCTGAAAGCTCCCTGCGTAATCCCGAGCTTTTCCGCAATTTGTGTCTGGCTCAGGTTTTTGTGATCAAAATAATTGGATAAAGAATTGGCTGTGCTGATTTTCCATTTTTCGAACTGATTTTCCATCAGTTTAAAAATAAGATTAAAATTTTCGTCAAAATTTTCAAAATCGCTTTTAATGCTCAGGCTTTGGTTTTTGGAATTTTTAAGCAATTCCAGGTTTCTGCCGGAATGCACAAATGCAGTTCCGTTGCTTTCTTTGATATTTGCGCCGGCAAAATCCATCTCGCCTAATCCAATCGAAATGCGTGCATCGAAATCGTTCTTTCTGATTTCAGTTTTGATAATCATTGCTGCCCAAAAAGATTCTTCTGCATGGTTCAGAAGCAGCTGAATTTCATCGCCTCTGTAGATTTCCCATTCTTTTCCCTGCTTTCCGAATTTTTTCAGAACTTTTTTGAGGGCATCCATCCAATTGTCGGGTGACATTTTGGAGGATTGAATGATATCAGCAGTAATGACAGCTTTCATACAGCAAAGATACAAAATAAATGACGTATTTCGGTTATATTTTTAATTATTACTTATTTTGGTAATATTTTTAATTATGTATTAAAAAAGTGATAATTTGATTTCAAACTAATTTTAATGAAATATTAGGATGCGATTCAAAAATTTCGAGAATAATTTCAAACAATGTTTTCCCGTTTTCGTGAAGTAAATCTTCTTTTTGCTTTTTTATCAGCTCAACATTATAGGGTTTCCCGATTTTTAATTTATGGTCTAAAAAATCCAACGTGGTTTTTAAACCTAAATCCTTTTGAGATTTCCTACTGCTTTGCCAGGCGATTTCTAATTTTTCATTATTTTCAAAAACACCGAAACCTCCGTAAAGAATATCATCCAAACCATCCAAAGTTCCTACTTTCCAGCCCTGATCACTCATCAATTTTTCAGAAATCTCATCATAAAAGCCGTCCAGGTCCGAAAAAAGATTGCCGTTAATAATAATTTTTTTATTTGAAATATTCGACACCGTTTTTGAAAATATTATGATAGCCCACTGTCGGAATATTTTTCATTAAACCTTTAGCGAAACGTTCAGGATGTCCCATTCTTCCGAAAATTTTACCATTCAAACTTGTAATTCCTTCAATCCCAAACAAAGAATTATTGGGATTAAAGGGCATTCCGTGAGCAATACCACCTTCAAAATCAACATATTGGGTTGCAATCTGACCATTTTTATATAATTCTTCCAATACTTTTTCAGAAGCCATAAATCTTCCTTCGCCATGAGAAATCGGGATAGTAAAAGTCTGACCTTTCATATCTTTCAGCCAAGGCGAATCATCATTTGCCACTTTTACATTGACCATTTGTGAAATATGCCTTCCAATTGAATTGTGCGCTAAAGTCGGTGAATTCTCATCCAAATCACGGATTTCTCCGTAAGGAAGCAGGCCTGATTTCACAAGCGCCTGAAAACCGTTACAGATCCCCAGAATCATACCGTCTCTTTCCAGAAGTTGGTGGACAGCCTCCTGCATTCTCTCGTTTTTCAATACATTGACGATGAATTTTGCAGAACCGTCCGGCTCGTCACCAGCAGAAAATCCGCCGGAAAATACCAGAATCTGGGAATTCTCAATCTCTTTGATCCAGGCATCAAGGCTTTCATCCAACAATTGATGATTCAGATTTAGTAAAGGAAGGCTAGAAACCTCAGCTCCTTCTTTTCGGAAAGCATTCTGAGTCTCATATTCGCAATTGGTTCCGGGAAAAACAGGCGCAAAAACTTTTGGTTTTGCAATATTATGGGCTTTAATGATAATATTTCTCGGATTGATGGAATTTAAGGATTCATCCAATTTAATCTCAATTTTTTCAGGCTCGATTGTCGGAAATAATTTTTCGAAAGTTCCTGTGAAAGCCGATTTTAATTGGTTGATCGTTGATGATTGACCGTTGATGGTTAAAACATCCTGAGAAACTACTTCTCCGATTCTTTTCAATAAAGGATGACTCAATTCTTCAACAGATTCTATAATAAGGCTGCCAATACTTTTTTCTAAAATTTGATTTTCATCTAAAGTGACAGTCGTTCCCAAACCGTTTCCGAAGCTCATTTTTGCTAAAGCGACAGCAACTCCGCCATCTTTAACTGTTTTTACAGAAACAATTTTCCTGTCCTTAATATTCTGATAAATGAAATCGAAAATTTCTTTCAGATCATCATAG
>DAMDNI010000054.1:0-15537 GCA_032083825.1 Bergeyella sp. | reverse complement strand
ATAATTTCTTTCATTCTCTCGTTTTCTTCATTTACCAGTTCTTCATCCACCAGGATTTTCCCTGAATGCTCATCGATAATGATTTTCTTTCTCTGTGCAAGCTCCATTTGTTTTTGAGGAGGAATTGTAAAGAAAGAACCTTTTGCAGCGCCTCTTTCCAAACCTACAACAGCAAGCCCGTTTACAGAATTGGTTCTGATTCTGGTATAAGATCCGAAAAGTCTTTCGTCAATTTTTTCAGCAAATTCTTTTGATTTTTCCAAAAGATATTCTTCTTCTTTCTGAGTTTCCGCAACGAGACCTTCCAATTCTTCTTTCTTGAATTTAAGATGATTTTTCAGTTCTTCGATTTTGTTGGTCAGATCAGTAAGTGTTTCGTTTTTATGAGAAATCTTTGCTCCGAACTCACGGATTCTTTTCTCTGCAAGCTGGATCTCAAGCTCCTGAAATTCGATTTCCTTTCCAAGCGCTTCGAATTCTTTATTGTTTCTTACATTATCCTGCTGAGATTTATATTTTTCGATCAAAGATTTAGAATGGTTGATCACTTCATTTTTGTTATTAATCTCGTCATTCTGTTCCTTGATCTCCTGCTGAAACTTTTCCGCTCTTTTTTCAAGACCTGCAATTTCCACTTCAAGATCTTCCACTTCGATCGGCAATTCTCCTCTTGTATTACGGATTTCGTCTAATCTGGAATCGATAATCTGAAGATCGTAAAGCGCTCTTAGCTTTTCTTCAACAGAGATGTCGTTTGTCTTTTTAGCCATATTTATAAAAAATAATTTACTGGATTGGTATTCTCGCTAGTTTTTGAGATTGCAAATTTAGGAAATTTTTCCGACAAAATTTCAAATAATTGTTGAGTTACAAATTGTTCCGACTCAAAATGCCCGATGTCGCAGATCAGCATTTTTTTTTCTGCCAGGAAAAAATCGTGGTATTTTACATCTCCTGTTAAATATACATCACATTTTGCAGAGATTGCAGCTTTTATTCCGCTGGCTCCGCTTCCTCCCAAAACTCCTACCCTTTTGATTTTCTTTTGGTTAAAATCGGAATGGCGGATTATTTTTAAATTGAATTTATCCTTTACGAATTCCAAAAAAAGAGTTTCATCCATTTCATTTTCGAGCTCACCGTACATTCCCAGCCCTGAATATTGGTTTTCATTTTCCAGCTGATAAATCTGATAGGCAACTTCTTCGTATGGATGCGCAGATTTCAAAGCAGAAATTATTGAAGATTGTTTATATTCCTCAAAAATAACGGAAACCATGTCTTCATCAGCATTTTCACGAATATTTTTTGCCCCGGAAAAAGGATTTGAACCTTCAATCGGGCGAAAAGTTCCGTTTCCTGGAATACTGAAACTGCATTCGTCATAAAAGCCGATACTTCCGGCTCCGGCGGCAAATAATGCCTCTTTTAGTCTCTCCGTATAATCTTTCGGAACGTATATGGAAATTTGGTTGAGATTTTTGGTTTTCGGCATCAGTATTTTTTGATTTTTTAAATCCAGCGCTTTACAGATTCCGTGGTTTACGCCAAAAAAATGATTGTCAAAAGCAGTGTGAATGGCATAAATGGCGATTTTGTTTTCAATCGCTTTTAGAACTGCCCTTTCTACATAATTTTTCCCGGTCAGAGATTTTAGTCCTGAAAAAATAATGGGATGAAAAGTGAAAATAAAGTTCAGATTTTTTGAAATTGCTTCATCCACAACATTTTCCAAGGCATCGTGACAAATCAAAATTCCGGAAATCTCACGATCCGGATTTCCGCAAAGCAAGCCCACATTATCAAAATCTTCTGCCTGTTGCAGCGGAATCAGCTTTTCAAATTCTTTAATAAAATCCTGAATTATCATTTTGTAAAAATAACATTTCTAAATTACTAATTTTGATAAAATAACGCTTACTGAATTTTCAATGGAATTTAATTCTTAAATTTCAGCACCTTTTATTACAAAAATGAAACCTGAATACGACCTTATTCCTGAAGATAAACCGATTTTCAAGAAAATATACAGAATTATTTATTTTTCGGATACTCCAGCCGGAAAGCTTTTTGATATTCTCCTGCTGATTTTCATCCTGATCAGTACCATCCTGATCATGCTGGAAACAGTACCGGTTCTAAATGCCAAATACCACACTATTTTCTACAGCTTGGAATTCTTAATCACCATTCTTTTCACATTGGAATATATTCTAAGGATTGTCTGCGTGAAAGATCGTGAAGAATATATTTTCAGTCCGCTAGGTTTTCTGGATTTGCTTTCTATTCTGCCTTTTTATATCGGGTTGTTTTTTCCTGCGGTACATTATTTTATTATTCTAAGAATGCTGAGAATGCTGAGAATTTTCAGGATTTTCAATCTTGCGGATTATATGCATGACGGGCAATTCATCCTTTCTGCATTGAGACACAGCTCGAGAAAAATCTATATTTTCTTGCTTTTCCTATGTATTTTTATTGTCATTATCGGATCGATCATGTATGTAGTGGAAGACGGAAAAAATGGTTTTACGAGTATTCCGCAATCTATTTATTGGGCTGTGGTTACGATAACAACCGTAGGTTATGGCGATATTTCTCCTGTAACGCCAATCGGAAAAGTGCTTTCAATTGTTGTGATGCTCTGCGGTTATAGCATTATCGCTGTGCCTACAGGAATTGTAACTTCCGAGCTGAGATATCAGGGGAAAAGATTTAAAGAATCCTGCGAACGCTGCGGAAATGAAGAAATAGATCCTGATGCAAGATTCTGCAAAAAGTGCGGCGAAAAATTGGTATAAAATTGAGAATTATTTGGATACTTTAAAATCCAAATACCCATCATAAGGTTGAAGATAACCTACATTCCAATTGGATTGCAGAAGAGATTCAAGAAATTCGTCTGTCCTGTTTTTGTGTGGATTATATGGTTCTTTTAAACTGATATCAGCCATATTTCCTTTCACATTCCACCAAAAGGCGCTCCAACCTCCACGCAATTCTTTTATGATTTCATACACTGTTTTACCCGTTGCACGATTCATTAGTTTGGCAAAAACTCTCCCTTCCGTTGTGGTTAAATCTCTGAGCTGTGTCTCGTATTGTGCTGCAAGTGCTTCCTGTTTTTGTTTAACAAATTTACGCTTGACATCACTGTTCAGCCCGTTCATATCTTTCTGAATATCACGATACTGATCAAGAGCTTCTAAGAAAAGCGGGTAAACCCGGTACAATTTTTTATTGATAAAGTAAAAATAATTTCGATCAAGCTGGTTATTAAAACGTGGTTTCTGCACTAGTTTAAGCTCATCCATCACGACTACTGTTTCGCCATTGATATTGTAGATTTTTGCTTTTTGCCTTTGATCATAATAATATTTTTCTCCAAATTCATCTGTCCGCAACTCGTCCTGAGGATACTGATCAAGAGGCTTTGCAATTACCGAATCTTTCTGTGCATAAACCAAAAAACCTAAAAACAAACAACCTATACAGATAAATCTCTTAAAATTCATTACTTTTGACTTCATTAATTCAACTCACTCATACTTCAAAAATTATTCCCTTTTATGAAATTTGAAAAGAAATCTTTAAAATTTTTAGAAGAATATCTAAATACATCATCTCCAACCGGTTACGAACATCAAGGCCAACAAGTCTGGATGAATTATATCAAACCCTACGTTGACAAGATTGAATTTGACCATTACGGAACCTGCTACGGAATCATAAATCCTGATGCCGAATTCAAGGTAGTAATCGAAGCGCATGCAGATGAAATTTCCTGGTATGTCAATTATATTACAGATGATGGCTTAATTTATGTGATCAGAAACGGCGGCTCTGATCAAACGATTGCGCCTTCCAAAGTGGTGCATATTCACGGGGAAAAAGGAATCGTAAAAGGGGTTTTCGGATGGCCTGCTATTCATACAAGAGCTAATCAGAACGAACCTACACCAAAAATTGAAAACATTTTTATCGATTGCGGTGCAACATCAAAACAGGAAGTTGAGGATCTCGGAATTTTTGTTGGCTGCATGATTACTTATCCCGACGAATTTTTTGAAATGAACGATCGTTATTTCGTATGCCGCGCCTTGGATAATAGAATTGGAGGATTTATGATTGCTGAAGTTGCAAGACTTTTAAAAGAAAATAAAAAGAAAATTCCGTTTGGTTTGCATATTACCAATTCTGTTCAGGAAGAAGTAGGACTTTATGGTGCTGATATGATTGCAGATACCATCAAACCAAATATTGCGATCGTAACTGACGTTACGCACGATACAACGACTCCAATGATTGAAAAGAAAAAGGAAGGCGACCAAAAGTGCGGAAACGGACCTGTTGTTTTCTTTGCTCCGAGTATTCATCACACTATCCGCGAATTGATCATCAACACAGCAAAAACTAAGAAAATTCCTTTTCAGAGAGCTGCAGCAAGCAGGGCAACAGGAACTGATACTGATGCTTTTGCACATTCAAACGGCGGTGTTCCGAGTGCATTGATCTCTTTGCCTTTGCGCTACATGCACACCACAGTAGAAATGGTTGCGAAGGAAGACGTTGGAAATGTGATTCAATTAATCTACGAAACTCTTTTGAAAATAAACCCTGAAATGAATCTGAAGTATCATTAAAATGAAAATAACGGAACATTTTAAAGATTTATACAGAAGACCAACATTTGTTTCAGCTACCGGAATGATTAGTTCATTATTTCTTTTATTAATAATGCTCTATCTACTTTTATTTGTTGATTTGAATGGCGGAGCAAGTTTAGGGGTCGTATTAGTATTAACAGGAATATTATTCTTAATTTTTTTTTAATACTAGATAGAATTCTTTTAAATATAATAAACCGATTTTGGTTATCAATATATGAAGCTATTATAATAATCAGTTATCTTATAAATTATTACGTTAATCATGACAACAGTTTTTCAATAGGTTAAAAATATAAAAATGAAAACAAAACTTATCGCCCCTTCCCTTTTGTCGGCAGATTTTGGGAATTTGCAAAGAGACATTGAGATGCTGAACCTTTCGCAAGCCGATTGGTTTCATGTGGATGTTATGGACGGACGCTTTGTTCCGAACATTTCTTTCGGATTTCCCGTCATGAAAACCGTTCAGCAACATGCCAAAAAATTCGTAGACGTACATTTAATGATTGTTGAACCTGAAAAATATGTGGAAGAATTCATCAATCAAGGTGCTGATTTAGTTTCTGTACATTATGAAGCTTGCACACATCTTCACAGAACGATTAATTTCATTCAGGATAAAGGTGCGAAAGCAGGTGTTGTACTGAATCCATCCAGTCCTGTTTTATTGCTGGAAGATATTATTGCAGACGTAGACCTGGTTTTATTGATGAGCGTGAATCCAGGATTTGGCGGACAAAAATTCATTGAAAACACGTACAAAAAAATTGCCGAAACAAAAGATTTGATATTATCAAATAATTCAACAGCGCTGATCGAAGTGGATGGCGGTGTCAATCTCGAAAATGCTTCCAAATTATTCGAAGCCGGCGCAGATGTGCTTGTCGCAGGAAATGCAGTTTTCTCAAGCGAGAATCCTGAGCGTACAATTGAACTTTTGAAAATTTAGAAAAATCATTCAAAATAATTTAAAAAATGAATCTCCTGAAATTTCAGGAGATTCATTTTTTAAGATTTTAATGTTTAAAATGACCTTCGGAAGGCGGCGGATATTTGCCCTTATCCGCATCTTCTACTTTTGATGCCGCGGACATTGCAACAAGCATATCATTCAGCATATTGCTTGCAGCAGTCGGAGAATTCGGCAGCAGAACAAGATTGCTCCTGTTATTTGCTCCGATAGATTGAAGCGTGTCGTAATGCTGAGTAACAACAATTAAAGAAGAAGCTTCCTGAGAACCAATATTTACATTGTTGAGCATTTTTACAGATTCTTCAAGGCCTTTTGCAATTTCACGCCTTTGATCTGCAATCCCTTGCCCTTGCAATTTTTTGGATTCTGCTTCCGCTTTTGCAACTGCAACAATACGGATTCTTTGAGCTTCAGACTCGTATTCTGCAGCGGTTTTTTCGCGTTCTGCTGCATTGATTCTGTTCATGGCATGCTTTACCTGTTCATCAGGATCAATGTCCGTAACCAGGGCTTTTACAATATCATAGCCATAACTTTGCATTGCCTCCTGAAGTTCACCTTTTACAGCAACTGCAATATCATCTTTCCGAACAAAAACATCATCCAGTTTCATTTTAGGAACTTCTGCACGCACAACATCAAAAACATAAGAAGTAATCTGGCCTTCAGGATTTTCCAAACGATAATATGCATCCGCAACCTGATTTCTGATGACCTGGTATTGTACGGAAACTTTCATTTTAATGAAAACATTATCCAAAGTTTTGGTATCAATCATTACATCCAATTGCTGAATTCTTAAATTCAGGCGTTTGGCAACCTGATCGATAATAGGAATCTTCAGCTGAAGCCCGGAATGTCTCACAGACTGGAACTTTCCAAAACGCTCAATAATAGCTGCTGTTTCCTGCTTGACTACAAAAAACGAGGCAAAAAAAATGATCAGCCCGAAAAAAATAATAGGAACTAATAGATAAGACATAATTTATATATTTAATTGTTAATAAAATCCAATGATTATAAAAAATGATTTATAATCTGACCTTTTTAAATATACAAAATAAAATCGAATTACATGGTCATTCCGATATCAATTCCTTTAATTTTCCGGTATAAATCTGTAGCATAATTATCGGTCATTCCGGAAACATAGTCAATAATCCCGAGAATTTTCTGATAATCTGTTCCCGATTCAAACTGAAACTGTTTTGGAAGAAGTTTCAAAGCCATCTTATCATACGATTTCAGATTGTCTTTCGGTTTTAAAATAGAAGGGATGAAATGATCGAGCAATTCGTACATTACGTTATATCCGGCATTTTCAATCTCAACAACTGCTTTGTGCCCGTAAATTTTTTCTATGGAAAAATCTTCGATATGCTGTAAGGTCTTATTTTCGGTTTTATAAATATCAAGCAGTGCTTTATCAAGAGAGCCATCGAGAATTTTCCCAAAATTCTGCTCATAGATTTCGGTAGTTTTGTTGATCAGTGCATTAATGACTTTGGCCCGCAGATAAGAAATTCTTTCATTTTTATCAGAAATGACATTCAGTTTGTCTTTAATTTTTCCAATATCCGGATTTTCGGATTTTATTAATTCAAAGAAAAGTTCTTCACAGTCGGAAGTAGAAACGATGCCCAAACGGTGTGCATCTTCCATATCGATAATGTTGTAGCAGATGTCATCCGCAGCTTCAACAAGCCAGACAAATGGATGCCTTTTAAAAATGATCGGCTCTTCATTTTCCTGCAGCATCGAAGTTTCTTTTGCAATATTTACAAAAGTTTCTTTTTCATTCTGAAAAAATCCGAATTTTTTGCGGTTTACAATACCTTTCTTTTTCGCAACCGATTCGCAGGGATATTTTGCAATGCTTGCCAAAGTAGTATAAGTAAGCTGGATTCCGCCATTATCTTTCCCGATTTGCTGATGTGTCAAAACACGTATTGCATTTGCATTTCCTTCAAAATTCACAAGATCTGCCCATTCTTTTTCATTGAATTTTGTTTTGAGATCTTTTTCGTTCCTTTCAAAATAACTGGCAATTGCATCTTCTCCTGAATGCCCGAAAGCAGGATTTCCGATATCATGGCAAAGACATGCAGATGCAATTACGTTATGAAGATTATGGAGATAAAAAATTTTCGATTCTTCAGACAATTCTTTACCAAAATTTTTTACAACAAATTCTCCTATAAGGCTTCCTAAACTACGTCCGACAGAAGAAACTTCCAAAGAATGCGTTAAACGGTTATGCACAAAAACACTTCCCGGGAGCGGAAAAACCTGAGTCTTATTCTGCAGTCTTCTGAAAGCGGAAGAAAAAATAATCCGGTCAAAATCTCGCTGAAAATCGGTTCTTGAAGCTGTAGTGTTTGGATGATTTCCGGTTCTCTGACTGGTAAAAAATCTATTTAAATCCATACAACAAAAGTAATCAAATCCGATTGATTTTTCTGCCAAATTTCCCTGCTGAGAATAATTTAAGTATAATTGCAAAATTTTTTTTATGAAGAAGATCTATTTTTTAACAGCCGCTTTATTGTATAACGCTGTTTTTGCTCAAAGCAAAATTTCATTTGAAACTTCGGAAGGCTACCAGCTTGGAAACATTAAGGATCAGAACGCCTGGGAAGTTACTGGTGACGGAGAAGGTTTTTTTATTGAAAACCAAGTGATCACAAATGAAAAATTCAGCGAGGGCAATTATTCTTTCAAAAACGCTTATGAAAGTGATTTTGATCCTCAATCTTTCCCTATTATCGGAGCTCAAAAAGCATTTGATCAGCCAGCAGATTATCATGATACTACTGTTACATTTGATGCATTGGTAACGGAAGCCGGAAATTCAAATTTCGAAATGGCTACTTATGGTATAAGTGATGAAGAATATTTACCTGTTTTTGTAATTGCTTTTGATTGGGAGGGCACACTAAAAGTGGTTACATCTGTTGATTATGATTATGAAGATACGGGATTTGAATGGGAACCCAATCAATGGTATCACATTAAAATCTCTGTTTCAGAAAGCGAAATCAAATATTTTGTGAATGATACTCTTATCCACACAACAGCAAATTTCGCACAGATTAATCTGGAGGGAATCAATTTTTTACATGATAATTATGGTGGTGATGCTTTCATTGATAATATCAAAATTAATGATGAAAATTTAGGAGTAACTGCAGTGAATAAAGGAAAAATATCCGTTTTCCCGAATCCTGTAAAAAATGATGTACAGTTCAGTTTACCAAATGGCGAAAATATTTCATCAGTTGAAGTACTGAATATAGCCGGACAAAAAGTTTTAATTGAAAATCAGCGTAATAACCACATCAGTCTTGAAAATTTAAACCCAGGAATTTATATCCTGAATGTAATCACTGAAAATAAAACCGTTTACTCAGCAAAAATCATAAAGGAATAATTTTCTTACTATATTCTAATAAAAAACACATCATTTCTGATGTGTTTTTTTATTGTGTATTTATTTATTACTACATATAGCTTTCAATCGGTTCGCAAGTACAAACCAGATTCCTGTCTCCATAAGCTTCATCAACTCGGGAAACGGAAGCAAAAAATTTGTGTGTTCTCACCCAATCCAAAGGATAAGCCGCTTTTTCTCTTCCGTAAGGTTTGTCCCAAGAATCGGAAATAATCAGCTGTTCTGTATGCGGAGCGTTTTTAAGAACATTGTTTACCGCATCAGCTTCTCCGTTTGCGATTTCTTCAATTTCTTTTTTAATATTAATCAAAGCTTCGGCAAAACGGTCAATCTCTTCTTTGGATTCAGATTCTGTAGGTTCAATCATTAATGTTCCTGCAACTGGGAAAGAGACTGTAGGAGCATGAAAACCATAATCCATCAGTCTTTTTGCAACATCGGCTACTTCAATTCCCAAAGCTTTGAACTGTCTGAAATCTACGATACATTCGTGCGCAACTCTACCGTTTTCATTAGCATATAAAATCGGGAAATGTTCTGCCAAAACTTCTTTCAAATAATTGGCGTTTAAAATGGCGTGTTCTGTTGCTTTTTTCAGTCCGGATGTTCCGAGCATTTTAATATATGCATATGAAATATTCAGCACTAAAGATGAACCGAAAGGTGCAGATGAAACTGCATCAATTGATTGTTTACCGCCAATTTTCACATTCGGGTTTGACGGTAAAAAAGGCACCAAATGCTCCGCCACGCAAATTGGGCCAACACCAGGACCTCCGCCACCATGCGGAATGGCAAATGTTTTATGCAAATTCAAATGACAAACATCTGCACCGATATTTCCGGGGCTTGTAAAGCCAACCTGAGCGTTCATATTGGCGCCGTCCATATATACCTGACCTCCGTTTTCGTGGATCAGTTTTGTAATTTCTTTGATATTAGCATCGAAAAATCCGTACGTGGAAGGATAAGTGATCATTACTGCAGACAAATGATCTTTATGTTCTTCGGCTTTTGATTTTAGATCTTCAAAATCAATTTCTCCGTTTTCAAGATTTTTTACAACTACAACTTTCATTCCTGCCAAAACTGCAGAAGCTGGGTTTGTCCCGTGTGCAGATTGCGGGATAAGAACAATATTTCTGTGAAGTTCTCCCCTTGATTTATGATACTCACGAATCACCATTAATCCTGAATATTCTCCTTGTGCTCCTGAATTTGGCTGCAATGAAGTTCCGGCAAAACCGGTAATTTCCGCTAAATCTTTTTCCAGCTCTTTAATCATTTTCTGATAGCCTCCGGCTTGTTCTGTAGGAACAAAAGGGTGAACGCTTCCCCATTCTGCCCAAGATAATGGCAGCATCTGAGTTGCAGCATTCAGTTTCATCGTACATGATCCTAAAGAAATCATGGAGTGCGTCAATGATAGATCTTTTCTTTCAAGACGTTTAATATAACGCATCAATTCGGTTTCGGTATGATATTTATTGAAAACCTCTTCTTTCAGAATTTGGTCTTTTCTCAATAATTCCTGTGGAATTGAATATTCTTCTTTTACGGAGATTTTAAAGCTCTGCTTATTTAGAAAATGAGCAAAAGCGTTCAAAAGCTGCTGAATTTTTTCTAAAGTCGAGGTTTCATCAATAGAGATGCTTACAATCCCTTCGGAGAAATAATTAAGGTTGATCTTATGGTCTTTCATTAATCTTGCTAAAGAGCCTTTATCATTTTCGTGGATTCTGATTTTCACTGTATCAAAAACCGGCTCTTCTACAACATCAAATCCTAAAACCTTCAAAGCATCATGAAGTGCATTGGTTCTGAAATGAATCTGATCAGCAATGAAATTTAAACCTTTCGGGCCGTGATAAACCGCATACATCCCTGCCATTACAGCTAAAAGAACCTGAGCTGTACAAATATTGGAAGTTGCTTTCTCTCTTTTGATGTGCTGTTCTCTTGTCTGTAAAGCCATTCTCAAAGCACGTTTCCCATAAACATCCTGAGAAACGCCAATGATTCTTCCCGGAATGTCTCTTTTATAACTTTCTTTACAAGCGAAAAAAGCTGCGTGAGGGCCTCCATATCCCATCGGGATTCCGAATCGCTGGGTTGTTCCTACTGCACAGTCTGCTCCCATTTCTGCCGGAGACTTCAATTTCACTAAGGAAAGAATATCACATGCAACAGCTACCTGAAGAGAATTTTCTTTGTAAGCATTTATATTTTCTGTATAATCCAGAACAATCCCGTTTTTGCCTGGATATTGGAGCAAAACGCCGAAATAAGTTTCATTGAACTGATGATTTCTGTGATTTCCGACGATCACATCAATCCCCAAGCCTTCAGCTTTGGTTTTTAAAACTGCAATAGTCTGCGGAAGCACCAAATCGGAAACAAAAAATTTCTGCGCATTTGATTTCTTCTGATCTTTCGTCCTGCTTTCGAAAAACATATGCATTGCTTCCGAAGCAGCAGTTCCTTCATCCAAAAGAGAGGCATTCGCCAAAGGAAAACCTGTAAGATCCGAAACAACAGTCTGGAAATTCAGAAGTGCTTCTAATCTTCCCTGTGCAATCTCTGCCTGATACGGAGTATATGCAGTATACCAGCTCGGATTTTCAAGAATATTTCTCTGGATCGGAGACGGAAGAATGGTTCCGAAATATCCAAAGCCGATGTAATTGTCAAACAAAATATTTTTAGAAGAAAGTTCCTTAGAATGCAGCAGCATTTCGTATTCAGAAAGGGGTTCAGAGATTTCTAAATCTTCTTCTAAACGGATAGCATCCGGGATGGTTTGAGAAATAAGTTCGCTGATGTCCGAAACACCAATTTTTGCCAGCATCTCATTCTTATCACTTTCATTAAGAGAAATGTGGCGGTTCACAAACTGTGTAGTATTCATATTTTTTTATTAGATTTTCTTAAAAAAAGTTTCGTAAAAATACAACATTTTAGAAAAAGCTACAATTGTAAATTTCAATCCCTGATTCTTTGTTTTGATTTATTCTAAATTAATTTTATATTTGCGAAATGAATGCAACCATAATCCCTTTTAAGATTGCTCCATTAATGCCTGCCTATTATATTTCAGAAGAGATGCAGTGTACGAAAAAGAAATGCTGTAAAAAATTCAAGAAAGGCAAACGCTGCAAAAAATGTCCCGGAAGACTGAAAATGGCTTAATTTTGCTTCAATTCATAAAACCTTTCACCAGGAAATAAGCGGCTGCAAGAAAGCAGATAATAGCAATAATGACTTTAGTTTTTCCGGAAATCTGGTCTTTTGGCTGTTCGGGTTTTGGATTCAAAATTTCCTCCGTATTTTTCTTCAGTCTTTCTGATTCTCCGATACTGATTTCGGTAAAGGTAATTCCCTGAACAATTGTTTTATTAATATATGTATTCATTGCCTGCAAAACCACATGAAATTTCCCATCTTTGAATTCTGTAATTTTAAAGGCTCTTTCTCCAAAAGATTTTTCTAAACCGAAAGGCAGTATCTTCACAACGTCGGCATGATTGGTATTCCAGTTAAGAATAATCTCCTCTCCTTTCTGAACCCTGATTTTATTTGCAGAAAAAGACTTAATGTAAGGCGGAAGATTTGATCTTGTGCTTCTCTGCTGCTGAACAAAACCCTGATCATAAATCTTTCTTTTTTCTGTATCATTAAGGGTTTCGTATGCTTCCTGAACTTCACGGAAGCGGTCTTCAAAAAAATCATCGTTTTCATTTTTATCAGGATGATATTTCAGCGAAAGTTTGCGATAGGCTTTTTTAATGTCTTCCGGAGAAGCATCATGTTTCACACCGAGAAAATAATAATAATCCTTCAAAAGCTGAGACTGAGTTTAGTTTTATAGAGAAATGATATGCAAAAATAATGAAAAATAAAAAAGCGGAACCTAAGTTCCGCCTTGATTAATAACTGATAATTTTAGATTTAGAAATGTGTTGCTTCTGAACGGTGATGTCTTCCGTGGCATCTGTTTGCAAATCTTGATTTGATTTTCCCTTTCAGCTCATTGTACTGTTCATCATTCAATTCTCTGATCTTGTCTGCAAAGCCAAAAGGTGTTCTTTCTTTGATATCATACTCGTCAAAAAGCCCTTTTACAAATCTTTTTCTTTCTGATATTTTTTTCACAGCTAAGATTCCTCCTATCACTGCAAGTGCTCCTAATGCACCTTTCAATGTTGAATTTTTCATTTTTTTTAAATTTTAAATTTTACTACTTTGTTTATTCTAATTTTACTACTTGTTTTATAAGACGTCTGGATTTCAATTTTACTTTAAAGAATTTAGTCTTTTCTGCACCAAGGCGAATTCGCAAAACGTTCTTTCAGTTTTTGTTTGAATTTTTCTTTTTCTTCCGGAGAAAAATTATCCATTCTTGCCTTCCATTGTTCGTGTTTCCAATCCATAAAATCTTTTTTTCCTTTTCCTTTAAATCCTCCGAAAAGAATTTTGCTCAGGATTAAAATTCCCATAGCCTGCCAGTATGTAATTGTTTTCACACCGATGACTTCGGGAAGAATCCCGTTCCATAGCCACATTACAATTGCTGTAACCAGGAAAAACATGGCTATAATTGCGATGACGATTAAAAATCCTTTTGCTTTTCTATTATGTTTCATATCTTTAAATTAATCTAATAAATCTTTATACAAGCGATTGAGTTTTTTTCTTAAATATTTCACAGCATATTGTTTCCTGCTGATAATGGTCTTGAGATTTTCTCCCTGTTCATTGGCAATTTCCTGTAGTGTCCTGTCATTGATTTCGTTTTCTACAAAAACAATTCTCTGCTTTTCGGGAAGCTCTTCGATAGCAATCTGAAACTCTTTCCATATCTCTTCCTGAAAAATTTTCAGCTCCGGACTTTCAGAATTATCCATCAACAGAATGTCTTTGATGGAAAAGCTTCCGTCTTCATCCTCATATACATAATCTTCGAGATTGTCCGTCTTCTTTTTCCGGTAACTGTCTGTGATTTTGTTGGCAGTTACACGGTAAAGCCAGCTTCCGACATTCACAATTTCCGAAATATTCGAAATATTGCTGAACTGGTACCATACTTCCTGCAGAATATCTTCAGCATCTTCCGTATTATTTACTTTCGGACGAATGTAGGACATCAGTTTCCCACCGTAACTTTTCACGGCCTGATTGATGATATTTTGTTTTTCCCTTTCGGACATCGGAAGTTTTTCGGCAATCTCCATATTGCTATGACGAGCAACCTTTTTGTTTTACTTTAATTTTTTTGAAAATATTTTTAAAATTAGTTTAAACAAATGAATTCGTTATATTAAATTTTCATTTGTAAGAGAGAATTTCAGATAAATTTGATTATTTTTAAAAATGGTAAAAAAGAAGTTTGTCGTACTGAGCGGTGCAGGAATTTCTGCAGAAAGCGGCATTAAAACATTTCGTGACAGCAATGGGCTTTGGGAAAATCACAATGTAGAAGATGTAGCAAGCCCTGAAGGTTTCGCCAGAAATCCTGAATTGGTTTTGGAATTTTACAACCTGAGAAGAAGACATTTAAATGAAGTCTTTCCTAACGAAGCACATTTGATACTGGCTGAATTTGAAAAGCATTTTGATGTGCACATTATCACTCAAAATGTGGATGATCTTCATGAAAGAGCAGGATCAAAGAAAGTACTTCATCTTCACGGCGAGCTTAAAAAAGCAAGACCTGTAAACTCAGAGAACGAAATCATTGTTTGGGAAAAAGACCTGAATCTTGGCGATACAAATTCCGAAAGAGTACAGCTTCGCCCACACATTGTTTGGTTTGGCGAAATGGTTCCTGAAATGGAAAATGCAGCCGAAATTGTATCTCATGCTGACATTTTTCTCGTGATCGGGACTTCGCTACAGGTTTATCCGGCAGCAAGCCTTTTGCATTACGCACCGGAAAACTGTGAAATTTTTGTTATTGACCCTCATCTTTCCAATTCTTATACAATAGATGACCATTATTTTCAGACTTCTGCAACGGAAGGGATGAAACTTTTAAAGGAAAAACTTTTAACTTAACAATTTTAACAATTTATTTCTTATCATTTTTTTAACTAAAAAACATACTAAAAACAATAAGACCATTCTATAAAGAATGGTCTTTGCATTTGAAAAAATATGAAGACGTGGTTATTAGCAACTGTAAAATCCAATGGATCATACCGAATACCAACTTCGAAACACCTTTCGGCTGGAACCACCGTTCTCTCAGAAAATCCGGAATAAATCCGGAAAATTTTTTCTCATCATCCTGAATCGTGTTTTTGTCATGTGTTTTTGCATTACAAATTTCTGGATTTAGAGAATACGAAAAAAGAGTGAAATCACCCTTTTTTTATACCAAATTATTTTTAATCATAAAAAGCACAATGCCTACCCTTGTTTTTACTCCCAGTTTTGTAAAAACA
>DAMDNI010000053.1:0-15611 GCA_032083825.1 Bergeyella sp. | reverse complement strand
TCATTAAAGTATCTTAAAAAGAATTACCCAATAGAATACGAAATAAAAAACAACACTGTAATTCTCCGCAAAACAGTAGCCAAGCTCATTTCCCAGACTGAAGTTCTTCCTCTTCCGAAAGACACTACTGCCATACATGAAAAAAGAATTGACGAAGTCGTCGTGATTGGTTATGGTAAAGTAAAAAAATCTGATGCTACAGGTTCGCTTACAACCGTAAAAATAGATACGGAAAATGACGGAAGCCCAGTTTCTGCACAGGATGCATTAGCCGGAAAAGCAGCAGGAGTCAATATTATTTCGCCAGGCGGAGCTCCTGGTGCTGGTTCTACGATTAGAATCCGAGGCGGTTCTTCTTTGTCTGCAAGTAATGATCCGCTTATCGTTATCGACGGTATTGCGATTGACAATTCTTCAATATCAGGCTCCAGCAACATTCTGGGAATGATAAATCCAAATGATATCGAAACTTACACCGTTCTGAAAGATGCATCTTCAACAGCCATTTATGGTTCACGAGCTTCCAATGGTGTCATTATCATCACCACCAAAAAAGGTAGCAAAAAAACCAGATATCAGTATTCATCAAATACTAAAATCAGTTATAATCCAAAAATGCTGGATGTTCTGACAGGTGATGAATACAGAAATTTTATAAAAGATTATTATGCCGGAAACAATACAGTGATCAATGGTTTGGGTACATCTTCGACTGATTGGCAAAAAGAGATCTATCGTACTGCTGTAAGTACTGACAACAATTTCAGTATGACGGGTGCTGTCAAAGAGATTCCGTATCGTTTGTCTTTGGGATATACCAATCAGGAAGGGATTATCAGGAAAAATTCTTACGAAAGAATGAATCTTAGTTTAACTTTGAATCCTTCCTTTTTTGATAAACATCTAAATGTAAACCTGAATTATAAACCCAGTATAGAGAACAACGATTTTATTTCAAATCCTGCAAGCGGAGCTGTTACATTTGACCCGACACGTCCTGTATATGATAATTCTTCACAATATGGTTTGGGATATTTTATCTGGACGGATGCTTCAGGAAAACCTATTACACTTGCAGGAGCAAATCCGGTATCTATTCTAAATTTAAGAAAAGATGAATCACAAGTAATTCGTCATATCGGAAACATACAGCTAGATTATAAAATTCATGGTTTTGAAGATTTAAAATTAAATCTGAATACCGGCTTTGATGTGCTTAAAAGTGATGGAGATATTTTCGTTCCCGATAATGCGCCATTGGCTTGGACTTCTATTGGTAATGACGGGCAAGGACTGGTCGAGAATTATACCCAAAAGAAAAACAACATGCAGTTGGATGCCTATGCCAATTACACCAAAACGCTTTCAGATCACAAAATTGATCTTATGGGAGGATATTCCTGGCAGAGATTCTGGCAAAGTTACAACGACAACCAAACCAATCTTACCGGCAGTAAAATTTATCAGGATATTGTTTCAAAATCAGAATATTATCTGGTTTCGTTTTACGGACGTTTAAATTATACCTTTAAAGACCGCTATCTTTTCACAGCGACATTGAGAAATGATGGCTCTTCACGTTTTTCCAAAGATAATCATTGGGGACTTTTCCCATCGGCAGCATTTGCTTGGAAAATCAATGAAGAAAGTTTTCTGAAAGACAGTGGTTTTTTCTCTGATTTGAAATTGAGATTAAGTTATGGTAAAACTGGTCAACAGGATATTGGAGGAGATTATGAGTGGATGCAGACTTATACTTTTAGCCAATCCAATGCTTTATATCAATTGGGAAATCAATATTATCAAACGATTCGCCCAAACGGTTATGATCCTAACCTTAAATGGGAAACCACTTCAACCTATAATATGGGTTTGGATTTTGGCATTCTTAAGAATAGAATTTCAGGATCGGTTGAGGTTTACAAAAGAACAACGGATGATTTGCTGAACAAGATCTCTGTTGCTGCGGGTTCCAATCTTACGAACATGATTTTCACCAACATTGGCTCAATGGAAAATAAAGGAGTAGAAATTAGCCTTAACACGATTCCTATTAAAAATGAAAACTGGCAATGGAATTTAGATGTGAACTTCACGGTAAGCGAGTCGAAAATTACAAAACTGACACTTGTAGACAGCCCAAATTACGGAGTGAACATTGGTAATGTTTCCGGATCAACAGCAGGAACCATTCAGATTCATTCTGTAGGATATTCGCCATACACATTCTATCTTTATGAGCAGGAATATGATGAAAACAACAAGCCTATCGAAGGAAAATACAAAGGAGGTTTAGTAAAAGGTAAAAATCCTATGCCGAAATCCTATTTAGGAATTTCTTCAAAACTAAGTTATAAAGACTGGTATTTTGGATTCAATGGTCATGCTAATTTTGGAAATTACGTTTATAATAACGTCAAATCAAAAGATTATAAAACCAAAGTTTACTCCGGAAACGGTTCATACTCAAATCTGTTGAGCTACACCGCAGCAGAGGGATTCGAAAATCTGCAGCTCTACTCAGATTTCTTCCTTGAAGACGGTTCTTTCTTCCGTATGGATAATATTACGTTGGGACGCAACTTCAAGAATATCAGTGACAAATTTGATTTAGGAATCAATCTTTCCGTACAAAATGCATTTGTGATCACCAATTACAGCGGACTCGATCCTGAGGTTTATTTGGGCATTGATAATAATATGTATTCCAGACCTCGCTCATTTCTTTTCGGACTTAATGTTAATTTTAAATAATATATCATGAAACGCTTATATATTTTTCCACTTATACTTTTGATTTTTACTCTAGGTTCATGTGTCAGCGATCTTGATACAGCACCTATTGATCCCAATATTGTAACAACAGATCAGGTATATTCCAATCCTGACAATTATAAAGGTGTCCTTGCCAAATGTTATGCAGCCTTGTGTCTCAGTGGCCAGCAAGGTCCAACCGGAGATCCTGATATTAGTAATTTTGATGAAGGGTACAGTTCATTTATCCGTCTTGCATTTTACATTCAGGTTCTTACCACAGATGAAGCGATTATGGGTTCGCAAACAAACGGGTTAAGACAATTGGCAACCAATACTTGGGATTCCAATACCGCAATTTTGAACGGATATTATGCAAGGCTATATCAGATTATTGGCTATACCAACGAATTTTTAAGACAAACTACCGACGAAAAACTGCAGGAAAGAGGACATACTGATGCTGATTTTAAACAACAGGTTGCGTATTTCCGGGCAGAAGCACGTTTTTTAAGAGCCTATTCATATTCTGTTTTGCTGGATACCTATGGTAAAGTCCCTTTTGTTACCGATTCAGACAAATTGGATCCACAGTTTTTACCTAAACAAATTTCCAGAACAGATTTGTATTCTTATGTAGAAGGTGAATTAAAAGAAATTGCAACCGCTCTCCCTGAAACCAACGAATATGGAAGGGTGGACAAAACCGCAGCGAATTTTCTCCTGTCAAGACTTTATCTGAATGCTCAGGTGTACACCAATTCGGCTCAATGGGAAAAGGCAGCTGAATATGCCGAAAAAGTAATTCAGAGCCATTACAGTCTTTCTCCGAAATACCTTTATAATTTTTTGGCGGACAATCATACTTCCCCGGAAATCATCTGGTCTTTGAATCTTGACGGTATACAATCTAAAACATATGGAGGAACTACATTCTTCGTATTGGCTCAAACCGGAGGAACAATGCTTACCTACCTGAATATGGGAATTGCAGGAGGATGGGGCAATATCCGTCTGCGCCCGGAATTTGTCAATAAGTTTCAGGCAGCAGATCAGAATTTTGATACTGCAGACCAAAATGCATTTACCAAAAATGACAGTAGGGCTTTGTTTTTTAACATTGGTCATAAGAAAGATATAGCAGCACTTCCGGGAACTTTCCAGGATGGGTATGCATTTACGAAATGGAGAAATGTAGATAAAAATGGCAAAGCAGGATCTGATGCGGCTTATGTAGATACAGATTTCCCAATGTTCCGTCTTTCGGAAGCTTATCTGACTGCAGCAGAAGCTTATCTGAGATTAGGAAAAACAGCCGAAGCACTTAATTATGTAAATATTATCAGAAACAGAGCTTACAACAACGGAAACGGAGCGATTTCTGCTGCTGATCTGAACTTAAATTTTATTTTGGATGAAAGATCCAGGGAACTTTCCTGGGAACTTGTCAGAAGAACCGATCTGATCCGTTTCAATAAATTCACTCCGGATGAGTATGTATGGAGCTGGAAAGGAAACACACAAGCAGGAAAAGGCATAGATTCAAAATACAATATTTTCCCTCTGCCTTCCGCGGATATTACAGCTAATCCTAACCTGACACAGAATGACGGTTATTAGATTTTAAAATAAAACCAAATTTTTCATATCAATAAACATTAAATCCTGTTTGCTTTTATTTTTAAAAGACTTGAGCGGCTTAGTTGAAAATCTTTTTTCACGAATTATAGTTTCTCACGTGACTTTTATAGTTATCAATCCTAAAAACTTAAGTGTTTAAATAATAAATGAATGATAAACAGGTTCTGAATTTCCCATTCTTTTTGAATGGGAAATTTTATTTATCAATTTATAATCCCAGTACTTTTTTCAGTTTTTGAAAGACAAAAGAACCGCTCAGAAGCAGAATTCCCAAAACAATAAACGCTACAATCCTCGAAACATGATCCATTTGCCATACATCAACTGCGTAAAGTTTAATAATCATAATCCCGATAAGTGCAAAACCAATTCTATTGAATTCCGGAATGTTTTTTTTAAGTCCGAGATAAATAAATCCTATTCCTGAAATCGTCCAGATAATTGGAAGATAAAGCATATTGAACAACTTCCTCTCCATCAAAAATTCTGCATTTCCTGAATGAATCCAAATGTAAATATGGAACAATTCTTTGCAGATGATAAAAATGAATACAAAAGAAATAAACCAATACCTGAACTGTAATTTGTCGTCTGTATTCAGTTTTCTTGAAATCCCGTAGAAAACACTGAAAAAAGGAATCAGGTAAAGCAGGTAAAAAGAATAGAATTTAAAAGATATTTTTTGGCCAAGAATATCACTCGTAATCCCCGAAAATCCTGAAATAAAAATAAACAGAACTAAGAGTATTGCAGTAAAAAACTCAGGTTTTCCGTAAGGTTTGTAATACTTCTGAATAAAAAATTTGAGCCCGAAAATAAAATAAATACTATATAACAATACTATCACACTCAATTTTGAAATATCCCATTCCTGAAGATGAAAAAATATTTCAAGGAAAATCATAGTAAATAGAATAAGATAAGATACCGTAAACTTTCCGCGGATGATCGATCATGAAGCAAACGAACATTTATGATACTGGAAGCTAACACAATTCCACCAGTCATGAACAAAGGATTTAAAAACCAGCGAAGCTGTTCTGCATTTTCATAATAAGCCCATGTTCCGCAAAGTGCTAGAAATGTAAACAGAAAAAGCACCTGGAAACCTTGATAAAAAATTTTCTGTTTCGTTTTCTTCCAGGAATAGAGGAGAAGAGTGCTTTCAACAGCCCAGATACTTGTAAAAATGTGGGTTTCAAATTCTACTGCAGCTATGATAGAAAGAAGGCTTATCAATATTCCCGTAAAAACCGAAAACTGTATTCTTGTTTTTTTCCTAAACTCAGTGAAAGCCAAAATACCGTTTATTAAAACAAAAATTAAAGGAAGCAGCGTCAGAGGCTTTATTCCGGTCTCTTTTGAAACATACAACGTAATAGTGACATAAATGATGTTGGTAAGAATCAGTACGAAATAATCCAGGCTTTCCGATTCTTTTTTCCTGAAATAATTCCGCAACGCAAAAGCATAAAAAACCACATAAAATATGGCTGCAAATAACAGAGAAAGTTTTTCCGTTTTATCTAGAATCCAAAAAACAAGATAAATATTGGTTAAAATAAAACTCACCCAACTTATGTTCCGCCAGTTTTTCAGGTAAACAATAGCGAGCATTCCAAGATTGAGAATACTGATATAGCTGAACAGAAATGGATAATTGCTTTGTCCCGTAGAAATCATTAAAGGCGCGCCAAAACCTCCGAGCAAAGCAAAAATAATCAAAGTTTCACTCTTGAAATACAAGGCAAGAAAGACAGCAAAAACCGTAATGGCAAAAAGAATAATGAAAGAAAAATTCTGAGAAAAAATATGATATTCACGGAAGGCGATCGTGATTGTAAAATATAAAACAGCAATTCCGCCTCCGGAAAGAATCGCAGAAAACACAGGATAATTTTTTTTCAGATAAACACCAAGCCCTGTAATGCCAAGCCCGGCAGCAATTCCAAAAGCAAGACGCAGGTTTTCATTGATCCAGTTTTTGTCGATCGCATATTTTACAAAATATCCGATTCCGATAACCAAAGTGAGAATTCCGAGAATAGTTAAAGTATTCTGTTTCAGAAAATCCAGAATATTATCAATGAAATCAGGCTTTCTTTCAGGTTGTTCCTGATTTTTAAAATGCACAGGCTGTTCTATACGGAAAACAGTTTCAGGTTGAGTTTCTGTATGTTTTTTAGCTTCATCAGGAATTTTCTCTTCCTTGTTGATATAGCTTTCAGGAGTGCTTCTTGGTAAATTTTTAAGTTGATTTTTAAGATCATTGATGTTATCATTCAGCTCTCTGAACTTTTTCTGAACATATGAATTATAGATCAGTATTGCTCCCAATACGATCACTAAAATTACAGGAAATTCCATCCTCAATCGTTTTTGAACAGTAAATATACGTTTTTAACTATAGAAAAAAGGGTTAAAAAACGGTCAGGTTTTATGAGACTGAATTTTAGAAACTCAATATATTTACAAAGTAAAAGAGGAATTAAAAATAACCATGAAAACTCCTCAAATATTCAAATCTTGGATATTACTGAATATGCTGTTTTTACAGCATATTCTTTTTTAGTAGATAAAACCTGCATATAGAACTTCTTCATCCTTTTTCAGGATCAGGAAATAAAGTAGAAGCGATGATGTGTCATCAAACTGAAAGTCAAAATCAAGAGAACTATTTTTCGGAATGGTTAAAGTCTGTGATTTTGTGACTACTTCAAGTTTTTCAAGATCAGGCTTAATGGTAATCAGCTCTGCTTTGTTCACGGGAAGTTTTTTAGCAAGGGTTACATTTTTGGTAAACATCGCATTCCCGGAAGTGATTTTATCAGAAACAGTCTCAAACTTTCCAAACCTGAAGTCGGTAAGCAATTTTAAAGCCTGAGGATTCTGTATTCCAATTTCAATTCTTCTTTTGCCTTTTTCTGAGGAAGTGTCAAAGTCCTTTATCTGAGTCATTACTTTTGCAAACTTCTGATACAGATATTTGTCTTCATAATCTCCGGTATAAGATTCTATTGTATTTCGCAAAAGCTTTCCTGATTTAGAGCAATGGCCGAATTCTGAACTGTTTTCTCTTACTTTTTTATAATTAGGATTATTCTCAAAACCTTCCTTACTGAAGCCACTTTTTCTTCTCACAACAGGAATTCCGTTAAGATTATAGAAAACCAGATCTCCTACTTTTCCTTTAATTTCGACAAGACTTTTATAAGTAGCCATATTTTTTTGTATAAGAAAACAAAGATAAGATTTTTTTTGAAATACCAAATTAATTTATAGTATAGTTAAATTATAGTTAAAGTATAGCAAAATTTAATAAAATTATTTATATTTGTATCATTCAGAAAAGCGAATTCAGGACTAATTTTTTACTTATGATCCATCAATTTTTACTAAATTTGAGCACTCAACGTGCAGGAATGAAAAAATCGTTGCTATCTCTCGGAATAGTACTGCTAATGGTTTCTTGCGGAACTTCCAGGCCTGTTGTGGTGAAAAGAACTGTTCCGACCAAAACAGTCTCCAAATCAGTTGCATCAAGGAACCTGGATTCTAATTATTCAGGAAGCATGACTTCCGGAGTTAAAAACCTTTTGAAAGATGCCGAAAAATATTTGGGAGCACCTTACAAATACGGAGGAAACACATCCTCAGGGTTTGATTGTTCAGGATATACAGTAAAAGTATTCGGTGAAAACGAATTACAATTGCCAAGACGCTCAGCAGATCAGGCAAATTTTGGTAAAAAGGTTGAAATTAGAAATGTGCGTCCCGGCGATTTGTTGTTTTTTGCAACATCGGGAGCCGGAAAAATTTCTCATGTAGGAATTGTTCATGACATTGGTAATGATGGTGAAGTAAAATTCATTCATGCTTCTACCTCAAAAGGTGTTATTATTTCTTCCTTGAACGAAACATATTGGAATAAAGCCTATATGCATGCACAAAGAGTTTTTTAGAAAATAAAATAGTATAATAGAATGTCTTTACAGGAAAAAATTGAAGCAGCTTGGGAAAACAGAGCGCTGATTAAAGAAGAAGAATATCAAAACGCAATCAGAGAAGTAGTCTCTAAATTGGATGCAGGTGAGCTTCGTGTTGCAGAACCTTCAGAAAATGGTTGGAAGGTAAATGAATGGGTGAAAAAAGCGGTGGTTTTGTATTTTCCGATTCAGCAGATGGAAACCATCGAAGTCGGCCCATTTGAATTTCATGATAAGATCCCTTTGAAAAAAGGATATGCTGAAAAAGGAGTCCGTGTAGTACCTCATGCTATCGCAAGACACGGAAGTTTTGTTGCAAGCGGAGTTATTATGATGCCTTCTTATGTAAATATCGGAGCTTATGTAGATTCCGGAACAATGGTTGATACATGGGCAACGGTTGGAAGCTGCGCACAAATCGGGAAAGATGTTCATTTAAGCGGCGGAGTAGGAATCGGCGGTGTTCTGGAACCTTTGCAGGCAGCACCTGTAATTATCGAGGATAATGTTTTTGTAGGTTCACGATGTATCGTTGTTGAAGGTGTACACGTAGAAAAAGAAGCCGTTTTAGGAGCTAATGTTGTGCTTACAGGATCTACAAAAATCATCGATGTTACGGGAGAAACTCCGGTTGAGATCAAAGGAAGAGTTCCTGCAAGATCAGTCGTAATCCCCGGAAGTTATACCAAAACTTTTCCGGCAGGAGAATATCAGGTTCCTTGCGCTTTGATTATTGGCAAAAGAAAAGAATCTACAGATAAGAAAACCTCTCTAAATGACGCTTTGAGAGAAAATAATGTATCCGTATAATTTGATCTCATTTTTAAATATATAAAATTAAAACCTCGGATTCGGCAGATTCCGGGGTTTTATTCTTTATTAAAATGTTTTTTAAATTGCATGAAGTTTCGTATTTTAGAGGACAAACTAAAACCCTTATGAAAATTCTTGTTATCCAGAAAAAGTTTATGGGAGACGTTTTAATGACTTCCACACTTTTTCGTTCTCTGAAAGAAAAGTTTCCGGAGGCAGAACTGCATTATCTGATAGGGAAAAACAGCTTTCCGGTAATACAAAACCACGAATATATTGACAAGATCATTTATTTTGAAAACCGTTTTTTTAAAACGTTGAAATCCGTTCAAAAAGAAAAGTATAATGTCATTCTCGATGCTTATTCAAAAGTGGAAACCGGTTTATTTTCCCTATTTACACAACCGAAAAAAAGCATTGGATTTTATAAAAAATATACCTCTTTTCTTTATACAAATCCTGTCAGAAGGAAAGAAAAAGCCAGCTCAGAACTGTTAACCACAGGTATCGAACATCGCCTTCAGCTTCTGGAACCTCTTGGCATTTCTTATAAAATACAAAAACCAGAGATTTTTATTTCCCAAAACGAAAAAGATCAGGCAGAATCGCTTTTAAAAAAACTGGGAATCAATTTTTCCAAAAAAATCGTTATGCTGAGCACTTTTGGAAGCACCGCTGAAAAATCTTATCCGTATATTCACTCGGTAATTGAAAAAATTGCTGAACAGGATGTACAGATTCTGTGTAATTACCTGCCGAAGCAGAAAGAAGATTTTCTGAAGATTTACACAAAACTTTCCAAACAGGCACGGGATAAGGTTTTCGAAGATTTTGACACCAAAAATCTACGAGAGTTTATCGCTGTAATTTCTTTTTGTAATGCTTTGATAGGGAATGAAGGAGGAGCAACCAATATATCAAAAGCCTTGGATATTCCCACATTTTCCATATTTGCACCGTTTATTAATAAATATTCATGGAACTGGTTTGAAGACGGTATTAAAAATGATTCTGCGCATATTACAGATTTTTTAGTCGATTCGTTTGATTATGAGCAGTTTAAGCCCGAACTATTTACAGATAAACTCACTAATTTTTTAAAAAATAATTTGTCTTGAAAATTGCATTTGACGCCAAAAGATTTTTCCATAACGCCTCAGGTTTAGGGAATTATTCAAGAGATTTGTTACGAATTCTTGCAACATACTTTCCTGAAAATCAATATTTTTTACTAAATAAAAATAAAAGCGAAAGAGGAAAAGAAATTCTTGATTTTCCCGGAGTCAAATTCATAAAAACAAGCAAAGGAAATTTTTCCCGCCAGCTGAAAATGGGCAAAGATGCACAAAATCTGGATGCCGATATTTTTCACGGTCTTTCCGGTGAACTTCCTCTAAAATGGAACCAAAAGCCAATAAAAAAAATAGTGACCATTCATGATCTCATTTTTGTCAGGTTTCCTGAATATTATTCATTTTTCGATAGGAAAATTCATTTCTGGAAATTCAAAAAAGCAGCCAATATTTCAGATACCATTATTGCAATTTCGGAACAGACGAAAAAAGATATTATCCAATATCTTAAAGTCCCTGAATCCAAAATAAAAGTGGTTTATCAGGGTTGTCATCAGAGTTTTAAAGAAAAATATTCTGAAGACTTTTTCAGTCAGGTAAAAGAGAAATTCAACCTTCCCGAGAGATTTATTTTAAATGTCGGAACTATCGAAGAACGGAAAAATCTTCTCAATGTCATAAAAGCCCTGAAAAACACCGAAATTCCGCTAATTGTGGTAGGAAAAAAAACAAAATATTTCACAAAAATAGAAAAGGAAATCCTGCAAAATAAAGTCGGTGTAAGTTTTCTTGAAAACGTAAATATGCATGAGTTGGCTGCCATTTACCAGCTTGCAGACATTTTCATTTATCCGAGCTTTTTTGAGGGTTTCGGAATTCCTGTAATTGAAGCTTTATTCTCCAAAACACCTGTCATTACAAGCAATTTGAGCTGTCTTCCTGAAGCCGGAGGTCCAGATTCTTTATATATAAATCCTGCAGATCCTAAAGATATTTCTTCTAAAATAAAATTTCTCTGGGAAAATGAATCTGAAAGAAATCGCCGCGCAGAAAAGGGTTTTGAATTTGTTCAGAGGTTTACAGATGAAAAAATTTCAAAAGATTTGATGAATGTCTATCAAGATGTTTTAAAATAAATTTTTCAGAAAAAAGATTGCTGTTTTCAAAAAACTTTATACATTTGTCCCATAATTATTCGAAAATGATTTCAATTTTAACACATCATCATCACCATCATATCTGCAGGACGGAGTGATTGTGTATTGTGTTAACCCAAAAATATAATATTAAACCGTCTGAGTAAATAAGGCGGTTTTTTTATATCCATACATCAGCAATTTATTTATTCAGGCTAAAATTTTTAAAAACTTTAAAATGAATAATTTAAAAATTGCGATCCAGAAAAGCGGACGGCTTTATGAAGATTCATTAAAACTATTAAAAGACTGCGGGATTTCTTACAACAACGGAAAAGATCAGCTGAAAGTTACCGTAGACAATTTCCCCATGGAGATTTTTTTCCTTAGAAATTCAGATATTCCGCAATATGTAGAAGATGGAATCGTGGATGTTGCCATTGTCGGGGAAAATCTCCTGATCGAAAAACAGAAAAAAATCAAAGCCGTAAAAAAACTCGGATTTTCAAAATGCCGTGTAGCTTTAGCTGTTCCTAAAGATATCGAAACCAATGATATTCAATATTTTAACGGCAAAAAAATTGCTACTTCTTATCCTGCTACGCTTCAGAATTTTTTGAATGAAAATAATATTCAGGCGGAAATTCACATCATTTCAGGATCTGTAGAAATTGCTCCTAATATGGGACTTGCAGACGGAATTTGTGATCTTGTGAGTACAGGAAGTACACTTTTTCGTAATAACCTTCGTGAAACCAGAACAATTTTGACCTCTGAAGCCGTTTTAGCCAAAAATAAATATTTACCAAAAGCTAAAAGTGAAATTCTTAATAAGCTTCTGTTCCGGATCAACGCGGTTTTAAAAGCAAAAAACACAAAATACATTCTCATGAATGTTCCCGACAGCAAAATTAAAAACGTTTCCAAAATTCTTCCGGTTCTTAAAAGCCCGACCGTTCTTCCGCTTGCTGAAAAAGGCTGGAGCAGCATTCATTCTGTAATTGAAGAAAACCGTTTCTGGGAAGTTATTGACGAGCTGAAACAAGCTGGTGCTCAGGATATTCTGATTATTCCGATTGATAAAATGGTGATTTAAATCTCAAATAAATAAAAATGAATATCTACAAAAATCCTGAAAAAGAAATCTGGAAAAAAATAATCAAAAGGCCTGTATTTGAAGAAGAAAACCTGAGATCAATTGTTTCCGAAGTATTTACCAAAGTAAAAAATGAAGGAGATCAAGCGCTGCAATTTTATACTTCAAAATTTGATGGAATCAGCATTGAAAATTTTAAAATAAATAAAACGGAAATTGAAAGCTCAGACAATTTAATCTCTTCAGAACTAAAAGAAGCAATTCTGATTGCGAAAGCGAATATTGAGAAATTTCACTTTTCTCAAATAGAAATCCCTCAGAAAATAGAAACAACTGCCGGAATCCAATGCTGGAGAGAAAGCAGAGCAATTGAAAGAGTAGGAATTTACATTCCCGGAGGAAGTGCTCCGCTTTTTTCTACTGTTTTAATGCTTGCTATTCCTGCCAAAATAGCGGGCTGCAAAGAGATGATCCTTTGTACTCCTCCTGATAAATCAGGAAATATAAATCCTGCAATTCTATATACAGCAAAAATTTGTGGAATTACTGAAATTTATAAAATTGGTGGTTCTCAGGCAATTGCAGCTCTTACTTTTGGAACTGAAACGATCCCTTCAGTTTTCAAAATTTTTGGTCCCGGAAATCAATATGTAACCGCAGCAAAAGAATTAGCAGCAGAATACGGAACTGCAATCGATCTGCCTGCAGGTCCGAGCGAAGTTCTCGTGATTGCTGATGACACTGCAATTCCTGAATTTTGTGCTGCAGACTTGCTTTCTCAGGCTGAACACGGAACAGATAGTCAGGTTATTTTTATTTCAACCGATGAAAAAATATTTAACGAAACATTAGATCAGATCGACAGGCAGCTTTCTCTTTTACCTAGAAAAAATATCGCTGAAAAATCTTTAAAAAACAGCTGTTTTATTTTGATTAAAACAGTTCAGGAAGCCTTGGAATTAAGCAACTTTTATGCTCCTGAACATTTGATTTTGTCCATAAAAAATCCGGAAAATTACACTTCCGAAATCCAAAATGCAGGCTCTGTATTTCTCGGGAATTATTCCTGCGAAAGTGCCGGAGATTATGCAAGCGGAACCAATCATACGCTTCCAACAAACGGTTTTTCAAAAAATTACAGCGGAGTTTCTCTCGACAGTTTTATCAAAAAAATAACATTCCAGAATGTTTCGGAAAAAGGTTTGAAAAATTTAGGAAAAACCATTGAAATCATGGCAGAAGCAGAAGGTTTATTTGCTCATAAAAATGCTGTGTCCGTACGATTAAAAAAATTAAAATAATGAATATCAAAAACCTTGTACGTTCAAATATTTTGGAATTACAACCTTATCTCAGTTTACGTGACAGCCGTATTTTCGATTCACCTGTTTTTCTTGATGTGAATGAGAATCCGTACGGAAAATACAATCGTTATCCTGATTCACGACAATTGAGATTGAAAGAGAAAATTTCTGAAATCAAAAAAATTAATTCCTCAAAAATAGCTTTAGGAAACGGAAGCGATGAATTGATTGACCTGATTATCAAAATATTTTGTACACCCGGAAAAGATTCTATTTCGGTGATGAAGCCCTCTTTTTCCATGTATGATTTTTATGCTCAAATCAATGAAAATAAAGTAATAAAACTTGATTTAAATGAAAATTTCCAGCTTGATACAGCTGAATTTTTAAACAAAACCAAAAATTCAGAGGCGAAAATATTATTTCTTTGCTCACCCAATAATCCAACAGGAAATACTCTTGAAAATATTGAATTCTTTATTCAAAATTTTAACGGAATCATCGTTGTAGACGAAGCTTATATTGAATTTTGCAGTAAAAAAACAATCATCAGCTTATTAGAAAAATATGAAAATCTGATTATACTACAAACACTTTCAAAAGCTTGGGGATTAGCAGGTTTACGTATCGGGATTGCCATGTCTTCAGAATTCATTATTTCATTGATTAACAAGGTAAAAGCGCCATACAACATCAGTGAAATAAGCATGAAGACAGCTTTGTTACACTTGCAGATGAAGGAGGATTTTGATGATAAACTTTTAGAAATTCTGAATGAAAAAAGCAAGCTTTATTTACAGCTTCAAAAAATTTCCGCAATTCAAAAGATTTTTCCTTCAGATGCTAATTTTTTTTTAATTCAATTCAACAATGCTGAAAGGGTGTTTGAAATTTTACTCCAAAATAATATCCTCACCAGCAAAAGGTTTCCTGAAATCAAAAATGCGCTTCGCATCAATGTCGGATCTGCTGAGGAAAACGAGAAACTGCTGACAATTTTAAAAACAATTTCATGAAAAAAGTATTATTTATAGACCGTGACGGAACTTTAATTATTGAACCTCCAAAAGATTTTCAGGTTGATTCTCTGGAAAAATTAGAATTTCTTCCATTCGTGTTTCAAAACCTTTCAAAAATTGCGAAAGAACTTGATTATGAGCTTGTCATGGTTACGAATCAGGATGGTTTGGGAACATCATCATTTCCGTATGAAAATTTTATAAAACCTCATGAAAAAATGCTGAAAGTTTTTGAAAATGAGGGAATTGTATTTACTGATATTCTGATTGACAAAAGTTTTGAACACGAAAATCTTCCAACCAGAAAGCCAGAAGTCGGAATGCTTTCTAAATACATTTACGGAAATTATGATCTTCAAAATTCTTACGTAATCGGAGATCGCAAAACAGACATTCAGCTCGCTGAAAATTTGGGGTCAAAATCTATATTCATCAGCAATGAAGATAATGAAACGGCGGATTTTACAACAAATTCATGGTTCGAAATTTATAATTTTCTAAAATCAAAACCTCGAAAATCAAAAGTAAAAAGAAAGACAAAAGAAACAGAAATCGAAATTGAAGTCAACCTTGACGGAAGTGGAAAATCCGAAATTTCTACAGGACTTCATTTTTTTGATCATATGCTGGAACAAATCTCCAAACATGGAAATTTAGATTTGAACATTCACGTCAACGGAGATTTGAAAGTAGATGAACACCACACCATTGAAGATACTGCAATCGTTCTCGGAGAAGCAATTTCAAAAGCATTAGGCAGCAAAAAAGGCATTGAAAGATATGGGTTTT
>DAMDNI010000052.1:0-15631 GCA_032083825.1 Bergeyella sp. | reverse complement strand
TTAATCCAAAAAATAGAACAATTAAAAATTTTAATATTAAAAAATTAATGTTAAGCTTAGCAATCGTAGGATTGGGAACATTCGCGATGGCTCAGAATACTCAAGGAAAAAAAATAGACAAAGCAGAATGGCAGCAGAAACAAGATGCCAAGCTTCAGGAAATGAAACAGGAATTGGGCTTGTCAGATGCACAGGTTGCTCAAATTAAGGAACTTAAAAACAAAAAAGCGAGCGAACATGCTGCGAAATTAGAAGCTACCAAAGAAGAAAGAGCAAAGAAAGTAGCTGATATGAAACAGCAAAAAGAAGAGATGGATAAAGAAATGAAAGCCATCCTTACACCCGAACAGTATACAAAATGGCAGGCTATTCGTGCTGAAAAGATGAAAGAAAGAAAAGAAAATGCCCATAAGAAAGACTTCAGTACAGCGAAATAATCAATTTCTGAAGCAGTAATACATTCATAATTATATATTTTTAGTTAAAGCGGAATTTTTTCCGCTTTTTCTGTTTTATATTCTTGATAAAATCAGTAAATTTGGGTAAAAAGAAGAATAATGATAAGTGAAAAAATTGCAGCTTTAGTAAATGAACAAATTGCCAAGGAACAATATGCGGCACAATATTATCTTTCGATGTCTGCGTGGTTCTCTGCAAGAGATTTGGACGGCATTGCCAACTATTTCCGTGTTCAGAGTAAAGAGGAGCTGATGCACGCCGACAAAATGTTTGATTACCTTAATGATGTGGGCGGTGAAATTATTGTAGGCGAAATTCAGAAACCGCCGCATGAATTTGCAAATGCTACAGAAATTTTCGAAAAAGCTCTGGAACATGAAAAAATTGTAACTAAAAGCATCTTTAATATTTTGAAGAATGCGAATGACGAAGGAGATTTTGCCACCGTTTCGTTTCTTCAGTGGTTCGTAAATGAGCAAGTTGAAGAAGAAGCTAATGCTTCTCAGCTGGTAACAAAGATTAAAATGGTTTGTGACAACCCTTCCGCTCTTTATCTTTTCGATCAGGAATTAGGGCAAAGAGTCTTTACTCCTTCCGCAGAATAAAATGAAAACAATTTTTACCATTGTAATGCTGCTTTGTACTAAAGCCGCATTTTCCCAGAACTATCCTATCACGGAAATTCCGGAAAATCTATTAAAGAACGCAAATGCTGTCATCAGGGAAAGTTCAGAAAATTATGTTTTCAAGTCTGTAAATGATCTGGATATTCAGCAAAAACATGTAGTTACGGTTCTAAATAAAACAGGTGATGACTTTGCAGGAGTCTATATTCATTACAATCCTGAAACTCGTGTAAGCGATATAAAAGTAAATCTTTACGACTCATTTGGGAAGCTTATTAAAAATTATTCCAAAAAAGATTTCTCGGATTATACATACAACAGAAGCGGTGCATTATATGTTGACAATCGTATACTGATACTGATTCCGAAGTCGACCGCATATCCTTTTACTGTGGAAACAATGTATGAAACCCATACTTCCAACACGATTTACATCAATTACTTTTCACCTTTTGATTCTTTCGATGTAGCACTTCAAAAAGCCACTTTCAGGATTGTAAATAATTC
This sequence comes from Bergeyella sp., assembly GCA_032083825.1. Lineage (GTDB taxonomy): Bacteria > Bacteroidota > Bacteroidia > Flavobacteriales > Weeksellaceae > DAMDNI01. The sequence continues at coordinate 14,039 of DAMDNI010000052.1, read as the reverse complement.
CGGGATTAAAGTAAGATCAAAGATTTTGGATAATGAATTCGGTAAAGTAAAGTTTTCGGAATCAGGCAACATTTCCGAGTATTCCTATGAAAATATTCCTGCCATCAAAGAACAGGATCTGTCACCAACAATATCTTATCTGAAGCCAAAAGTAGAATTCTCTCCGGAATATTTTTCGCTTGCAGGCATTCAGGGTGATCTTTCCAGCTGGAACAGTTATGGCAAATGGTACAATGAAAAACTGCTAAAGCCATCTTCTGAAGTCACCCCTGAAATTTCTAAAGAAATTGCTTCTCTTAACCTATCAGGAACGACTTCAGAAAAAGTAAAGAAAATTTATCAGTACATGCAGAATAAAACCCGCTATGTTTTGGTAACAATGGGAATCGGCGGCTGGAAACCTATCAATGCTGATGAGGTTGGCAGAAAAGGATACGGTGATTGTAAAGGACTTAGCAATTATATGAGAACGCTTCTTACAGCAGCAGGAATAAAGTCATACTATGCAGAAATTTATGATGATAAGACAGAGCATAAATTTGATAAAAATTTTGTTAAGCCTAATGGCAACCACGTTATCCTGATGGTTCCTACCGAAGATGGAAACATCTGGCTTGAAAACACCTCCCAGAAAATAGCGTTCAACCATTTATCTTACACTTCTCATAACCGGAATGTCCTTGCCGTAAAAGAAAACGGAATCGAAATCATCAATACTCCTGTTTACAAACCGGAAGAAAGCAAGGAAATGATGAATGCTTTTATAAAACTGAACGAAGACGCTACCATTACCTCAAATGTAAATTTTGTATATACAGGAGGTCAGTATGATATGGCATTATACTTTACCAGTTTGAAAAATGAAGAGTTGAAAGATGCTATTAAAAATATTTATTATAGTCTAAAAATTGGGGAAGTTTCTGTTGAAAATCTTAATAATAATCGAGACGACGCAGAGATTTCTTTTGACATGAAACTTAAAGCGAATGATTTTTCCAAAAAATTAGGAAATGATATTTTCTTTCCTGTAATGCCTTTTGGTAAGACTTCCACAATTATCAGCAATGATGAAAGAGTATTGCCATTTGAAAATTCTTTTCCGTTTCAGGATGATTATAAAATTGAATATTCTGCACCTGTAGGCTTTCAGTTTTCCGATATTCCGAAATCAGTAAATTTTACCAGCGAATTCGGTACATATTCCATGAATTTTGAACAAAAAGATGACAAGCTGATTGTTCACAGGGTTCTCACGATCAATAAAGTTCTTTATCCAAAAGAAAAATTTAAGGAATATGCAGCTTTTAAGAAAAAAGCATCCAATATTGATAATACCAAAATTTTAATAAAAAAACTATAATGAAGAAGACTCTGATTCTTTTACTAGGATTCTGCACTTCTATGATTTTTGCGCAGAAATTCCTCGAAGTTCCTAAACTTGCAGATGAAGATGTAAGCAGCACAAAATCAGCAAAAGATGCTGAAGCACCAGCAGAAGTGCTGTATCGTTCCTATCATTTCAGGATTGATTATAATGGATATATGTATACGGATGTTATCAGCCGTGTAAAGGTTTACAAAAAGGATGAATCAAAAGATTTTTTGGATTTTGAAATATCAACTTATGATAATGGCCACGGTTCCAGAGAAGTTTTGAGCAATTTGAAAGGATACACCTATAATTTTGAAAACGGGAAGATCGTTTCAACAAAAGTAGACGGGGATTCCAAATTTAGGTCTAAAGAGGATAAAAATTATACGGTCAACAAATTTGCTTTTCCAAATGTAAAAGACGGATCAGTAGTAGAATATTCTTATTCGATTCTTACTCCGTTTTTGAGTTCAACGCCGATGGTTTATATGGAAGATGAAGTTCCTATCCGTTATGTAGAATTTGTGTTTGACACTCCGAAGCCTTTAGGATATAATATAAATTATAAAGGCAGCAAATCGCCGACATACCGCGAAGTAAAAGAAAAAACAATATATGGAGGAGATTATCAGGTTTACCGTTTTGGTTATGAGAATGTTCCGGCGTATAAGGATGAAGATTTTGTACTGAACAACAACAATTACAAAACCGCTTTAAGAGCAGAGCTGAACTCAACTTATTTCGGGAACGAATTGAAAAAATATGCTTTGAGCTGGAATGATGTTCAGAAAAGATTATACGAGCACGATGATTTCGGAATTCAGCTTAAAAAAATGAATCTTGTAAAAGATTTACTTCCTCAGGATATTAAAGACATTCGTGATAATCAAGAAAAAGCGGCAGCTATTTTGAAATTTGTTCAGAAAAATTATACTTACAACAAAGAAGATGAAGTAGTAACAGATAAAGGGATTAAAAACCTTATTTCTACCAAAACAGGTAATGCTGCAGAAATCAATTTGCTGTTGACAATGCTTCTTAAAAATGCAGGATTAAACGCAAATCCTGTTGTACTCTCTACTGTAAAAAGAGGACTGCTGCTTTCTTACAGCCCATCAATTGAACAATTGAATTTTGTTGTAGCTGCAATTGAAGATAAGGGGAATGTCTATCTTCTGGACGCAACTTCCAAACTGTCGAAAATCAATATGATTTCTCCGAAAGCGCTGAATTATTATGGTTTAATTATGGACGGAAAAGAAGCCAAACAGATCAATGTTATATATCCGGGAATCAGCGAAACTTACCTTACTGTAGATGCGAAAATGACTCCTGAAGGTACTTTTGAAGGTCATTTTTCTGACAGGGACACCAATCTTTATTCAATGATGGTTAAAAACAGCTATGACGAAAATAAAGATGAACACGAGAAAGAATACAAAGACCGCTACAAATTTTCACTTTCAAATATAAAATCAGGGCTTCAGGATAATGATGATTTTGAAACCAGCTTTGATTTCGACTCTGATACTTTTGTAGATGCGATTGGTAATAAGTTGGTTTTCAATCCGCTCTTGTTTTTATATGCGCAGAATCATTCATACAACCAAACGAATGAAAGAAAAGCGCCGCTTGAATTCATTACCAGAAACAAGAAAATCAAAAAGGTAACGGTCACGCTTCCTGATGGCTATGTTTTTGAAAATCTGCCCAAATCCAAAAAATTCAGGACAGATGATAATTCTATCCAATATTCATATGTGATTGAGCAGAAAGGAGATAATAAGTTGTATGTGGAAGCAACAACTTTAATTGATGATTCTGTTTTTCCGAAAGAATATTATCCTGCATTCAAACAGGTTTTTGATAACATTACAAAAATGGAAGGACAAGTTGTAACTGCCGTTAAAAAGTAAAAAACCAAAAATATTCATAAAAAATCCGGAAGTACTTCCGGATTTTGTTTTTTAGGATATTAAAAAATAGATTTAAAGATAAATAATTTCTGTAGCGATGATATTTTTGCCCAGTTTTTCAAGGACGTTTTTGTAAGTTTCGACTTGTTTTTCGTATTTTTCTTTTTCGTTCCCGGTTTTAAAATCAATGATAATGCAGCCTTTTTCATTTTCTATAATTCTGTCGGGGCGATAGAGAAAACTTTCTCCGTTTTCAGAAATCATGATTTCTTTTTCGTTGATCACTTTCACATTTTCCGAAAAATAAGATGAATATTTTTCCTGGCGGATTACTTCCAGTATTTTGTTTTTAATATTTTCCGATTCTTCCTGTGTAAGTACTCCTTCAAGCAGATAGGATTTCAGAACGTTAGCAAGGTCTTTTTCAGTATTTATTTTTGAAAGGATTTCGTGTACAAAAATTCCTTGCCGTACTTTTTCGTTTCTTTCCTGATAGTTTTTTGAAGGTGTTGCAATTGTAATGAAGCTCTTTTTTTCGTGTTTTCTACCGAGAGAATGAATGCTTTTTGTTTTGATTTGAGCTTTTTCTTTCTTTTTTTGCTTTCGGAGAATTGCCGGATCAGTATTGTAAACATCAAATGAATCAGGATTGTCTTCAGAATTTCTGGAATTTTCATTGCGGATAGATTCTGCGAATTCATACAGCTCCAGATTGTTGGAAGATTTGTTGGGCTTTTCGATATAGAAAAACATTTGCTCTACAGCTCTTGTTGTAGCAACATATTGCAGGCAAAACCGGTCAATCATATTCTGATATGTATTTTTTTGATTGAACTCCAGCATTTCTTCATCATAATTTTCCAGTGCTTTTTCGAAAGAAGAAACGATGACGGATTGCAGATTGTCGTTTTCAGCAGAAATCCATCCGGTAAATTTCCCGTCTTTATTTTCGTTTTCCATCGGCAGAAAAACCACCGGGAATTCCAGGCCCTTTGCTTTATGAATCGTCATGATCTGGATAGCATCAATGTTTTCCGAAGCTTGAATGCTTATCGTATGACCTTCTTCATCCCAGTATTTCAGGAAATCTTTTAGCGTAAATCCTGCATTCTGGCTGAAGTTGTAAAGCATTTCCAGAAAATTCAGAAGAAAGTCGGTTTCTCTATTTTCTACAGAAAATTCCTGAATATAATATTCAATAAAATTATAGAGGTTAAGATGCGGAATATCTGTTTGTCTTAGTTTAATGCCATACTTTTCTGAAACGAATTCTTCGATTTCCTCTTTGGATTCTCTCGCCAGTATTTCCGTCATTTCTAAAGTAAAATCTTCAATTTTGATCCTTTCCGAAGCATTGAGAAAATACATCATTTTCACAAAGAACTGAAGATTTTTCGGATTCATTTCCCATCTTAGAAATTCTATTGTCGCAAGGATTGCGGGCGAAAGCTCAAGCGTTAATCCTTTATCCGAGATGGTTTTGATATACGTTTCTTTTCCATTCACAATAACTTCCATATTTCCTAAAAGCTGGGAATAGCTGAAAATTTCAAAATTTCCGCGGCAAAGAATCGTAATATCTGAAAACCGGAATCCGTTATCCAGGCATTCCTGAATATCATTTTTCATTTTCTCAGCTGCTTCGTTGAAAAAGTCTGCTTTTTTTGCATTCTCCATAAAGTGGATTTTCACTCTGCCGTTAAAATCACTCTGAGCATTCTGAAAAGACCCTTTTCCGAAAATGTCACAATGTTCTTCATTTACCCTTTCCGAAAGAAACTGGTATAATTTGTTGTTGAAATCTACAATGTTTTTAGCGCTTCTCCAGTTGGTATCCAAAGGTTCGACAACAGCTTTTACAGGAGTGTTTTCTTTTTGATGAATAATGTCCAGCATCATTTGGCTGTCACCTCCACGAAAACGATAAATGCTTTGCTTTGGATCTCCGACAAGCGTAAAGCTCATGTTTTCCGAAGTGATCGTATGATCGCGTAGCGGAAGAAAATTCTGCCATTGCAGCTGAGAAGTGTCCTGAAATTCATCAAAAAAGTAGTGTGAAAACTGTGTTCCGACTTTTTCATAAATAAAAGATGAAGGCTCTTCCCGAAGATTCTCATGAATCATAATGTTGAATTTCGAAAGCAGAACCAGATCGTTTTCTTCTTCAATTTCTGCCAGCTTATCCTGGATTTCTTTATTGACTTTTAGAGGGAGAATTGCCCGAAGTATTTTTTCTTTTTTTTGAGAAAGAATATAATTGCTGATTATTTTTCTCCGGTTTTCTAAAAGATAATCTAAGATTTCATCAATTTCTATTTCTCTTTTTTTTCCTGAAGCAGAGGCTCCTTTTAAGAAAGTGGCATTTGCAGAATCTTCGTTTCCGGGAAAAGGAAATCCGTCGCGTTCTTTTTTGTAGAATCTTTCGGTTTCGGCAAAAAATTTGGCAATACTGTTTGATTTCCCTCCGGAAAAATCAGAAATATCAAGGCTCTTTTCATTCAGAAGGTGAAGAATGTTTTGAGAAATCTGCAGATTTTCCTTTTTCAGCTCACGGATTTCTTTTCTAAGCTTCTGTTTGTTTACATCGTAGGCTTCCCAGCTGAAATCTTTATTTTTATTAAGTTCAAAATAGTGTTTATCCTGAACGAATTCTTTGGCAGAATTGTAAAGTGTTTCACTTAGGCTGATCCGTTCATTATTGTCAAGGCTGTAATTCACAAAATCCATGAATGCATCAGAAATTTCTTCTTTTTCTCCAATCTCGTCCAGCATTTTATCAACGGCTTCAATCAGAAAAGGTTCCGCCTGAATTTCAAGATTAAAATTCTGGGCGAGCCCCAATTCATAAGCAAAGCTTCGGACCAGCCTCGAATTGAACTTATCAATAGTCCCTATATTCAGTGTAGAGTAGTGGTGAAGGACATAATCCAGAATTTTTTTTGATCTTTCATGAAGGTCTTCCAATGTTACTTTTATATTGTCCTGGTCGAGTTTTTTCTGAATATTGATAAGATCCTGGTTTTGTATATATTTTTCAGATGAAAAATTTTTCAGCCAGTTCAGGATTCTTTCCTTCATTTCATTCGCAGCTTTATTGGTAAAAGTCAAAGCCAAAATATAGCGGATCGCATCCGGCTGATTCGGATATTTCAAGCAAATCGTCAGAAGCCTTTGTACCAAAGCATATGTTTTCCCGGATCCTGCTGATGCGTTGATGACGGTATATTGTGAAGACATTCAGAAAAAAATTTAAAGCCAATGTACTGAAATTTAAAAAGAAACGAAAATATTTTGCGGTTTTAAATTTTATTTCTATTTTTGCAATCCAAAATGAGATGTAAATTATGTTAATTATTCCAGTAAAAGACGGAGAGTCTATCGACAGAGCTCTTAAAAAGTACAAAAGAAAATTTGATAAAACAGGTGTTGTTCGTCAGTTAAGATCAAGACAGCAATTCACAAAACCTTCTGTAACTTTGAGACAAGGTAAACTTAAAGCAGCTCATAAGCAAAGACAATTGAGCAAAGAAGAGCAGGCTTAATCCTGTTTTTTCTTGAACGAAAATATTGAAATCACTTTCCAAATGTGTAAATTTGGAAAGTGATTTTGTTTTTTATGGTTGAAAAGTTTCTTGAATATATTGAAATTGAACGCAGGTATTCACCTAATACTGTTTTAAGTTATAAAAAAGATTTATCTGATTTTCGCCTTTTTGTGATGGAAACGGAAGGTCATGAGAATCTTGTAAAGGTTAATAAAAAGGTGATCCGAAATTTTATGGTTCGCCTTAGTGAAAAGAAGATTTCGAAAAGAAGTATCAACCGTAAGCTTTCCTCTCTCCGAAGCTTTTATCTTTTTCTTTTAAAGCTTGACGAAATTAAGGTTTCTCCTCTTGAAGGCATAAATTCACTTAAATTTTACCCTGAAAAACAAACGCCTTTTTCCAAAGATGAAATGCAGCTTGTGGAGAATGTTCTGGAGGAAAAAGGGTCTTCTCTCGAAAAACTTATTGTTGAAACACTATATCAGACCGGGATTAGAAAGGCGGAGCTATGCAGCCTGCTTCTTGAGAATGTAGATTTTTCTGAAGAACAGATCAAAATTACCGGGAAAGGAAATAAGCAAAGAATTATTCCGGTATCGTCTGATTTGGTGAATGGCTTTAAAAATTATTTAAATGAAAGAATTGCTTTACCAGAAGCTTCGCAATACTTTTTTGTCAGCCGAAAAGGAAAAAAACTGAATGAGAAATTTGTCTATTCAGTCGTAAACTCCTATCTTAGTCTTGTTACTTCGAAGAAGAAAAAAAGCCCTCATATTCTAAGGCACACGTTTGCAACGCATGTTTTGGAAAATGGGGCTGAAATTTCTAAGGTGAAAAAGATATTAGGACACTCCAGTCTTGCCAGTACGCAGGTTTACACGAGTGCCAATATAGAACAATTAAAAAAAGTATTAAATAGTGCTCATCCCAGAGCTTTAAAAAACGAAGAAGAGTGAAGTGTCAAAACTTCATAGTGTTTAATGATTAAAAATCTTTTATTATGAAAATTACTGTTCAGTCCATAGGTTTGACTCCTCATGAACCACTAGAAGAATTCCTAACTAAAAAAATAAGCAAACTCGACACCTTTTATGACAAGATTATAGAATGTCAGGTGTTTTTAAAAGTAGAAAATATTTCATCCAAAGAAAATAAGACTGCTGAGATCAAACTGGTTGTTCCGGGAGAAGATATCGTAGTAAAGAAAACCTGCTCAAGTTTTGAGGAAAGTTTAGATCTTTGCGCTGATACAGCTAAAAAGCTGCTAATCAAGAAAAAAGAATTAGCCTAAAAATTAATTACAGGAAAAAATAAAAAAAGTTTATAAAAAATTTGTGAATTTCAAAAAAACAATGTTATATTTGCACTCGCAAAAACGAACAGCGTTCTTTTGAAATTTTGCCTCCATAGCTCAGTTGGCCAGAGCACGTGATTTGTAATCTCGGGGTCGTGGGTTCGAATCCCTCTGGAGGCTCTATTATATAAAGTATCGGGGAGATACCAGAGCGGTCAAATGGGGCTGACTGTAACTCAGCTGCTTCGGCTTCGTAGGTTCGAATCCTGCTCTCCCCACATTTTATGAAAATAAATTTGCAAAGTTTAAAAAATTCATTAAATTTGCAAACTCAATTACCAACAGTCTTTATAATAAGACGAAAAAATGCGGAAGTAGCTCAGTTGGTAGAGCGTCAGCCTTCCAAGCTGAATGTCGCGGGTTCGACCCCCGTCTTCCGCTCTAAAAATCACACCAACACTGGCTGTGATTTTTTTTTAAGCCGACGTAGCTCAGGGGTAGAGCGTTTCCTTGGTAAGGAAGAGGTCGTGAGTTCAAATCTCATCGTTGGCTCTTTAATATTTAGAAGAAAATCTTTCGGAAATCCGGAAGATTTCTTTTTGAAATAAGATTTGGAAAATTTTTATCTGAAAAAATAATTTCATAAATTTGCAGTCCAAATTACAGAATAAAATCGGTTTTCTGAGAGTAAAGTTGAATGTTGATACTTTTTTCAATAAAAAAGTTTTAATATTCAAAAAATCACTATATTTGCAAACCGAAATTTTAAAATAATTAATAAAAAACAAATAATTTAAAATCATGGCAAAGGAAACGTTTAATCGTAACAAACCGCACTTGAACATTGGTACTATTGGTCACGTTGACCATGGTAAAACTACCTTGACTGCTGCTATTACAAAAGTATTGTCAGACAAAGGATTAGCTGAAAAGAAAGATTTCTCTTCTATTGACTCTGCTCCAGAAGAAAAAGAAAGAGGAATTACTATTAACACTGCTCACGTAGAATACGAAACTGAAAACAGACACTATGCTCACGTTGACTGTCCTGGTCACGCCGACTATGTAAAAAACATGGTAACTGGTGCTGCTCAGATGGACGGAGCAATCCTTGTAGTTGCTGCAACTGACGGGCCAATGCCTCAAACAAGAGAGCATATCCTTCTTTGCCGTCAGGTAAACGTACCAAGAATCGTTGTTTTCATGAACAAAGTGGATATGGTAGATGATGCTGAGCTATTAGAACTAGTTGAACTTGAAGTTAGAGATCTTCTTTCTTCTTATGAATATGACGGAGATAACTCTCCAGTAATCCAAGGATCTGCATTAGGAGGTCTTAATGGTGAGCCAAAATGGGTTGAAAAAATCGACGAATTGATGGCTGCTGTTGACTCTTGGATCGAGCAACCGGTAAGAGATCAGGATAAGCCATTCTTGATGCCAATCGAAGACGTATTCTCTATTACAGGTAGAGGTACTGTAGCGACTGGTAGAATCGAGGCTGGTGTTATCAACACTGGTGATCCAGTTGATATCGTTGGTATGGGTGATGAAAAATTGACTTCTACAATTACAGGAGTTGAAATGTTCAGAAAAATCCTAGACAGAGGTGAAGCTGGTGATAACGTAGGTCTATTATTGAGAGGTATTGAAAAAACTGACATCAAGAGAGGTATGGTAATCGCTAAGAAAGATTCTGTTAAACCACACAAAAAATTCAAAGCTGAGGTTTATATCCTTTCTAAAGAAGAAGGTGGACGTCACACTCCATTCCACAACAAATATCGTCCTCAGTTCTATGTAAGAACTACTGACGTTACAGGTGAAATCTTCTTGCCAGAAGGTGTAGAAATGGTAATGCCTGGTGATAACTTAACAATCACTGTAGAATTGTTACAGCCAATCGCTCTTAACGAGGGTCTTAGATTCGCGATCAGAGAAGGAGGTAGAACAGTTGGTGCTGGTCAGGTTACTGAAATCTTAGATTAATCTAAATCAATATAAAAGTTCCGTGAGGAAGCTTACGGAACTTTTTTAATCTACGGGCATCGTCCAATGGTAGGATACCGGTCTCCAAAACCGTTGATCAGGGTTCGAATCCTTGTGCCCGTGCAAATAGAAAATAATGAGCTTAGTAGATTTTTTAAAAGGTTCTTATAACGAATTCAAAAATAAAGTAGAATGGCCGAAATGGCCGGATCTGCAATCCTCAACAATTGTTGTAACGATTGCAACCGTAATTCTTGCTTTGTTTACATTCGGTATTGATTCTTTATTCAGTAAAGCAATCTCTAATATTTTATCTTTGTTTATTAACCTTTTCAATTAAAATAATTTTCCATGAGCGATTTGAAGTGGTATGTGCTGAAGTCAATCAGCGGGCAGGAAAATAAAGTGAAAAACTATATTGAGAACGAGATGAAACATTTAGGTTTCGAATCTTATGTTACTCAAGTAATCATTCCTATGGAAAAGGTTATTCAGATTAGAAACGGTAAAAAAGTTCCTAAAGAAAGACCTTATTATCCGGGATATCTCATGATTGAGGCTAATCTTGTAGGTGAAATTCCGCATATCATTAAAAATTTACCTGGAGTGATTTCCTTTTTAAGCTTAACAAAAGGAGGAGATCCTGTTCCGATGAGGAAAGTAGAAGTAGACAGAATGCTGGGTAAAGTGGACGAGCTTTCAGAATTTGCTCAGGATATGGCAATTCCTTACATCGTTGGAGAAAACGTAAAAGTAATCGACGGACCTTTCAACGGATTTAACGGAACAATTGAGAAAATTTTGGAAGACAAGAAAAAACTTGAGGTTTCAGTTCTTATTTTTGGAAGAAAAACTCCGATGGAACTTAGCTTTATGCAGGTAGAAAAAGTTTAAGCTTTTATAAAAGAATACAAAACCACTCAAATTTGAGTGGTTTTTTTGTTTAGGTCTTTTTATATCAATTTTTATCTGAAATTTAATTAGTTAGGTTTGCTAATTCAAAAATATTTCATAATTTTGCAAACCGAAATACCAGCTTGTAAGGTGAGATAAACAAACTGGTATGAATAATAATGCTTCCAAACTCATTCATTATTCAAATTTAAACAACAAAAAATGGCTAAAAAAGTCTTTAAAATGGTAAAACTTCAGGTGAAAGGTGGCGCTGCTAACCCTTCTCCACCAGTAGGTCCAGCTTTGGGTTCTGCAGGTGTGAACATCATGGAGTTTTGTAAGCAATTTAACGGAAGAACTCAGGATAAGCCTGGGCAGGTTTTGCCAGTAGTGATTACTGTGTACGAAGACAAATCTTTTGAATTCGTAATCAAAACTCCTCCTGCTGCAATTCAGCTAATGGATGCTGCTAAAATCAAAGGAGGTTCCGGAGAACCAAACAGAAACAAAGTAGGTTCTGTATCTTGGGATCAAGTGAAAAAAATCGCAGAAGATAAAATGGCAGATCTTAACTGCTTTACTTTAGATTCAGCACTTTCTATGGTTGCAGGTACAGCTAGATCTATGGGATTGAGAGTAACAGGAACTAAACCAACTAACGCTTAAAACTTAGAGAAATGGCAAAATTAACGAAGAAGCAAAAAGAAGCTTTAAGCAAAGTGGAAAAGAATAAAATTTACAATCTTGAAGAAGCTTCTGCTTTGGTAAAGGAAGTGAATTTCGCAAAATTTGATGCATCTGTTGACATCGCTGTGAGACTGGGTGTAGATCCAAGAAAAGCAAACCAAATGGTAAGAGGTGTTGTATCTCTTCCTCACGGTACTGGTAAAGATGTTAAAGTTTTGGCTTTAGTAACTCCAGATAAAGAAGCTGAGGCTAAAGAAGCTGGAGCAGATTATGTAGGTCTTGATGAATATTTACAAAAAATCAAAGACGGTTGGACAGATGTTGACGTTATCGTAACGATGCCGGCTGTTATGGGTAAATTAGGACCATTAGGTAGAGTATTAGGGCCAAGAGGTCTTATGCCAAACCCTAAATCAGGAACTGTAACCATGGAAATTGGTAAAGCAGTAACTGAAGTGAAAGCTGGTAAAATTGATTTCAAAGTTGATAAATACGGTATCATCCATGCAGGTATTGGTAAAGTATCTTTCGAAGCTGCTAAAATCAAGGAGAATGCTCAGGAGTTGATCCAGACTTTGATTAAATTGAAACCAACTGCTGCTAAAGGAACTTATGTAAAAAGCATTTACTTGTCTTCTACTATGAGCCCTGGAATCGCAATTGATACTAAATCTGTAAACTAATATAAATCCTAAAACAATGACAAAAGACCAAAAAGTTGTAGCAATACAAGAGATCAAAGATTTGCTTCAGGATGCAAAAGTAGTTTATGTAGCAGATCTTGAAGGGTTGAACGCTGCTCAGTCTTCAGAATTCAGAAGACAGGCTTTCAAACAAAATATTACTGTGAAAGTGGTGAAAAATACCCTTTTACAAAAAGCAATGGAACAGATTGAAGGTGTAGATTATGCTGAAATGTTCGAATCATTCAAAGGAAATTCTGCTTTGATGATTTCAGAAACAGCAAATGCTCCTGCAAAACTAATCCAGGGATTCAGAAAAAAAGCTGAAAAACCAGCTTTGAAATCTGCTTACCTTCAGGAAACGTTCTATGTGGGAGATAATAATCTTGATACACTTGTAAACATCAAGTCTAGAGAAGAAATGATCGGTGAAATCATCGGATTGCTTCAATCTCCAATTCAAAGATTGGTTTCTGCTTTACAAAATAAAGCTGAAGGTGCTGTTGAAGCTAAAGCTGAAGAAACAGCTCCTGCTGAAGAAGCTCCTGCTGCTGAGGCTGCAACTGAAGCTCCAGAAGCAAGCGCAGAAGGAACTGAAGTTCCTACTGCTGAATAATTACACTCAAAAAATAATATAATCGTACAACAACAAAAACATTACAACAATGTCAGATTTAAAAAATTTAGCTGAAACGCTAGTAAACCTAACAGTAAAAGACGTAAACGAATTAGCTGCTATCCTTAAAGATGAATACGGAATTGAACCAGCTGCTGCTGCAGTAGTAGTTGCTGCAGGTGGTGCAGGTGAAGCTGCTGAAGAAAAAACAGAATTCGACGTAATTCTTAAATCAGCTGGTGCTTCTAAATTAGCTATCGTTAAATTGGTAAAAGATTTAACAGGTGCTGGTCTTAAAGAAGCTAAGGATATCGTAGATGGTGCTCCTGCTCCAATCAAACAAGGTATTCCAAAAGACGAAGCTGAAGCTCTTAAGAAACAACTTGAAGAAGCTGGCGCTGAAGTAGAGTTGAAATAATTCTATTACAATATTATAAAAAACCATTTCATTTTTTTGAAATGGTTTTTTTTATAAATTTTATCTATTTATAGAAATTATTTTCTATTTTTGCACGTTAAAGCTAGAAATATTTTTATCAACACTGCACAAGTAGGTATTGGGAGTATTGGAAAATCGTTTTTTTATATAATCGTATCCTTTAAATGCACTTTGATGGAGTGATTTTAGCCTAGCCCTGCATAACTATAACCACGATATGACAAAAATTAATTTCTTTTCAGCACTAATTCTGTTTTCCTGGGGAATTAGTCATTTTTCTTTGCTCAAGATAGCAGATCCAAGCATTGATTCCGGGTTTAATATTGCTGATCCAGGTAAAAAAACTGAAGTAATTTCATCAGCAAACAAAAAAAATGAGAATGTATCTGCTTTTTCTTCAGAAAAGCAACAGCAGGTTTCGGGAAAAATTCTCGCAGATACTGATGGAGACGGTGTTTCGGATGATATTGATGTTGATAATGACAATGATGGAATTACCGATGTGAATGAAGGAAGATATCTGATCGTTTCTGATCCTGTTCTTGACGGGTTTGATTCACCTGCTCAAACGAATGTCAATGCCAATAATATTCAAAGCAATGTT
>DAMDNI010000051.1:13406-15791 GCA_032083825.1 Bergeyella sp. | reverse complement strand
TTTTCGGCTAAAATAGAAAAAAACTTCCGTACTTTGCGGATAATTCGGAAAAAGTATTGTTAATAAAATCATAAATAATCTTGACTGTAAAAGCAAAAAAACACCTCGGACAGCACTTTCTCAAAGATGAAAATATTGCCCGTAAAATAGTGGAAAGCCTTAGCTTTGAAGGCTATGGAAAAATTCTGGAAGTTGGACCGGGAACAGGCGTTCTTACCAAATATCTGCTGGAAAAAAAACCAGAACTTTTACTTGCAGAGATCGATCAGGAATCTATTGATTATCTTAAACAAAACTATATTCAGCTGAATGAAAGCAGCTTTGTCGGAGACTTTCTGAAGCTTGACATCGATGCTCTTTTTTCTGAACCGCTTGCTGTAATCGGAAATTTTCCCTACAATATTTCTTCCCAGATTCTTTTTAAAATCGTTGATCATTTTGAAAAAATCCCTGAAATGTCCGGAATGTTTCAGAAAGAAGTCGCTGAGAGAACTGCTGCTGTTCCCAGAAATAAAGATTACGGAATTCTTTCTGTGCTTATTCAGGCATATTATGATGTGGAATATCTTTTTACGGTTTCAGAAAATGTTTTCAATCCGCCTCCAAAAGTAAAATCCGGAGTGATTAGGCTGACAAGAAACGTGAAGGAAGGTTTGGCAGGAAATGAAGAGCTTTTCAAAAAAATTGTAAAAGCAGGTTTTAATCAAAGAAGGAAAAAGCTTTCCAATGCGCTTAAGGTTCTAAATATACCCGAAAAACTAAAAACTCACCCATTTTTAGATAAAAGAGCTGAAGAACTTTCCGTTTCAGATTTTATTGAATTTACAAAAATCTGGAAATCTAATATTTAGGAAAAATCTTTAGAAACGCCCAGTCCAAAAAGCGCAAAATCATATTTCGCAGGATCTGCTGCATCAAATTTCCGTAAAGAAATATCCATTTCTTCAACAGTTTTCCAGTCGTTTTGTTTACGCGTGACAAGATTCAGCTTTCTTGAAATATTCCCGGTATGCACATCCAGCGGAACTGAAAGATATCTTGGATCAATCTTTTCCCAGATTCCGAAATCAACATGGCGATTATCTTTCCTTACCATCCAGCGCAAAAACATCATCAGCCGTTTTGCAGAAGAATTTTTATAGGTAGAACTCACATGTTTTTTTGCGCGGTGGACATTATTCAGTTCTAGGAAACTGCTTCTGAAACGTTCTAAAGAATGATAAAAATTACTTTCATTTTCTTGAATGAAAAATAAACTTTCCAGGCTTTCATTTTGCCGATAAATGTTTTGCAGGCTTCGGAGAAAAAAAGTAAAATCATCGGAATTAAATGTTCTGTGAATCGCTTTATTTTCAATAGATTTCAAATCATTTTCATTAAAATTCATGACAAAATCATAAGGTGAGTTTCCTAAAAAACCCATCATATTTTCTGCACTTCTGATAATGGATTTACGATTTCCCCAAGCAATTGTAGCTGTTAAAAATCCTGAAATTTCTATATCCTGCTTCAAAGAAAAACAATGCGGAATCTGAATCGGATCATTCTCAATAAAATCGGGATGATTATACTGATCTGCCTTTTCGTTCAGAAAATCTTTTAATTCCTGTTCATTCATTTTGCAAAAATATTCAAAAAAGTAGAAACAGATTTCAGTAAAAGATTGAAATCATGTATTTTTGCGCCTTATGAATATCTACAAAGAGTTTTCAGAATATATTCCGGAAAAACCACTGGCATTGTCTTTAGGAATGTTTGACGGCGTACATCTCGGCCATAAATCTATCATTGATGAACTGAACAGAACCGCCGCCTCAAAAAACCTGGAATCTTCGGTTCTCACTTTCTGGCCGCATCCTAGACTCGTTTTTAGCCCTGATGAAGATTTAAAACTTCTCAATACTCTTGAAGAAAAAACCGGGCTTTTTGAAAAGTACGGCATTCAGAATCTTTTTCTTAAAAATTTTGATGAAGATTTCCGGAATCTTACCGGTGAAGAATTTGTAAAGCAGATTTTGGTTGAGAAACTCAATGTAAAATACCTGATCGTCGGCCACGATCATGTTTTCGGAAAAAACAGAAGCGGAAATTTTGAACTTCTCCAGAAGCTTGCACCAGAATTAGGATTTGAAGTCGAGCAAATGGAAGCCGTGAATATTCATAATCACAATATTTCTTCCACCAAAGTAAGAAACGCTTTATCAGAAGGAAAAATTTTGGAAGCCAACGAAATGCTGGGCTATTTTTATCCCGTTTCCGGAAAAATAATTCATGGAAAAAAAATCGGGAGAACAATAGGATTTCCAACCGCCAATATCGATACGGAAAGCATCAAACTTCTTCCTAAAAAGGGAGCTTACATTGTGGATGTTTTCGTTAAAAAAC
>DAMDNI010000051.1:0-13396 GCA_032083825.1 Bergeyella sp. | reverse complement strand
AGCATCGGAACCAATCCTACTATTGATGCTTACGGAAAATCTATTCATACCGAAGTGAATATACTGGATTTTAACGAAGAGATTTATGATGAAAATATTACGGTAAAATTCCGGGATTTCCTTCATGATGAAATCCAATTTGAAGGGCTGGAAAAACTGATCGAAAAACTGGATGAAGACAAAAAGATCACCGAAGATTTTTACCGTAAATAATTATCAGGGTAATTATGAATTCTGCACTTCTTCTTTTATTTTTTTCGAGAGAGAATTGAATATCAAATCATAAGAATGATCGATTAATTTAAGAATCAGTTCGCTTTTCAATCCTTCACATTCAACAGAATTCCAGTGGGTTTTATTCATATGGTAAGCTCCGTTGATCTGATAATATTTTTCACGCAATTCTTCGCTCCATTCCGGGTTTGCTTTGGCAGAAAAAACCGGAGGATTTGATTCAAGGGGGAGCAGTAGATACATCTTTCCTCCTACTTTAAAGACCAGGGTTTCATTATCAAAAGGAAGGCTTTCAGTTGTTCCTTTTTTCTTCAAACAATATTCTCTTATTTCCTCAATTTCCATAATCTAAGGTTTTAGATTGCTTTATGATTGTTCAATCACACCAACTTTCAAATCTATTCCAATATTATGAAAAAATCGTAAATTTATTTCTGTTAAATTGATAATAAATCTAAAATCATTTCAGATGAAAGCTTTAATAATCGGCGCAACCGGCGCTACAGGAAAAGATCTGGTAGAAAAACTGCTTCTTGATCATGATTTTGAAGAAATTCATGCTTTTGTACGGAAGCCAATGAATATTGAAAGTGAAAAACTGAAATCTCATATCGTAGATTTTGAAAAACCTGAAAAATGGAAATATCTGGTGAAAGGAGACGTCGCTTTTTCTTGTCTGGGAACTACTCTAAAAGACGCCGGAAGCAAAGAAGCACAACGGAAAGTTGACTATGATTACCAATTGAATTTTGCAAAAGTGGCAAAAGAAAATGACGTGGAAGATTATATTCTTGTTTCTGCCTACGGAGCGAATCCGAAATCCAAAATTTTCTATTCCCGCATGAAAGGCGAGCTAGAACAGGCAGTGAAAGATTTACATTTTAATAAAATTACGATTTTCAGCCCCGGAATGCTGGAACGGAAAAATACAGACAGAAATGGTGAAGTTCTCGGTGCAAAAATGATAAAATTTGTTAATCTGCTAGGTTTGTTTAAAAGCCAGAAACCATTACCAACAGAGGTTCTGGCTCAGGCAATGGTCAATTCTTCCAAAATAAAATCCAACGGATATTCTAAAATAAAGCTTGGCTGTATTTTCAGTTTTGCAGAAAAGAATAATAAGTAATTAAGCGTTAAAATTATACTTATATAAAAATACAAAAACTAAAAACGCATCGAAATGATGCGTTTTAATTATTTCAAATATTTTGTAATTGCTTCATCAGTTGGTTTTGTCGTACTCACAAAACTATCAATGAGCTTACCGTTTTCGTCTATTAGAAATTTGGTAAAATTCCAGAGGATATCAGAATTCTTTACACCATTCAGTTCTTTTTCGGTAAGAAATTTAAAAACCGGCGCTGTATCATCTCCTTTTACCGAAACTTTTGCAGCCATCGGAAAAGTTACTCCGTAGTTTTTCTGACAGAAAGTTCCGATCTCAGCATTTGTTCCGGGTTCCTGCCCGCCAAAATTGTTTGCGGGAAATCCTACAATTACCAATTTGTCTTTGTATTGCTCATACAGTTTTTCAAGATCTGCATATTGTGGCGTAAATCCGCATTCTGAAGCAGTATTGACAATCAGGATTTTTTTTCCTTTAAAATCTGCAAAATTGATTTCGCTGCCATCAAGGCTTTCTACTTTATAATCATAAATGGTTTTTCCCATAAGTTCTTTGGTTTTTGCTTTGGACGTTTCCGATTTTTTCTGCGCACAGCTTTGAATCACTGCAACTATAGACAACAGAAATATGAATATTTTTTTCATTTCTAAAAAAGATTAAAAATTAAAACTTAAAGGTATTGGAAGGAAACTCTTTGTTGGTTTCAACCTTATTCAAAAGAATTACATAATCTCCGTCTTTTTTCGGCGAAGAGCTTTCTATTCTGAAAGGGAATAAAAGGTTACCAACTTTTTTATAATCATAATATAGTAACGCCTCGTCCTTTTTTACTTCTTTTAAAAGCATAAAATTCTTGGTATCGAAGTAATAATAATTTTTATTGACATTTTTTGTCAATTCTACCTTATGACAATAGATTTCCCCTACTTTTTCTTTTCCGAGATATTTAGCTTCGAAACCTTTATTTTCCCAATCAATAAAATCGTTGTCAAAACTTTCCGGAACATAATTCGGATATTCCTGAAGCTTGTTGGCTGCATAATTCATTGCATATCCTTTTTTCCCGTCAAAACCTTCGATTGCTGTTTCCTTTTTATCAATCATAATCGTAGTTTTGGTAAGATTAGGACGCTGCTGATATATTTTTATCGGATATTCGTCATTGATTCCCAATGTAACTTTCCCGGTAAGAATTACGGAATTAAGAAGCTTCCAATTGATCAGTCCTCCCGAATTTTCGATATTCTGATCAATAATTTCTTTCGCTGTTTGAGAAAAAACGAAAGTCGTAAAAAGAAAAGTTATAAGTAAAAAAAGTTGTTTCATGGAATAAAATTGACTTCAAATATAATTTTTTGAGACTTAATGTAAAAGAAATTCTACGGCCTTAACAAAATTTAAGATTGGTTTTTGAGAATTTCATTAGCTTTTTCAAGATCCTCGGGAACATCAATGCCGACTCCGACAAAATCGGTTTCCACCATCCTAATTTTCATTCCGTATTCCAGATAACGGATGCACTCTATCTTTTCGGAAATTTCCAAAGGCTTCATCGGAAGTTTTGCAAAATTCAGTAAAGCTTTTTTCCTGAAAGCATACACTCCGATATGCTTGTAGTATAGTGTTTCAACGGAAGTTTCTCTGGGATAAGGAATTACAGATCTGCTGAAATACAATGCAAAATTATCATGATCAGTAATCACTTTTACATTGTTGGGGTTTTGGATTTCTTCAGGATCAATAAGTTTTATTTTTAAAGAAGCCAGTGAAATTTTCTCTTCATTATCTTCACCAAAAACAGAAATCAGTTGTTTTAAAGGCTCGGTTTTCAAAAACGGTTCATCACCCTGAACATTCACAACGATGTCACAATCGATATCCTGAACAGCTTCAGCAATCCTGTCACTTCCTGTTTCATGCTGTCCTGTCATTACTGCATTTCCTCCAATTTTCAGAATTTCGTTAAAAATAATTTCGGAATCTGTAGCCACAAAAACATCATCAAATAAACCAGTTTCGACGACATTCTGATAGGTGGTCGCAATTACAGTTTTCTCTCCGAGAATCTGCATCAGTTTCCCCGGAAAACGGCTTGCCTGATAACGTGCAGGAATGACAGCAATAATTTTCATATTTAGGCTATATCTCTTTAATATTAAAAAATGTAACAACTGCATGGTTGTTACATTTTTTATTGTGGAATCTTATTTTAAATTATGTAATGCTTTTTCAAGCTTTGGAAGCATGATTTTGATTTCGTCCAAAGAAAGCCCGCCAACAGAAGCGCGGAACCAAGGTTCGGTTTTTTCGTCACCAAAAGCGGAGAAAGGAACAAATGCTACTCCACCTTCATTAATAAGGTAAAAAACTAAATCTGAAGAAGTTTCGATTCTGTTTCCGTCAGGTTTTATTTTTCCGATATAATCAAGCTTAATGGTTAAATACAAAGCTCCCATCGGTTGAATACTTTCTACGGACAGACCTTTTGATTTTAAATCCTGAATCCCTTCATGAAGAACTTTCAGGCTTGCTTCCAGCTTATGTTTGAAATCTTCGACATATAGGTTAACATTTTCCGAATTGCTTAGAAATTCTGCGGTTGCTTCCTGTTCAGGCTTCGGAGCCCAAGCTCCGACATGTGTAAGAAGTGCCTTCATTTTATCAATAACATGAGCAGGCCCAAATCCCCAGCCAACACGAACTCCGGTTGCAGCCAGACATTTTGAAATCCCGTCAATATAAATGGTATATTTTCTCATTTCCTGAAATAATGAAACCGGATCTACATGCTCTGCATCAAAAGTAAGGTTGGAATAGATCTGATCATACATCAGATACAAAGATTTCTCGTTTTCTCCTCTTTTGGCATTTTCTTCGAGGATCATTTTGCAGATTTCAGCAAGCTGCTCTTTGGTAAACATTGTTCCCGTAGGATTCAGCGGAGAACAAAGACAAACTAAAACTGCATCTTTGAGATGAGGTCTCAAATCATCAGCAGTCGGAAGAAAATTATTTTCCTGGCTTGCTTTTACTTCCACAGCATTTGCCGAAGTCAAATAAGCATAGTGATTATTATTCCATGACGGAATCGGATAAATAACCTTATCGCCTTCATCTACAATTGTTTTATAAACTGCATAAATCAAAGGTCTTGAACCTGCTGTAATCAGAATGTCATTCGGTGAATAATCAAGGTTCCATCTTCTTTTTAGATCTTCTGAAACCGCTTTACGAAGTGAAAGTAAACCATTTGCAGGCGGATAATTGGTGAGATTGTTCTGATAAGCTTTCTTAATTCCGTCTTTTAAAAGTTCAGGAATCGGGTAAAGATTAGAATTTAAATCTCCAATGGTAAGATTTGCAATTTCAGCACCTTTAGATTTCAGATCATTCACTTCATTTCCGATTTTTACAATTTCTGATCCTATAAGATTGGATGCCAGTTTGGATATTTTCACTTTCTTAGATTTTAGTGGCTTTTCAGGCCTGTTATTATTTATTGATTTCGCAGCTGTTCAAAAAAAAACTCAAGAATTAAAGGTTATTTAATTATTGAGAATTTTATGATTAAAACATTTATGTAAATATTCATGTTATATAAAACTTTCAATGCAATATTGATAAACGTATTTAAACTTTGATTTCATCATTTGGAAAATTGGATGCCGGAGCATTTGTACAAATTTATATAAAATTACCTGAAATACAATTTTAAACCCTTCCTTTTTTATTACTAAACAAAAAAAATTCAGAGAAAAATTTTCCCTGAATTTTATATTGTAAGGTTTTTGTTTCTTTAGAAAATTTCTCTTCCGGAGAAATGAAATTCTGCTTCTATCAAAGCATTTTCATCAGAATCGGAACCATGAACAGCGTTTTCTCCTACGCTTCTTGCATATAATTTTCTGATGGTTCCTTCCGCTGCATTTTCAGGATTTGTAGCACCGATAAGCGTTCTGAAATCTTCCACAGCATTTTCTTTTTCTAAAACAGCTGCTACAATAGGGCCTCTGCTCATGAATTCAACCAATTCTCCGTAAAAAGGTCTTTCGCTATGAATTTCGTAGAATTTTTTTGCATCATCCACAGTAAGCTGAGTAAGTTTTAATGCTTTAATCTTGAATCCTGCTTCTGAAATTTTACCCAAAATCGCCCCAATGTATCCGTCTTCAACAGCATCCGGTTTGATCATCGTAAAAGTTAAATTACCTGACATATTTTATATAATTTTTGTTGCGCAAATGTATGAAAAGTTTTTATATTTGTACTCGAAAATTCTTAGTGAGAATTTCTAAGAAAATTTTTTGGCACATTAGTTGTTATAATTTTTTCGATTCTCATGTTTAATTTGAGTTTTCATGGTTATTAGTTTTTACCCGGCTTAATTGCCGGGTTTTTTATTTTGCAGAATTTTCTTCTGCTTCTTCCATAATTTTAAGGTAAGTAAAATAGCGTGTCTCTTCAATATCACCAGTTTCCAATCCATTTAGGACAGCACATTTTGGCTCATTGATATGAAGACAATTATGGAATTTACAGTCTCTTCCCATTTCAAAAATTTCAGGAAAATAATGTTGGATTTCTTCTTTTTCTACATCTATCATGGCAAACTCACGAACACCGGGAGTATCAATTACACTTCCTCCGAAATCCCAAAAATACATTTGTGCGAAGGTTGTAGTATGTTTACCTTTGAGATGAACTTCAGAAATTTCTGCCGTTTTTAAGTTAAGCCCTTCCTGCAAAGCATTTACCAAGGTGGATTTTCCGCTTCCGGAATGTCCGAAAAAAACTGATGTTTTATTTTTGATGGATTCTTGAAGAATATTCAGATTTAATTTTGAATAAGATGAAATTTCCAGAGTGTTGTATCCTATTTTGTTATACAGATGTTTGATATTTTCAACAATTTCATGATCTTGTTCATCCAGAACATCCATTTTGTTAAATAAAATCAGCGGCTGAATATTATAGGCTTCGCAGCATGCAAGAAAACGATCCAAGAAGCCTAAAGAAGTTTCCGGATAACGCAAGGTATAAATAAAACACGCTACATCGATATTTGATGCAATAATATGTGATTCCTTTGAAAGATTTACTGATTTTCGGATCAGATAATTTTTGCGAGGTTCTATTTTTGTGATCCAGGCAATATCATCCTGCTCAAGCTGAAATTCAACAAAATCGCCCACTGCAATCGGATTGGTAAGCCTGCTTTTCAGAAGCTTGAATTTTCCGCGGATTCTTGCTTCAAAAAAATTCCCGTTATCGAGCTCTAAAACCTGATACCAGCTTCCCGTAGATTTTGTGATTAAACCTTTCAAATGTATAAAATTGGATTCCTGCAAATTTAAAAATTTATATAAGAAAAAAGTGCGGAAATCCGCACCTTCTGTTTTTATCTTTCAATCATGATATTATTCTGGACTTCAATACTTTCCTCGTGGATTGCTTTAAAAACCTTTTCAATGAATTCTTGTGACATTCCGGTTTCAAATGCTTTCTGGCTTGCATATTCGGTAATGACTTTCCAACGATCCGGCTGAAAAATCGCAATATTGTTTTGCTTTTTAATCGTTCCTATTTTTTCGGCAATTTTCATCCTTTGCGAAAGAAGCTCAATCAGCTGAAAATCAAGGTCGGAGATCAAAGTTCTGTGTTTTCCCATATCATCTTCATACCCGGAAATATCTGATTTTCTGATTTTTAAGCCTGAAATTAATTCCGCCAAAACTTCTGGTGTAATCTGCTGTGAAGCATCGCTCCAGGCTTCATCAGGGCTTGAATGCGTTTCGATCATCATTCCTTCATAGCCAACATTCAGAGCTTCCTGTGCAATTCCTGCCAATCCTGTTCTGTTTCCGCAAATATGTGACGGATCCACAACCATCGGAATATTCGGAAACTGATTTTTAAAATCTAAAGCAATCTGCCAGTTCGGTGTATTTCTGTATTTCGTTTTCTGATAGGAAGAAAAGCCTCTGTGAATTGCACCTAAGTTTTCAATCCCTTGTCCAAGAAGCCTTTCCATTGCACCAATCCAAAGTGCAAGGTCCGGATTTACAGGATTTTTAACCAAAACAGGTTTATCGGTTCCTCTTAAAGCCATTGCAATTTCCTGAACTGTAAAAGGATTTACGGTAGAACGCGCACCAATCCAAAGAATGTCTACGTCTGCTTCTAACGCTGCAAAAACGTGATGTGCGTTCGCTACTTCAGTTGCCGTTTTGAAGCCGTATTCTTCTTTCACTTTTTTCAGCCAGTTCAGGCCGATTACTCCGACTCCTTCAAAACCGTTTGGCTTAGTTCTCGGCTTCCAGATTCCGGCACGGAAAACAGGAACGGGTGCTCCGGATTCTTTTATTCTTTTTGCAGTCTCCAACATCTGAGCCTCACTTTCTGCGCTGCAAGGTCCGGCAATCACGAGTGGCTGATTAAATTCTTTGATCCAGTCGTTTTTCAGTTCGCTTAAATTCATTTTATTTTAATGTTTATTTTTTAATTAATACAATAGTTTATCTGTTATAAATTTTACTTTATAATTCCTTTTCAAAAAATATCGTTCAAAGTTTTAAATGAGTTCAGGAAAATCGAAAGAGAAATTTAATTTTCCTTGCTTTTTTGAGAAGAAATTCAGTTAGCCCAACCAATAAAATCGGTAATACGTTCTGAAATTTCTGTAGTAAAATGCAAAATAGCTAAAAAACCCGCCGTAATAAAAGGCAGAGGCTGAAGTTGTAAAATATGGAAATTTTTGTGCTTCCATTCTGGAGAAATCCTTTTTTAAGAGGCTTTTATGCTAATTTTGTTATATAAAATATTCCTTCATCTGAAGAAATCTGTGGACAAATATATAAATTTATGACAAATCAAACTTCATTAAATCATCCAAATCTTTCAAAAGCGGATTAATTTCAGCAAATTTTTCAAAAATTTTGCGTTTTGTGATGATTTCTTTTTTGAGAGCAACATCCATTGTATATTCTACTTCAATTTTAAAATGATTCACTTTACGCTTAAAGTGGTTGAAAAACTCGCTCTGAATCTTTTCAAACTCTTTCTTTGCCGCTTCCGAAGGATAGTTTACAGAAATTGTATTTTCATCGGTTTTCGAAAATTTGAACCCGTTAATCGCGCTGTACAGAATCATGTCTCTTTTTTTGACGTTTTCAAGAAACTTATTCCATTCAGTAAGCAAATCGGTGTTGGTGAAATGGTTGGAAGAAAGATTTTCTTCTTTTTCCGCTGAAAAATCAGCTTCCTCCTTTTCATCGTTTTTTGTTAAAGACTGACTGATACTGAATTTTGAAACCGGTTTGTGAGACTGTAAAGGCTTCGAAGATTTCTCAACTTTTACATTTTCTTCTGTGCTTATATTGGGTTTTGGAAGCGCAGTTGCTGATTCACTTTTTTTTTCGACAAGTTTCTGTGAAAAATCTTTAAGAAGCGGCGCGAGAATTAAGATTTTTTTTTTTTAGAATCCAATCCATTCGCTGTAAGGCTTGCGAGCTGCATCAATGCAATTTCAACAGTCAGTCTTGGATTTTTAGAATTCTTATAATTGATATCTGCATAGTTGCAGATTTCTATAGCATCAATCAATTGTTGCGGAGCCCATTTTCTGCTCTGTTCAGAAAATTTTGCTTTGGTTTTTTCACCAACTTCAATCAGTGCTAATGTCGATGGGTTTTGAGCCATCATCAAATCTCTGAAATGACTTCCCAATCCTGCTATGAAAATATGGCTGTCAAAACCTTTTTTAACGATTTCATTAAAAGCAGTCAGCGTTTCAGGAATTTTATTATCGTGAGCAAGATCAACAATATTCATATATTGATCATAATCTAAAATATTGAGGACTTCAGCCGCTTTTGCAAGCGTGATATTTTTTTGAGAAAAAGTGGAAAGCCTGTCAAAAATAGAAAGCGCATCACGCAAAGCTCCATCCGCTTTCTGAGCAATCAAATATAACGCATCATCTTCATACTGAACACTCTCCTTTTGTGCTATTCCCCTTAAATGTCCCTGAATATCTTCAATCGTGATTCTTTTGAAATCATAAATCTGACAACGGGAAAGAATGGTCGGAATAATCTTATGTCTTTCTGTAGTTGCAAGAATAAAAATAGCGTGAGCAGGCGGTTCTTCCAAAGTTTTCAAAAAGGCATTGAAAGCTGCTGCTGAAAGCATATGAACCTCGTCAATAATATAAACTTTGTATTTCCCGACCTGCGGTGCAAAACGAACCTGATCAATCAATTCACGGATATCATCAACCGAATTGTTTGAAGCTGCATCTAATTCATAAATATTATATGCAAATCCGTCTTCCGAAGTTGACCCGTCCTGTTCATTAATTTTCCTTGCAAGAATTCTGGCGCAGGTTGTTTTCCCCACTCCTCTCGGCCCGCAGAAAAGAAGCGCCTGAGCAAGCTGATTGTTTCCGATGGCATGTTCCAAAGTATCTGTTACATGCGATTGCCCAACAACAGTGTCAAATTCCTGTGGACGATATTTGCGTGCAGATACAATGAAGTTTTCCATTCGTCAAAAGTAGGAATTATTCTTTGAAAAAGAAAGAACAGGATTTCAAAAAACTTTTGGGAAAATATAAAAAATAACAAATCAATCTGTTAATTTTGAATTCATGAAACTTACACCGAAACATTCTGCCAGCGATATCACAATTTTTTCTGAAATGACTGCGCTTGCTATAAAAAACAATGCCATCAATCTTGCCCAGGGATTTCCCGATTATGAGGTTGATCCTATCTTGAAAAAACTTTTAGGAAAAGCAGCGGAACAGAATTTTAACCAATACGCGCCTTTAGCCGGAAACCCTTTATTAATCGGTAATTTGATTGAATTTAATAAAAAAAGGAATATTGATTTTTCCAGTTCCGAAATTACGATTGTTCCAGGAGCTACTTATGGAATTTACACCACACTTTCTGCAATCCTTCAGCAAAACGACGAAGTCATCATCATTGAACCTGCTTACGATAGCTATCAACCTGCGGTTGAAATGAATGGTGGAATTCCTGTTTTTGTCGCATTAAATGATCATTTCGAAATGGACTGGAATATATTAAAATCCAAAATTTCAGACAAAACAAAAGCAATTATTATCAATTCTCCTCATAACCCAACCGGAAAAATCTGGGAAAAGGAAGATTGGGATAATCTTTGGGAGATTATAAAAAACACTGAAATTATCGTAATTTCTGATGAAGTGTATGATCTGATTCATTTCGATGATACCAAATTTACAAGTGCGCTTCATCACCCTGAAATCAGTAAAAGATGTTTTTCTATTTTTTCTTTTGGGAAGATGTTTCATATCACAGGCTGGAAAGTTGGTTATGTAGTTGCTAATGAAAATTTCACAGCGGCTTTCAGAAGAATTCATCAATATCTGACCTTCTCCGTAAATTCTCCTTCTCAGCAGGCTTTAGCTGAGTATCTTGAAGTTTTTGATGTAGATAAAAACCGTGAAATGATGCAGCAAAAAAGAGATTTTTTCCTTTCTGAAATTAAAGATCTACCTTTTACTGTGAAAAACATTTCGAAAGGCAGCTATTTTCAGGTTCTAGGATATGAAAAAATTTCTGACCTAGATGAAAAAGCTTTTGCCTATTGGCTTACCGAAAATTATAAGGTAGCAACAATTCCGTTGAGTGCATTTTATCACGACCGGAAAAATGTGAGTTCAATACGCTTTTGCTTTTCGAAAAAGGAAGAAACAATTCTTGAAGCGGTAAAGAATTTGAAGAATTTGAAGAATTTGTAAAACTAAATTTTAAAATCCAGTTTCATCAAAAATAAAAATGCCGGAAAAAAATCCGGCATTTATTTTCTTTAACCTATTACATTTCGATAACTTTCACATCAATTCTCCTATTTTTCGCCTTGCATTCGTCTGTATCATTGGGCGGACAAACCGGGAATTGAGAACCGTAACCTTCGGCTTCAATCCTGTCAGAGCCAATTCCGGCTTCAATCAGTTTTAGTTTTGCTGTTTGTGCACGAAGATTTGATAATTTTTTATTGGTTTCTTCGTTTCCTGTATTGTCGGTATATCCTCCTAATTTCACTTTCAGGTTCGGATAAGCATTCAGGATTTTTGCGAGATTAAGCAATTGCTCTTCTGAAACTGCTTTCAAATCACTGCTTCCTGTCTGGAAATACAGATTTTCAATGGTGAACCATGCTTCTTTATTTAATAAACTATGATCTTTATTTTTTACGTCATTATATAGTTGCCACAACTGGCTTTCTTTTCCCAAACCAAGCGAAGATCCGTCAGAAAGCTTTATTTCTTCAATTTCTCCTGTTTCATAAACGAAATCACCTTCGGCATTCAATTGTCCTTTGATTTCCCTATGCATCGGAGGTATTCCTGGAACGTGCATTCCTTGTGGCGGAGGTGCTATTATTCCTTTTGACATAATATTTTCGAGCTTATCTCTTCTGTCCGATTCGATTTTGTCTTTATGAAGTGCTGCTAATGTTGGTGCAATTACCAATGAAACGATGGACATTAATTTAATTAAAATATTCATTGACGGCCCTGAAGTATCTTTGAAAGGATCTCCAACCGTATCTCCCGTTACGGAAGCTTTATGCGGATCAGAACCTTTGTAGAAGGTTTCTCCATTGATATCTGCGCCTTTTTCAAAAGATTTCTTAGCATTGTCCCAAGCTCCTCCGGCATTATTCTGGAACATTCCCATTAATACTCCTGAAACTGTAGCTCCTGCTAAAAATCCTCCTAAAACTTCAGGCCCAAAAATAAACCCGACCAAAAGTGGAGAAATAATTGCTATAGCTCCGGGAAGCATCATTTTTTTAATAGATGCATCAGTCGAAATGGCCACACATTTTTCGTATTCCGGTTCAGCCTTTCCTTCGAGAATTCCGGGAATTTCACGAAACTGTCTTCTTACTTCTTCTACCATTGCCATTGCAGCCTGTCCAACCGCAGTAATCGCCAAAGATGAAAATATAAAAGGAATCATTGCTCCAATAAATAATCCTGCCAGAACATCTGCTCTATAAATATCAATCCCGTCGATTCCTGCTATTCCTACAAATGCGGCAAACAAGGCCAATGCCGTAAGTGCAGCTGAAGCAATGGCAAAACCTTTTCCTGTAGCAGCAGTTGTATTTCCTACTGCATCCAGAATATCCGTCTTTTCCCGAACTTCTTTTGGGAGTTCACTCATTTCAGCAATTCCTCCGGCATTATCAGCAATTGGTCCGAAAGCGTCTATTGCAAGCTGCATTGCTGTGGTTGCCATCATTCCGGCTGCTGCAATGGCAACACCGTAAAGTCCTGCACAAAGGTAAGAACCGTAAATTCCCGCTGCTAAAACTAAAATCGGCAAAAGTGTAGACTCCATCCCGACGGAAAGTCCTCCAATGATATTGGTTGCGTGGCCTGTAGAAGATTGTCTTACAATACTTGAGACCGGTCTTTTCCCCATTGCAGTATAAAATTCGGTAATAATACTCATTAAAGTTCCTACAACAAGTCCTACCATGATAGCACCAAAAACACCCATTTTGGTAAATTCATGACCTCTTAAAACCATTGTTTCAGGAAGAAGATAATTCACTAAAAAATAAGAAGAAACAGCCGTGATTACAATACTTCCCCAATTTCCAAGATTTAAAGCATTTTGAACTGCTGAAGTAGAATTTCCTGTAGAATCATTAATTTTTACAAATAAAGTTCCTATAATGGAGAATATAATCCCAGTTCCTGCAATCAGCATCGGCAAAAGAATTGGAGCAAAACCACCAAAAGAATCCTGAGAAATTGTTTCTCTTCCTAAAACCATTGTCGCCAGAACTGTTGCTACATAAGAACCAAATAAGTCTGCTCCCATTCCTGCAACATCACCTACATTATCACCTACATTGTCTGCAATTGTTGCCGGATTTCTCGGATCATCTTCAGGAATTCCTGCTTCTACTTTCCCTACTAAATCAGCTCCAACATCGGCAGCTTTTGTATAAATTCCTCCTCCTACT
>DAMDNI010000050.1:6885-15885 GCA_032083825.1 Bergeyella sp. | reverse complement strand
TCTTAAATAGGAAATGATAAGTGGAGCTGCTACCGCCAATAAGGCAATTATTTGTGTTTTGCTGACTCCAAATTTGTTTTCAGCCTGTGTTGCTACCTGATTTCCTGCATTCCCTGTAAGTAAGTCTAATAAACTCATAATATTTGTATTTTTTTTAATTGTTTTTAAGTTATATAAATCCGGATTTGAATTCCGAAATTTTTAATAAAGTTAGGTTAAATTTTCTTATTTCTTTATCGAATAAATAAGATTGTGAATGCGATGCGTTTTCTCTATTTTAAAGTAAAAGCTAATTAATAAAAAAGCAGATTAAAAATAAAAAAGCAGAAAAATATTTTTCACTATTATACTTTTAATTTTTAAAAATAGGAACATTTGAGCATGCTTCTCCGAACATCAGAGATTTTACCAGAGGTTTTAATTGTTCCACCAGCTCGATGTAAGCATTTTCAGGAATTGAATTGTCAGAACATCCCTTTACTAAAACCCGTTTCCCATCAAAATCCGAGAAATCATGGGTTTGGATCGCATTGTGCATTAAAATTACTTCCAGGTCTTCCCGGTTTCCGAAAACTATTTTTTTAGTAACATCCGTAAGTTTTGCCGTGATGAGGAAATAAGCCCAAAGCGGAACAATCGCATCTGCAGAATTATAGATATAAACATAAGAATCCTTATACTCTTCCGGATTGATTTGGCTTACTCTCTCGCGGAAGTCTTTTTCCTTTAAAATCAATCCTTCAAAAAGAAAATCTTTCAGGTCAATCCCTTTTCTTTCACCTTTTGGAAGAAGGTC
Organism: Bergeyella sp.; assembly: GCA_032083825.1. Lineage (GTDB taxonomy): Bacteria > Bacteroidota > Bacteroidia > Flavobacteriales > Weeksellaceae > DAMDNI01. The sequence goes on along the minus strand of DAMDNI010000050.1, from coordinate 15,089 downwards.
AGAAATATCAAAATTGATCAGCCCGCTTTCTGCTACACGGTTTTTTATTTCGAATTCTTCAGCCATTTTTATTTAGTATCTTTACGCAAAAATAAGCTTAATTTTTTAAGTTGGATCATCACACATTCAATATTCCTCATTTAATAAATCTATGAAATATTACATCATTGCAGGTGAAGCTTCGGGCGATTTGCACGGAAGCAATCTGATGAAAGCCATTCAGAACAAAGACCAGAATGCAGAGTTTCGTTTTTGGGGAGGAGATCTGATGCAGAAAGTTGGCGGAACTTTGGTAAAACATTATCGGGATCTGGCTTTTATGGGATTTTTGGAAGTGGCGATGAATCTCAGAACGATTCTGAAAAATATTAAATACTGCAAAGCTGATATTGACACTTATAAACCTGATGTTGTGATTTTAGTAGATTATCCGGGATTTAATCTGAGAATTGCTGAGTTTGCAAAAAGGTTGGGGATTAAAGTCGTGTATTATATTTCTCCACAATTATGGGCATGGAAAGAGGGAAGAGTAAAGATCATTCAGGAATATGTGGACGAAATGCTTGTAATTTTGCCTTTTGAAAAGGATTTTTATGAAAAGCATCATGTAAATGCTCATTTTGTCGGACATCCTTTGCTTGATGCAATTTCAGATCTAAAAACAATAAATATTGAAGCTTTTAAATCTGAAAACCATTTGAATGAGAAGGAAATTATAGCGCTTTTGCCCGGTTCCAGAAAGCAGGAGGTGGAAAAGATGCTCCAGATTATGCTTTCTGTGCGTCCTTATTTTAAAGAATATCAGTTTGTGATTGCCGGAGCTCCGAGCTTACCCAAAGATTTTTACGAAAAATATGTGGACGAAAATGTACATTTCGTTTCCAACAAAACATATGATCTGCTAAGATGTTCAAAAGCAGCGTTGGTTACTTCCGGAACGGCAACTTTAGAAACTGCTTTGCTGAACATTCCTGAGGTCGTCTGTTATAAAGGAAGCACGATTTCGTATGAAATCGGAAAACGCCTCGTCAGAAATATAAAATACATTTCTCTGGTCAATCTTATTATGGATCGTGAGGTTGTTAAAGAATTGATTCAAAAAGATCTGAATACGAAAAATCTGGTGAAAGAATTAAATCTGATTTTAGGAGAAAACAGAAATAAAATGCTGGCAGATTATGCTATTCTTCGCGAAAAACTAGGCGGAAAAGGAGCCAGTGATCATGCCGCAGAAATTATTGTCAATCTGTAAATAAGAATCAAAATAAAAAAGCATCCCTAAAAAGGATGCTTATATTATGTTAAACTTCATCGTCACTGTCTATTGTAAAAGTGCGGCTTTTGAAGTCTTTGTCATGTTTTTCAGAAATAACATCTTCACCTTTTTCGTTGATAATAAAGTCGGATGATTCTTTGAACATATCCTGAAAACTTTTAAAATCTTCCTTGTAAAGATAAATTTTGTGTTTTTCAAAAGATGCTTCTCCGTTATCTCCGAAGTTTTTTTTGCTTTCGGTAATCGTAAGATAATAATCTCCCGCTTTAGTCTCGCGCACATCAAAGAAATACGTTCTTCTTCCTGCTTTTAACACCTTCGTGAAAATTTCATTTTCGTGGCGTTCCTTGTAATCACTCATTGTACGATATTTTAGAAATCTTATTATAACAAATATAATAGAATTCTTTTGACCACCAAATATATTTTTAAAAATTAGTTAAAAAATGAAATTTTTCCTAAAAATAATGTAAATCTATGCAGATTGATTATTTTCTATATCTGTAAGGTTCAATATTTTATCTGCACGCTTTGCGCTGCTTTCACGATGAGTAATGATGATTGAGGTGCAGTCTTTGATCTGATTTTCGATATTTTTAAGGATATTTTCTTCCGTTTCGGTATCCAAAGCGGATAGTGAATCATCAAAAATCAGGATTTTTGGTTCTTTTATCATTGCTCTTGCAATGCAGATTCTTTGTTTTTGGCCGCCTGAAAGCATTACACCGCGTTCACCAACCATGGTTTCATATTGGTCTTTGAAATGAATGATGTTTTTATGAACGTCAGCTTTTTTAGCAAATTCCACCACTTTTTCGTGAGAAGGATTGTCAATGGCAAAGCCAATATTGTTTTCAATCGTGTCCGAAAAGAGATAGCTTTCCTGCGGAATATATCCGATAAATTTTCTGTAGATATCAAGGTTATGTTCTTTCAGGTTTTTACCATCAACCAGAATTTCGCCTCCTGAAGGATCAATTAAGCGGCAGAGGAGAAGCGCAATGGTAGATTTTCCGCTTCCTGTTTTTCCCATAATGGCAAGGCTTTCGCCGGCTTTTAAAGTGAAGCTTAAATTTTCTAAAGCTTTGATTCTTGTATTTGGATAGGTATAAGACACATTTCGGAATTCAATATCACCGTTTATTCTGTAATTCTCAAAATTGGTATTGACAATTTCCGATTTCTGATCCATAAATTCATTAATTCTCGACATGGAAGCTTCTGCACGCTGATTTACAGAAGTTACCCAACCCACCATAGAAAATGGCCAGATCAGGATATTGACATACATGAAAAAATCTGCAATTTTTCCAACTGTCAGTTCTCCCGCAATATATTTTTGTCCGCCGATGTAAAGAATAGCAACATTCAAAAGCCCGATGACGAAAAGGATAATAGTAAAAAAGTAAGCTTCGGTTTTTGCCAGATCAAGTGCTTTGTCTTGATAATCTGACACTTTTGAACCGTAATTTTTTTCGATATATTTTTCCTTCGCAAAGAATTTTACTACACGTATTCCGGAGAAGCTGTCTTGTACAAAAGTAGAAATTGCGGATTGGCTTTTCTGCATCGTTTTAGATTTCCTGTTGATGATCGAACTTACTTTATAAATAATAAAAGACAGAAAAGGCAAAGGGGTAAGAGTCCATGCAGTCATGGAAAAGTCGGTTTTCAGCATATAAATGCTCGTAATAATCATTAATATAATTAAATTCACGACATACATTACGCCCGGTCCCAAATACATCCTTACCGCTACCACATCTTCACTTAGACGGTTCATCAGATCCCCGATTGTTGTTTTTTTGTAATCGGAAAGCGACATTTCCTGATAATGACGGTAGATTTTATTTTTCAGCTCATATTCAATTCTCCTTGAGGCTACGATAATGGTCTGTCTCATCATAAAAGTAAAAAAGCCTGTAAGTAGAGACGATCCGACAATAATTGCAACATAAATTAGGATTTCTTTATTAAAACCCAGCTTTCCGGAATTCGAGAGCTCGTCTACCGATTTTCCGATGAACTGAACTTTGTAAATATTAAAGAAATTACTTAGTATAATAAAAAGAAAGCCCCAAAACAAAAGTATTTTGTGCTTCCAGAAATATGGGTTTAATGTTTTTAATGCTTTCATAAATGTTCTGCAAAAATAAGGAAAATTTACCTTTTGTGTTTTTCCATGTTCTATTCTGACAAATGTTTTGGTTTTTTTTAGGCTTCCAACTTCCAACAATTTTGCCTATCTTTGCCGCCATAAAAAGTTCTTTGAATGTTAGGTAGACGACAAATCCGCGAAAAAGTAGTAGAATCCTTCTATTCTTATTATCAAAATCCGATAAAATTTGATGTTTTGGAAAAAAACATGTTTAAGGATATCGATAAAATCTACAATCTTTATATCTATCAGCTTAACTTTCTGGTCGCTTTGAAAGATCTTGCCGAACAGCAAATCGAAATCGGGAAGAATAAATTCATCAAAACCGATAAAGATCTGAATCCTAATCAGAAATTCATCAACAACCAGGTTCTCAAAAAAATCGAAGCCAACGAAGAACGTATTTCTTTTACCTCAAAACACAAAGATTTAGATTGGGATCTGCATGATGATCTTTTGGTGAAAACATTTCAGCGTATGGTTTCCGGGAAAAGATATCAGGATTTTATGCTGGAAGAAGAGTATTCTTTCGAAGAAGACCAAAAATTTATCGGAAAGCTGTATCTTCGCTATGTTGCAGAAAATGAGGATTTTCACGATCATTTTGAAGATAAGGAAATGAGCTGGGCCGACGATTTTCACATTGCCAATTCTATGGTGCAGAAAACGATTGGTTTTATAAAAGAACATGAACCGTCTAATACTTTAATCAAAATGATTAAAGATGAGGATGATCGGGAGTTTGCCCAAAAGCTTTTAAGATCAACCTTCAATCATTGGGAAGAAAACGAAAAGAAAATTGAAGATCGCCTTCAGAACTGGGAGCTTGAAAGGATTTCGTTGATGGATAAGATTGTTCTTGTAGCTGCAATCGCAGAGCTTGACAGTTTCCCTTTCACTGCTTCGAGAATTATTATTAATGAATATGTAGAGATTTCAAAAGTGTTCGGAACCGAAAAATCCAATATTTTTGTAAACGGAATTTTAGATAAATATTCAAAAGATATTAACCGCATTAATTAAAAAAATATGAAAAAATTGATTCCAGCCTTAGCTTTGGCAATTTTAACAACAAGTTTGTATTCATGCAAAAAAGATCAGCCTGCAGAACAGCTGGTTGCTTCTGAAGATAGTGCAGCAAGTTTTACTCCTCCTGCTACAGCTCCTGAAAATAATCCTCAGGATGAGATGCTGAAAGAAGCAAAATCTAAACCTCTTACCAATATTGCACTTTCTGAAAATATGTTCAGTTTCGGAGATATAAAAAAAGGAGAAACTGCAGAACATGTATATGAAGTGACCAATACGGGAAAAAATCCTTTAATTATTTCAAATGTAAAACCAGGGTGTGGCTGTACAGCTCCGGATTATACAAAAGACCCTATTTTACCTGGAAAAAAAGGAACCATCACTTTAAAGTTTGATTCTTCCAACTTCGATGGGCCAATTCAGAAGCAAGCAGAAGTGTACGCAAATGTTGAAAGCGCCCCGATCGTTATCGGATTTACAGGAAACGTAATACCTTAATTTTTAAAACAGGAACAATATGTTAACAATATTTTTACAAGCGGCATCAGCTCAGGAAGGATCAATGACTCCGACTCTGATCATGATGGCGTTGATGTTTGTTGCTTTTTACTTTTTGATGATCCGTCCTCAAATGAGAAAGCAGAAACAGGAAAAGAATTTTCAGGAAACATTAAAAGTAGGATCAAGAGTCGTAACGACTTCAGGATTACACGGCAGAATTGCTCAAATTCAGGAAGACGGAATCATTATTGAAACCCTTTCAGGAAAATTGAAATTTGAAAAAGCGGCTATCTCCAGAGAGTTCACCGCTGCAAGATTCCCGGATCAAAAAGCAGAAACCAAAACGGAAGAAAAGAAATAGTCTTTTTTCTGAAACGAATTAATCAACGGTTTTGGCGTCGCAGACGCCGAAACCGTTTTTATAACAATACTTTTTTCATTTTTTGGATCTCCTCCGAATCGCAGATTTCACCGGATAAGATTCCAGAAGAATGAAAGCTTTTTCCTTTTGTAAAATCAAGGATGTCTGTAATATTTTGTGAGCGCAATCCGCCGCCACAAAGAATATCAATTTTACCGTCGGAAATTTCTATTAATTCTTTCAGGATTTTTTTCCCTTCAGAAACATTTTTTTTAGTTCCTGAAGTCAGAATTGTTATAAAACCACACTTTATAATTTCCAGCAATGCTTTTTTGTAATCTTCAGCCCGGTCAAAAGCTCTGTGAAAAGTACACGGAAGAGGTTTTGCAAGCTCTATCAATTCTTTGTTTTTTTCAGGATTAACCGAGTTATTTTCACCCAAAATTCCGAAAACAAAGCCGTCAGCCTTTTCTTTTTTGAAGCGGGCGATTTCTTTTTTCATTTGCTCAAATTCATTTTCGGAATAACAGAAATCTCCTCCTCGTGGACGAATCATTACAAATACAGGAATTTTTATGGAATTTTTTAATTTTTTAAAATCATTGAAATCCGGAGTTAATCCACCTTGTTTTATTTCAGAACAAAATTCAATTCTGTCAGCACCTGCTTTTTCTGCAATCAGAGCAGATTCTAAATTGAAGCATGCAATTTCGAGCATTTAAATGAGATTTTTAGAAGGAATCAGTTTGTTCCCTGATGAATCATAAACGGCATAATTGAAGCCTTTTTGAAGACAGAAAGCTCCGGCGTCACCATTTTTGTTCAATGCAATGAATCCGATTTGGATATCTTTTGGATTTTTACCACGCTGAATGGTGAATTTATGAATTCTTTTTACAGCTTCTTCGCAAGCTTGCTGAGGCGTTTTCCCTTGACGCATAAGTTCTACGACCAGATGTGTGCCGCATGTCCGGATTACTTCTTCTCCGTGTCCGGTTGCTGTTGCTGCGCCAATTTCGTTATCAACATACAATCCTGCTCCGATAATTGGTGAATCTCCGACTCTTCCGTGCATTTTAAAAGCCATTCCGGAAGTGGTGCATGCGCCGGAAAGATTCCCTTTTTCATCAAGAGCAATCATGCCGATGGTATCGTGGTTTTCAATGTTAATGATGGGTTTGTATTCTGATTTTTTCAGCCATTCTTTCCATTCCTTTTCAGATTCGGAAGTTAAAAGATTTTGTTTTTTAAACCCTTGTGAAACGGCAAATTCTAAAGCACCGTCGCCAAAGAGCATTACATGCGGTGTTTTTTCCATAACGGCTCTTGCTACAGAAATAGGGTTTTTAATATGTTCAATGCATGCAACTGAACCGATGTTTGCGTTTTCGTCCATAATACATGCATCCAGTGTTACTTTTCCATCGCGATCCGGCCTTCCTCCTAATCCTACACTTCTTTCATTAGGATCGTCTTCACAAAGGCGGACGCCCTGTTCTACAGCATCTAAAGATCTTCCTCCTTTTGAAAGGATTTTCCATGCTTCTGCGTTGCACTGAAGTCCGAAATCCCATGTGGAAAGTACAATTGGCTTGTTGACAGGTTTCTTTTGACTTGGAAAAAATTCTTCTGCTTTCAGAGGATTTAAAGCAAAAATGGCTGAAAGTATTCCTGCTTTTTTTATAAAATTCCGACGGTTAGATTTCATGTGATCAAGATTTTTCTAAAGAATTCCTCTGGCTTTTATTTCGAGATATTTGTTGATAACATCGACATTGAGATTTTCCGGTAATGTGTAAATTGAATAAATACCATATTTGCGAAGCTCCTGGATGATAAGTTTTTTTTCAAACTCAAATTTTTCAGCAATGATTTCGTCATATACTTCCTGCATGTTTTCAGGATTTTTATGAATGAGATTTTGTAATTCTGAATTTTTGAAGAAAACTACGATAAGTAAATGATTTTTTGCAATTCCGCGAAGATATTTCATTTGACGGTTTACAGCATCCAATGTCTCGAAATTGGTGAAAAGTAGCAGCAGGCTTCTTTGGTTGATACTGAATTTAATATCCTGATACAAGCGGTTAAAATCACTTTCAAAGAAATTGGTCTGGATATTATACAGCATTTCGGAGATCTTTTTCAGTTGTCCCGATTTGTTATCGGCAGCAATTTTATTTTCCATTTTTTTGGAAAAAGTCATCATTCCTGCGCGATCTCCTTTTTTGAGAATGATATGGGAAAGCGCCATGGTCGCGTTGATGGAATAATCCAGCAGGCTCAATCCTTCGAAAGGCATTTGCATGGTTCTTCCTTTGTCGATGAGCATGAAAATCCTTTGAGATTTTTCATCCTGATATTGGTTAACCATCAGTTTGTTTTGTTTGGATGTAGCCTTCCAATTGATGGTTCTAATGTCATCCCCGTGAACATATTCACGGATTTGTTCAAATTCCATGGTGTGTCCGAGTTTTCGGATTTTTTTGATTCCGCCAAGCAGGAATTCGTTCTGGAGTGCCATCAATTCATATTTCCTTAGATGAATAAATGAAGGATAACTTGGCAGCATCGCATCTTTCTGAAACCGGAATCTTTTTGAAACAAAACCAACAGGAGAAGATGCATAAATGTTTAAACTTCCAAAGCTGTATTCTCCACGTTCTTTCGGTTCGAGAATGTACTGGAAGTATGCGTTTTTCCCTGAAGAAATTTTCTTTACAATCAAAAAATCCCTTTTCTGAAACTGAAATGGTATTTCATCGATAACTTTTGTATTAATCCTGAAAAAATAATTGTTTTTGATGTCTATTTTTACAGAATTTTCGTCACCGTTTGAAAGTTTCTCCGGCAGAATTCTTTGCACCTGAACTGCATTT
>DAMDNI010000050.1:0-6875 GCA_032083825.1 Bergeyella sp. | reverse complement strand
TAACAGCAAATAATCCAAAATGAAAGTGATCATGACAAGCATCAAAAAACCATGTGCAAAAACCAACATTCCTGGGAAAAAGAACGAAAGAATATATAAGATTCCTATTCCGAAAAGAAGATAGAAAAAGCGGTTATTGATGTAGAGGTTTTTCATTTTTTATCTTGGAATTTCAATGCTTTCAAGAATTTGGCGGATAATTTCGTCTGCTGTCAAACCTTCCATTTCACGTTCCGGAGAAACGACAACTCTATGTCTCAAAACAGCAAAGCTGGATTCTTTAATATCTTCAGGAGTAACGAAATCTCTTCCCCGAATTGCCGCAAAAGCTTTTGAAGCTGTAAGCAATGCAAGGCTTGCTCTTGGTGAAGCGCCTAAATACAAAAATTGGTTTTCTCTTGTATTGATAATGATTTTCGCAATATATTCCAAAAGGTTCTGCTCAACGATTATATCTTTTACGATTTTCTGATAATTTTTAAGCTGGCTTCCGGAAAGGGCAACGTTCACAATATCAGTTTTGTCCTCAGATTTGTTTTCGTGCTGATTTTTGATAATTTGTATTTCCTGGTCAAGATTCGGATAGCCAACTTCAATTTTGAAAAGAAAACGATCGAGCTGAGCTTCCGGTAAACGGTATGTTCCTTCGTGTTCGATTGGGTTTTGAGTTGCAACAACAAGAAAAGGTTCCTGCATTTCGTAACGTTTCCCATCCATTGTAATCTGGCGTTCTTCCATTACTTCGAAAAGAGCAGCCTGTGTTTTTGCAGGAGAACGGTTGATTTCGTCAATTAAAATAAAGTTTGAAAAAATCGGTCCTTTTTTGAACTCAAATTCTGAGGTTTTTACACTGAAAACGGAAGTTCCCAAAATATCGGAAGGCATTAAATCCGGAGTGAACTGAATTCTGCTAAAGTTGACATCAACCGTTTTCGCAAGTAGTTTTGCCGTAATTGTTTTTGCAACTCCAGGAACACCTTCAATAAGAACATGGCCGTTGGAAAGAAGTGCTGCCAAAAGATGTTCGACCATTTTTTCCTGTCCGACAATTACTTTTGCGATTTCTGTTTTTACTTTATTAAGACTTTCTCTCATTTCCGTCAGATCTATTCTTGACTGGAATTGTGGAGTTGGGTTTTCAGGATTTTGGTTTTCAAAATTTTCCATATCATTAAAATTTTCCAATCTCATCATGTAAATAATCAGATCGTTATATTGTTTTTTATTTTAAAATTTCATCTAAAAGCCTGTTCATATGTATCAGGTCTTCACGCATTACATTTGCATAAGGATCTGTTCCTTTTTTTATTAATTGAATGGCTTCGTTAATTTTTTCTATATTTTTCCCTGTTTTCAATTGAAGCTTTTTGGCGAATTCTTCATCTAATTTTTGTGTATCAATCATGAAATCGATCCTGATTTTATGAAGAAAATACTGAGCTTTTTTTGCCATCATATCATGAAAATCGCCTTCCTGAAGATAAAGGTTGCCAATACTTTTTACAAATTCCACCGATTTGTTTTTCAGAGGTTCAATGATGGGAACAATCCGTTGTTTACGTTTTGCATTGAAAACGGCAAAAAGCAGCAAGCCGCCCAACAAAAGTAACCACGCATATTTCAGCGGAGGATTTGCAAAGATGAAACGCATGACAGATTGTGATTCAAAAGCATGCGTGTCTACAAACCAAACGGTTTCCCTTTTCGGAAGATAAGAAAAAACATCTTGTGTGTATTTTTCGTTTCTGCTTTTCAGGAGATAATAATTGGAGATAAAAAGCGGTTCTGTGTGTATATATATATTCCCTTTTCCGAATTTTGATTTTATGAAGTTAGCTCCGTTTCCGTAAGTTGTTTCTACAGTTCCTAATATCTCATTATCACTGTCAAGCCTTCTGAAACCATATCTTCCCGGAAGCTTGTCAAGATAAAGAGAATCTTTTCTGAATTTGTGGTCAGTTAATTTTAAAGTATTATTTTCTTTAAAATTAAGACTCTCAATCTGCGTGATTTTCAGGGTGTCAATAATTTTCCCATAAAGCTGGTCGTTGATGATGAAAGCATCGGAACCTTTGGAAACTTCATAAAGGATTTTATTTAAAGATTCATCATCGATTTCTTTGAGAATGATAAGGATATTGTGTGGTATTTTATTTTTCTGAAGATTGTAATAATTATAAGGAGATTCGTTGATTTTGCGCAGAGTGTCTCCCAAAAGCGTTTTGGCTTCCTGATTGAAAACATACAATCCGAAAGGAGATTTTTTTTCCGGTTCAAAATTCTTGCGCCAATCTGTTGCTTCACTTTTGGAAAGCTGTAAAATAACCAGCAGCGCCATAACGACGATGAAGATAATCCCGTAAAGTTTGAAAGTCTTATTCATACATTTTACAATTCCGAAGTTAAGAACTGGTTTTTAAAATATTCGTAATCATTTTCGCTGATTTCAAATTCTCCGTACCAGACATGATCAAAAATATAAGACAGCTTTTGATATTTTTCTTTTGATTTTTCTGCTTTTAATTCATATAAATAATCTCTGTTGGTTTTTTCGGGATTCCATTCGATTAACTTTTTGTCGGAAAGCTTTTTTAGTATAAAAAGAAAATGATAACGAATCGCAGAACGATAATCTTTTTGTTTTTCGAATTGTAAAATGCTTTCAGGAAAATTGATTTCATGAATATTTTCTGCGAGATCTCCTGTCGCAATATTCACTTTTTTATTTTTTTTACTGAAAAAAAAGTTTCCGTCTTTCCCGACTACATACCTGATCACAAAATACAGGATAAACCCGATAATGATAATTGCGAGAAGCCGGATAATAGTTTCAGTAACAGAATTTGCTTTTGCAGGATTCATCTTTCCGAAAACAGCTTCGATCATTTCCTGAATTTTCCTGCCTATTTTTTCCCATAAAGATTCCCTTGGTTTTATCGTGGTATAATCAAATTCTTCACCTTTATATTTTTCGCGAAATTCCGGTGCGAATTTTTTTGGATAAACCGTATTGCTGGTTTCAGGATTGTAATATAGGATAGAATCTACTTCGGGCTTGCTATAATAGCGGTCTTCCCAAGTAGAATCAATGATTACGGTTTCAGTGACAGGAGCTGTTTCTTCCTGTGAAAATAAAGGAAGTGAAAACAAGAAAAAAAGCAAGAAAATTTTAGATTTCATGATTTCCTATCGAATCGATTTCCAGAATATCAACCTGCTGATGCAAATCTGTGCGGTTGTCATAGTACATTAATCCCGATGAAACGTACAAGACATTCATCAAGGTAAAAGAAACCAGCATCGAAATGCCATAAATAGCCAGGATTACAATTCCCATAGTTCCTTCATACGGATTTTGGCTGATTCCGCTGCTTGCAGACGGAATAGTGTATGAAGCTCCAAAGAAAATAATCATTGGAAGATAAGTGAATATTAGCGTGACAATGTAAATAATGACATAAATGATAAGTGTCGTTCCCCAATATTTCCAGAAAGGAGATTTTTCGTTCATAGTTCCGTAGGAGAATTGTGCTCTTATTGTATAGCTCAAAGAATCAAAAAATCCTTTTTTGGTCGTGAGATAATCGTACATTAAAAAGTTGACCACATTTGCGCATACAGGAAGCAAGAATAAAAGAAGAAAAATCCCGATAACCACAATCATCAGAACAAAGCTGATACTGAATAATACAACAAAAGCCGGCGTTATAATAAAAATTAGTCCTAAAGCAAGTTTAAAAATGCGTGTCAGATTTTGTTTGACATCGCTTAGGATCTCATCAGATTTAATGATGGCATTTTCGTTTTGGCTGATCCTTTTCAGATAAAAAACAGGGAATGAATATGCAAGAATGGACACGGCTACGGCAATCACAAAAATGGCAACTACCAAAAATATCAAAAGCCCGATATTGTCTTCAAAATATTGTTCGAAATAATATGATTCGCCACCTGTATTTCCCGCAAAAAGCTGAAGAAAAAATTCACGGTATCCGAAAGAAAAAAGGGCAATAAGGATGATTATAAAAATCCCGTTGATTAAAAAATAGTTTTTGAAATAATTTTTCCCGTAAAGTTTGAAAAACTGGAAAGTATCACTTACCAAAGTCCCAAAATCTCTCTTTTTATAAAACTGCATCATCTTTTATGTTGTGTTTTTTGGTAAACAAAATAAGGATAAACAAAATAATATCCGGCGATAATGAAAAGGCATCCGAAAATGATAATCAGGTTCAGGATTTCAGGCATTTTCAATGCATGTCGCGTTACATAACCTTCGATAATCCCGGCAACGATTGTGAAAGGAACTGTGCTCAGGAAAATTTTGAAAGCATCTTTAAACCCGAGTTTGAATGAATTTAATCTTGACAATGTTTTCGGAAACAAAATAGACGCTCCGAGAATTAACCCCGCCATTGCTTCTACAACCATACTGAAAATTTCAAAAGTTCCGTGCAGCCAGATCCCTCTTGCTGAATCTTTCAAAGCGCCGTGTTCCGCAAAGAAATACTGAAAAGAGCCAAGCATAATACTATTCTGCAGCAAAGCAAACAAAGTTCCGACACCAGCAAAAATCCCCATAGTGAATAAAGTTGCCCCAACTTTTAAATTATTAAATATTATAGCAATAGCACTTCCCCAAGTCGAGCCTTGCTGATAAACGCCGACAGCATTATCGTTTTTAATATTTTCAATGGTCATATTTACATAGCCTTCACCAAGAATGACTTTTACAAAATCTTTGTCATAGTAGGAAGAAATAAAGCCGATAAGCGTAAAAATGATGAAAAAACCGAAAGCATAGTAAAGATACCTTCTGTATTCATACACAATCAATGGGACTTCAGTTTTAAAAAAATGGAGTAGGCGGTTCTGCTCGGCACGTTTTGTCTTATAAATTCTCTGGAAAATCCTCGAAGAAAGATAGTTGAGGTAAATCGTAGTTTTGCTTTTCGGATAATAGGTTTGTGCGAAAGAAAGATCATTCACAAGATTGATGTACATGGAAGAAAGATCATCCGGATTTTTTTTTACCTTTCCATTGATAATCTGTTCAATTCCCAACCATTTTTCTTTATTTTGCTTAATAAATGCAACCTCTCTCATAAGTAGTGCTAAAATAATAAAAATATGTCTCAAATTGATATCACAACTTCACAAAATGTCAATATAACTTTCACACTGGCAAGTATCGGGGAAAGAATCGTGGCTTTTTTTCTTGATATGGTCGTCATTATCGCTTATGCTACACTTATTTCTTTGTTTTTCAGCTATGTTTTGAATGTAGATTTTTATTTTTCTAAAATGGATAGCTGGTCTGTAAGAGCAATTATGGTAATTATTTTACTTCCGGTGAGTTTTTATGCACTTCTCACAGAGAGTTTTCTGGAAGGCCAGACTTTTGGGAAGAAAGTGATGAAGATAAAAGTCGTGAAAATTGATGGTTTTCAGGCTGGTTTTGGCGATTATCTCATGAGATGGATTTTTCGGATTGTTGAAATTTATATGACTTTTGGGATTCCTGCAGTTTTATCGATTATTATTTCTAAAAATAACCAGAGATTTGGAGAAATGGCTTCCGGAACAGCAGTCATAACGTTAAAGAATAATATTAATATTTCCCATACCATTCTTGAGAATCTGAAAGAAGATTATGTTCCTACTTTTCCGCAGGTAATTGCGCTTTCAGACAATGATATCAGAATCATTAAAGAAAATTTCCAAAAAGCAATGAAAGTGGATGACCGTGTTATTATTCAACGGCTTACCGAGAAAATTAAGGAAATCCTGAAGCTGGATTATAGTGACAGGCAATTTACCCAAAGGCAATTTATCAGTACAATTATTAAGGATTATAATTTCTACACAGGCAAAGAAAATTAATTTCGTATCTTTAAATTCACCTTAAAAATGAATTGCTATGCGTTTCGAAAATAATAAATCAGGAAATGGAGGAGTCATTTCCATCCATAACGATATTGAGGAAGTCGGACGTTTGACCTACACGGTTTTCCCCGAAGATAAAAGGATGATTATTTCTTTTGTTCTTGTTTATCCCAAATTTGAAGGGAGGGGAATGGGAAAATATCTTGTAGAAGAAGCGATAAGATTTGCCAGAGAAAATAAATGGAACGTATATCCTCATTGCTCTTATGCAAGATCTGTCATGATGCGAATGAGTGACGTTGATGATATATTTCTAAAGTAAAAAAAACGGAACAACAGTTCCGGTTTTATTTTTTATAGACTTTCTAAATGACTGTCCGTGATTTCCATATTGTGGTAAACGTTTTGTACATCGTCATCTTCTTCAAAACGATCTAGCATTTTCATATTCGCCTTGAATTGTTCTTCGCTCACTTCCTTCGTCATATTTGGAATTCTTTGAAGTTCTGCATTTTTTGCTTCAATTCCCAATTCTTCCAATTTGTGAGAAAGAGAACCGAAATCTTCGAATGCAGTGGTAATCAAAACTTCATCCTCATCTTTATCAATTTCTTCGGCACCTCCGTCAATCATTTCCATTTCGAAATCATCCCAATCCAATTTTATTTGAGAGTGGTCGATAGTGAAAATTCCTTTTCTGTCAAAGATAAATGCAAGTTCACCATTCTTTCCCAAATTTCCATCAAACTTATTGAAGATTGCTCTTACATTTGCAACGGTACGCGTTGGGTTGTTGGTTGTACATTCGATAAAAAATGCAACTCCGCCTTGCCCATAACCTTCATAGGTGATTTCATCATATTGTTCCGCATCAGCTCCCGAAGCTTTTTTAATTGCTCTTTCGACATTGTCTTTTGGCATATTTGCTCCTTTTGCATTAATGATACAGCGTCTCAATGCCGGATTAGATTCCGGATCAGGACCTCCGG
>DAMDNI010000049.1:14649-15943 GCA_032083825.1 Bergeyella sp. | reverse complement strand
TTGTTTTTCTGCTCAACTTTTTCTTTCCTATTGCCATTAAATTTATTTTAATTCTTGGCGGAATTTATCTCGCTTACGAAGGAATGGAAAAAATTATCGAATTCCTTTTTCACCGTGCGAAAAAAGGAGATGATGTAGTTCAGGAAAGCACTTTGCCGGAATCCGACGAAAATTCTGAAAAATCGAAAATAAGTTCTGCAATCAAAACAGATTTCATTCTTTCTTTAGAAATTGTAATCATTGCCCTTGCCACCGTTGTTGAAAAACAACATCCGCTCATTACGCAGATTATCAGCGTTTCTGTAGTTGCATTCATTGCTACGGTAGGCGTTTACGGAATTGTTGCGCTAATTGTAAGAATGGACGATGCAGGATTCTTTTTGATGAAAAAATCTAAGAACAAAGGGATTTTATCACAATTAGGGCAGCTTCTTGTAAAGCTTCTTCCGATCGTTATTAAAATTCTGGGAGTTGTAGGAACAATTGCATTACTTCTGGTTTCGGGAGGGATTTTCCTGCATAATATTGATTACCTGCATCATCTTGTTCCGGAAAGCATTCCGTCTACAATTGCCGAATTCGCAATGGGAATCGTGTTCGGACTTGCAGCAGTTTTGCTGATGTTTATCTTCAAAAAAATTGTTTCCGCAGTAAAACCTTCTAAAAATTAGGCTGAATTGTATGAAACTTTTTTTCGGAGAAATTTTTCCTGAGATCAAAATCAATGACGATGAGCAGCAGCATATCGTTAAGGTATTGAGAATGCGCGAAAACGAAGAAATTTTCGTAACCGATGGAAAAGGCAATTTAGCCAAAGGCAATCTGGTTTTTGAAGGTAAAAAAGTTTCGTTAAATGTTCTTGAAATTCAGGAAAACCTGCCTGATTTTTCACCGAAGCTCCATCTTGCCATTGCGCCCACAAAAAATATTGACCGTATCGAATTTTTTGTTGAAAAAGCTGTAGAAATGGGAATTTCGGAAATTACTTTTTTGCAAACCGAAAAATCGGAACGAAAAAATATTAATTACGACCGTTTCGTAAAACAGGCAATTGGTGCATCCAAACAAAGCCTGCGTTTTCATTTTCCACAAATCCATAATGTGACAAAGCTTTCGGATTTTATTAAAAATATTAATTCTGAAAATACTTTTGTAGCCCACTGCCACGAAAATCTAGAAAGAATCGCGCTTAAGGAAATAAAAATTCGTGACAATTCGGAGATCATTTTTTTAATCGGGCCTGAAGGAGATTTTTCGGAAAAGGAAATCGAAATGCTTTCAGAGAAAGGAATAA
>DAMDNI010000049.1:0-14639 GCA_032083825.1 Bergeyella sp. | reverse complement strand
ATCTCTTGGAAATCAAAGACTAAGAACCGAAACTGCCGGAATTTTTGTCGCCGCCTGGAATTACGAAAAAATGATTTGAATAAAAAATTCATTACTCATCGTTCATTGCATTTTCTTTTAGATATTTCTCCAGAATTGCAGGTCCGCTTTTAATAGAATTTACAGCCCATTTTATTTTCCTCTGAATGGTTTTTTCTTCAGAAAGTTTGTAATTAATTCCAGACTCTATGAGCTTTTGCTTTAATTCATACATACAGATCGCAGCAGCAACGGAAACATTGAAACTCTTGGTAAAACCATACATCGGAATCGCAAGCGTTTCATCAGCAAAATCCAGAATTTCTTCTGAAACACCTTCCCATTCTGTCCCAAAACAAAGTGCAATCGGTTCTTTAATTTGAAAATCAGGAAGCATTGTTGCATTTTTTTCGGGAGAAACAGCAATAATTTGATATCCGCGATTTTTGATTTCTTTAATAGAATCTAGCTTCCAAGGCATTTTCTCAACTTCAACCCAAGTATCTGCGCCTTTGGTTACTTTAAGATTCGGCTCAAAAATATTTTCTTTTTCTAATGCTACAATTTTGTGAAATCCACAAGCTTCAACACTTCTTACAATGGCGGCGGCATTTCTGAATTGATACACATCTTCCATTACAGGTAGTATGAAATCGGAACTTTCCGGTGCAAAATGCTCAATCTTTGAAAGACGTTCTTCGGTAAGAAACTGTTTGAGATAATCGTATAAGTTGTTCATGAAATTTTAAAATCACTGCAAATTAACGTATTTTTACCTTCATGAAAAGAAAAGTACTTCTCATCTACACCGGCGGAACAATCGGAATGGAAAAAAACTATGAAACCGGAAGCCTTGTTCCATTTGATTTCCAGCATATTTTTAATAAAATTCCAGAGATGAACCTTCTTGAATGTGAAGTTTCCGTCCATTCTTTCACAAAACCGGTTGATTCTTCTGACATGGGGCCGAAAGAATGGCAGATCATTGCCAATTATATTGGTAAAAACTATCACAATTTTGATGGATTCCTTATCCTTCACGGGACTGATACGATGTCTTATACTGCATCTGCATTGAGTTTTATGCTAAAAGGATTAAAAAAACCGGTGATTCTTACAGGTTCTCAACTTCCAATCGGAGATTTGCGTACAGATGCAAAAGAAAATCTTCTGACCAGCCTTTATTATGCAAGTTTATACGAAAATGGCGAAGCAGTTGTTCAGGAAGTCGCAATTTATTTTGAATACAAGCTTTTGCGCGGAAATCGTACACTGAAATACTCTGCGGAAAATTTTGATGCTTATCTAAGTCCGAATTATCCTATTTTGGGACAATCCGGAGTACATCTGAATGTTGAAAAAGAGTTTTTATTCCGCTCCAAAGAGGAATTTTCTGTTGATACTCATATCTCAAAAGATGTACTTTTCTGGAGAATTTTTCCGGGAATGAATATGGAGCATTTTACGGAAATCAGCAAAGTGAAAGTTTTAATTCTTCAGGTTTTTGGTTCGGGAACTATTTTTAATTCTGCAAAAACCCAAGAAACACTGAAAAAACTCAGAAAAAATGGTACAGAAATCATTGTCGTGAGCCAGTGTATTTCCGGAGGAATTTCTTTTGGAAAGTACGAAAACAGTACAATATTTACAAAAATCGGAGCTATCAGCGGAAAGGATCTTACAGCAGAAAGCGCCATCACGAAAGCAATGCATCTTCTTGATAATCCAAAATATAGTAACGATTTTTCTGAAAATTTCGCTAAAAATCTTTGTGGCGAAGTTTCTTTACATTAAAAAAGTATAAAGATTTTTGCTTCTTCCGTTTAAAAAACTTATTTTTGCAACCTCATTTAGAGAGGTGTCCGAGTGGTTGAAGGAGCTACCCTGGAAAGGTAGTATACGGGTAACTGTATCGAGGGTTCGAATCCCTTCCTCTCTGCAAATAGTGTTGATTTTTAACATGTTAAATTATTAACACCCAATTTTACACCCACTTTTTTAGTGGGTGTTTTTTATTTTCAATTCGTTATAATATATTTCTACATCGATCTTTAAGTTCAATTAATTATATTTCTTTTTATTTTCAACAATTCCAGTTTCTGTTCATCAATTAGATTTTCTAACTCATCAAACATATATTCTATTCTATGCATATTATCATCTGATAATTCAAAATTATTTAAATCTACTACTCCAGTGGGAAATTTGTCATTCATAACATCAATAAGTTCAAGAAAATTAACCTCATCTTTACTAAGAAATTTTTTATTTTCTTTTAGCCACTCTTTATCTTTATTTAGTAAGTCTTCGTGCAAATTCATTTGGAGAATTTTCTCAAAAACTTCATCAGAGTTATTTTTCACTAAGTGTGCGAAAGAAGCCCATTTATTTTTATGAGGTGGTTTCCAATTTCTACCAAGCCAACGTGGTAAAACACTTGATTCTTGTTTTTCATTTAAAACTTGTAATATCTCTATAACTGGTTTTAAGTTGTCCAAAGGTTTTGTAATTGGTAAATTTTCTTTTTGAGACCAAATTTTTAGTATAATATCACAACATTCTTGTTGTAATTCCTTTTTTTCTTCTTTGGACTCAACATTGTCAATATTTTGAATTAATTCAGCAACATAATGGGACATCCATCTTGCTAATGTATTTGAGGAATATTCCAAGTCGAGTTCCCTTACTAATTTTTCACCCAATTTTATAATCTCTTCCTCTGAGTGTTTTAACTGTGCCATCTGGTTTAATTAAATAAAGTTTTACTTGGTTTCTATTATCACTATTTCTTTCTCGGTAATTCCGTTCTTCAAGTTGTCTATCTATTATACATCGGACTATTAATGATTTTTGCTCAGCTTTCAAGAAATTTAAAATGAATTCATTTTTGACTTTAAATAAACATCCAGAAGTTTCTAAATCATTACTGTATCTGCGATATTCTTCATCCGAAATTTCATTCCAATTTTCATATCTACTTATTTCTTTTTCGTGCAAATATCCTCTTGTGTACAAGTTATCATATTTAATATTAAAATTTGAATGAACAATTTCTCCAAACTTAATATATCCTTTCGAGGTATGATGAAATACTGAATCATTAGAATCAAGACCTTCATACTCACTTACGGGTTCTCTTAACCAACCATTTAAAGTGAAATTTATTTCTTCAATCTCATCTTCATCATTATCTTCTTTATCTTTTTCGAGGGGAAGAAAATAATCATAAGTATCTTTTGTTGTATGCAGTGCACGTAACAGTGCTTCTGCATTTTTTGTTGAAATTATGCTGGAACTGAATGCTATTGTTTCTCGATTTTCTCCAATATTCTTTTTTATTGCACCAAATACATTCAAATAATCATTAGTACTATCTCCAGCTAAACCAATATTTTCATCAAAATATTCTTCAGAAATAGAATCTCTCCATTCTAAATCAAAGTTTCCAACACTACTTTTCCAATAATCATAATTTAAAGGAATTGGCGTTCGCAAATCAGATAACCAAAATTCATCAAAAGCATTTGCCTCTGAATCAAGCCAACCTTGCCAACTATCCCAATAATCAGAATAGTCAGTTTTAACAAATGGTTCATTTTCTAAAAGAAAACTTGCAGCACAATACATTGCGTGATACTCAAAATATATGGACAGACTTTCTATCTCTGGATTATTTCCGTGCCGATGACTAGTTTTGTACCAATCTCTATCATACAATTGATTCCTTATGTAATCATCATCATTTGGGTTTCCAGTATATCCCCATTTTTCAGTTATGAATTTGTCAGCTACATCGGCAACATCAAATTCGGAAAGATTAAAAATCCTCCCAATTCTACTATACCAATAAGGTAAGGTATCCACGGAATCAAATCTAAATCTCCATGCTTTTTGAGATTTACTAGAATATCTTCTTTGGTGTCTACTCAATGTTTTTTCTTCTACAAATCCCAATTTACTTTTATTAGTACTCTCTATACTCTGCAATTCAACTTCTGAAAATATAGAATTGTCAAAAGCATATAGATTTAAACAAGTCTTTTTTATATAGTGTCTAATAAGAACGTGAGGCAATTCTTCACTCATGAGTTCTTTATAAAAAATATCTTTAAATGAGATTAAAGCATTTGGATTCTCTATTGAAATTCGATCTATTGCAATCCACAAATATAATTTTGCAGACATCCAATAATAGATAAATTCTTTATTCTGAAAAGGAAAACAATCTTTTTCATTTTGTTTATCTAATAAAACTTTAAGAATCTTGATGTTATCAAGATTTACTAACCTTCTGATGGAGTGAATAGCTCTCCATCGCAGTTTTTTGTTAGGATGCCCCAAAAGAAATCTAAACATATATGCTATGTTTTCATCGGCGTTAGTTGGAGGGACTAATTCTCCGTCCCAAACACCGTCAGCAATTTCAGTTTTGATTTTGGAACTCCATCTTTCTAGAACCCAAGTTAAAAGTTCTTCATTTTCACTTTGGGAAAGTTTACATTTAATCAATTCAAATGAGCTGTAAATAGATTCATCAGATAATAAATCTATTTTTTGAGGTAAAATTTCTATGATAATATCAGCTAATAGAAAATTATTTATAGAAAATAAATCTGCAAATTGCTTTATTGACCATATGCTTAGGGTATTCCCATAATCAAAGTGCTCAAGCTTTGTAAGTAATATATATTTAAATTTTTCTTGCTTCCACTTTTTTACATCTGGATAGTAATCCCATTTGTTTAGAGCCTTTTCAATAACATTCTCAAAAGAATCAAAATCCAATAGATTCTGACTAATATTAACCATAGCATCTAGAAACCCTGTATATTGACTAGGAACGCAAGTCTTTAAAATATCAGATAGTAAGTTTTCAATATTCCAACGATGATTAAAACTCTCAGGATTATTCAAAATAATTGTATCAATCGCCTTTTCCAATTCTTTTGTTGAAGTATAATCTAACGTTTCTAAATCTATATTATGAGAAAAATCTTCTTTACTGAAATTGTTAAACGATTCTTTTTTATTTTTTTTCTCAAGTGTATCCAAAAAATCAATGTACTGTTTAATTTCAAGAACTGTATCATTATTAAGATATTTTCCTGACTTGACCTTATCATATATTTTTTTTGTAAAATGCTTATCTTGCTCTAATCTTAAGTTTCTAAATTCTGACTGGATGAATTTATTTTTTAATTCAGAGTTTCCTGAAGTATCAAACCCTTGAATAATCAATTCGTATAATTGTTCTACTTCTTCAAAACGATAGTTTGTTTTAAGAAGAGTTAATGATGCGGCTACAATATGGTCTATATATTTTCTTTCTAACGCCTGTCTTATTAATGAATTTACTATTACTCCAACCTTAATAACATTTCTATGGTGCCATCTACAGATTGTAGCAAACATCGAAGCCATATCAATATTAGCAACACCTAATAATCCTTGTGTATAAGGAAAATGTTTTTTGTCATAATATTCCAACTTAATATCACAATATTCGATAAAACGAGCGTACTGATATGCTAATTGAGGATTAGACTTTGTAACTCCAATATCAGATAATTGATAAATTGATGAAATTTGTGTGAAAGCTTCATAATCTATTTCTGATGTAGCTTTTATAGCCGCATCGAAAAAATATTGACTGAAAGAATCATCAACTTTACTGCTAAAAAGTAAACATTTTATATAATTGTCTGTAATTTCTTTAGCTGATAAATTTGAATCTTTAATGATTGTATCTGATTCATGCAATAGTTTTAGTGAAACATTTAGTAGTTCATTTATTAGAATTATCTTATCTAAAATTTCAAATCTAAGTTTTATTTTATCCGCTTGCTTATCAAAAGATTTTATTATAAAATCAATCCTTTTGTCTTTATTATCAAATAGTATCGCTAACTCCGCTAGTTTTCCTGATAAAAAAACAAGTCTATCATCTGCTCTATGATTATATTTGAATTCATAATCGCTCCCGATATTGTTACATATTGTTTCAAACCTTTTTAAACTATCTGATGAAGTTATTCGCTTTAAAAGTATATCAGAACGCAATTGATAAATAGGCACTACGTACTTGTAAAATTGCCTGAATTCTTTTACATCCCTTTCTAATGAACTTCTTTTCTCATAATCTTTGATACTTTCTACATCATTAAATTTACTTGGGTAAAAGTATCCTACATTCGCTTCCTCATGTTTTAATGAAAATATTAAGGTTTCTTTAGTTAAAGTAATATCCATTAATATTTTTTCTTTGTCATCAGAGTAGGTATTATAAAAATATGGAACTCTCTCTAAAGGCTTAGTTATTATGAAATTTAAAATATTAACAATTGTTTCTGTATTAATTTTATGATGAGCCAATATTGTACAAAACTGAACTACAAGCAAATGAAATCTCTTACTAAATTCAATTCGTTTTTTAGTTAAAACTCCCACTAGTTGTGTAGCTATTAAATCTAAATCAAAGTTGATGTGTTGATTATATTGAAACAATTTGCAAATAATAAATACTTTTTCATCTAAACGATATTTAGGATACAGTAGCCAGTCCTCAATATTTTCTTTTGTTGAAAAGCTGATTATGTTCTCGACTATATAGTTTCCAGCTAATAATTTGATTCTTTTAGGCTTCCATCTATTTATTGCATCGATTGCTTTATTTAAGCCAAACAATCTCAAAACAGCCTCCGTTTCATAAGCTATATCAAGACTTGTGACAGGATAGTCTTTTAATTCATCTTCCTTTTTATTATTTCTCCAACTCAGCCATTCACGAGCTGTTTTTAAATGCTTTATTGCTATCTCTTTATTTTCAGGCTTTCGAGAATTTATTCCTGCCAATTTAAGATGAAACGCTCCTGCCCAAGGCTTTTCCTCTGATTTTAATTTAAGTCTAGTTAATGCAGCTTCATCACCAAATCTTGAAACCAAATCAGGATAATCTATTAATAGCCCTGTAAGTGCTTTATCTGTTTTTGATTCTTCCGCAGCAATAAATAACAGTTTAAAATAGGTTAAATCATCTTGAATATTCCTACTGGCTTTTAAAGCTAATTTCGTTCTGTTTATATAAACCTCTTTATTTCTTATGGGGTCTTTCGGAAATGATAGCAGTTCGCGGTTTAAAACCACATTGACAAGTTCTTGCCTATATTCAGCGATAAACAGAAGACTTCCTACATTGAAAGAAGCATATTCATCTGTTTTAGCTTTACTCAGAAACATTTGTGCTATTTGCTTTAATTCCTCTAGCGAAATTTTATATTTTTCTTGAACATAGTTTTCAAAATCTTCATCCCTAAAACTAAAAAAATCATCATCTAATATCAATCCATTCCAGATATCAGATGATAAATCTGTAAGGAATCCAACAGCGACATTCATTATTTCTGCTATATAGCTAATAGGTACAGGTCGAGGTAATGAAATTAATAATTTAAAAAACTGCTCTACAAGATTTTTTTTATCTTTCCCAATTCTAATTATCGCTTGTTCAATTTTATCCAAAATCAAATCTCCAACACCTTTTCCATTTGGCTTTAAATAATTGATGATTTCATTAATACCTTGATTTTTTAAATTCAAAGAATAAAATTGAACTCTAGGAATTCCTTTGGTATAAAGATGAAACTCTTTAATTTCTTCATGTGTAATACTCGGAAAATTCTTTTTTGTAAACAAAGTTGTTTCGTGTAAAGAAAAAGGATTTAACTCAATATCTAAATGTTCATCAGGAAGACTGAGTGAATCTTTTCTATAGCTTCTTGAAGTTAAAATAAATTGGCATCCAATAGGTATATCAATATTAACTAAATCCTCAACAAAACTTTTTTCGCCACTATTTTTTGCAGCTGTAATACTATTATCAGCAGCATCAATTATAAAAACCAAAGAAGCGTTAGAGTTTATATTTCTTAAAATATCAACTCCATCTCTGATTCTTTTTATAAGCTCTTTTAAATAAACATCATCAGATTCATTTTGTATAAGTAGAAATTCTGTTCCTATTTTTTTTGCCAACTCGTTTGCGAGTTGAACAATTGCATTTCTATGCAGATGTCTTTTATCTTCAGGGTTTTGATATTTTCCTGCCCCATAACAATCAAATAAAATGCATTCAGAATACTCTGGCAAATTCATTTTTATTTGATGAATAATTGTAGATTTTCCTATTCCTGCTCCTCCGTGGATACAAATTGGTAAATAGGAAGTATTATTATGAATGGCTGATGTAATATCACTTAACTGCTCTCTTTGAACAGAATCTGGATTATTTTCAAAATTTTGAGATACTGGAAATAGATTTTCAATACTACTAAATCCAAAATTAGCTACAACATCTATGAACGTTACAGTTCTTTCTTCACGTTTTTCAGGCATCATTTTACTCCAAATCATTTGAAATAAAGAGTTAAATTGATGTAGAGACTTTATACTTGTATTAGATATAGAATTTATAAGCTCAAATTTCAGCAATTGTCTCGAATTTGTTCCGCAATCTTCAAAATCTAATAATCTTGCAAAATCTGTAAAATCTTTTAAATTAAGCCCTGAAGCCTTTCTCAATTTAGAAAATGGCTCTTTTGAGATTTCAGAAAATTCATTCAAAACAGCACTGAAACTTAAAGCTCTTTTATTTTTTACTAAGTAATCTTGAATTTGAACAATTTGTTTTAAATGAGAAGCATTAATATCTCTGTTACTGACTAATTTGATTTTGATTTTCTTTATAACCTCATCTCTCCCAAATTCATCTAAAAATGTTTTAAAAATAGTTGCTAGCCTATGAATAATTGAACCTTCAAAAGAACTTGATTTCTTACCTTCATAAAGTTTGGAAAAAGTAAAATTTTCTGAAACTCTTCTAGTAGTAT
Source organism: Bergeyella sp. (assembly GCA_032083825.1). Classification (GTDB taxonomy): domain Bacteria; phylum Bacteroidota; class Bacteroidia; order Flavobacteriales; family Weeksellaceae; genus DAMDNI01. The sequence goes on along the minus strand of DAMDNI010000049.1, from coordinate 5,736 downwards.
ACTTTAATTGAGATATGACTATAGATTCTGAACTTTTAAAATCGTTTCCTCCAAAATATTCTGTTAAATCAATACCTAAAAATTTTTCTCCAAAAGGGTCTATTCTTTTGGAGAGATTCTTTTCAAATCCTTCAATGGTAATGGCTTTTAAACCTTGATTATCAAAGTTTAATAATTCGAGAGATTTTTTAATAGCCCATAGTATATGAAAATCATCTCCCGCACCTGATAAATCGGCATCTGAAATCTGTGTAGCTTTATTCATATTCCAAGTTTTCCATAATTAAAAATTCAAAACCTTATCCACCTCCTTCATCAGCCGATTTGTCTCCGTCAATGCCACAATGATTTTCTGATAATGCAGAATATCTTCGAAATCTAATGTTCGGCCTTTGCGATCTTTAAGCCATTTTTGGGCAGGTTGATAACCACCGATGTAAAATTCCCATGCGGTTTTTGGAACCTGTTGGAAATATTGGGTTTCATTGATGTAGACTCTTCCCATTGGATACACGGGATCCAGATTGATGGTTGTATCACCATCCACAATTTCGTAATTTTCCTCGAAATATAGTTTTGTAACCTCGTTGTTGCCGCTAATGGGATATTGAGTAATGAATTTTTCTACCACCGGGCTTTCCAGCAAATGGATTTCTCTTATCTGCTTTCCCAGTTCTACTAACTTCCAAAATGTCTTTGCATCCTTTGGATAAGGCACTCTCGGAAAATCTATTTTCAGGAACTCTTTGTATTTCTCTCGATATGAAGGCGAATGCAAAACAGCATAGATGTAATCCAGAATATCTTCCGGATAGAACTGGTTGGTTTCTTCCGTCTGCTTAGAATAATCTGGTCTTTCTGGTGAAAAATGCAAGCCTAAATCCTTCGCCATTTTCTCCACCATCTCCATATTGAGGTTGGGAACTCTTTCAGATGTTTCTACTATCGAAATTTGACCGTTGGTTTCGGGATAAAGGTAAAGTGGGAAAATCTGTTCACCTCCTCTCCGATAAAAGTTAAAATCAGTTATTTTATTCACTACACTTACCACATCCCAAAAATCATTATTGGCAGCTTGTCCTTGCCTTCCAATAGCTAATCCAACATTTTCATCATATATAAAATGTTGCATCACATCCTTTCGGGGATAGCAATAGAAACCCTTAGAATTCCCTGTGTAAAATGTCCATTTTTCATCGAAAGGGCGATAAGATATTTTTACAAATTTTCCTTTATCAGGATAATTTTGTAATAAATCTTTTTTTGCAAAACCAACTTGCCAATCCCGAACATCTTTGCCAAGATTAAATTTTTGCCTTGCTTCTTCATCATGTAAAATTAAAAATTCATTTATTGTTTTTTCAAGCTCTTCCTTTGTTTGATGAATCGTAAAATGATCTCTCGCAGTGACAATTCCCACATTATTTAAAAGAAAAATTTTATTCACTTTAAATCCTTCGTCGTATTCTTCCTGAACCCCAAAATCTTTATTAACAAAAAAGTAATTAGGAGCAATATTAGGTAATAGTTTAAAATCAATCTCTTTAAATGAATTCTCAATCAAAAAATCATATTTTATTTCTCGTTTTCCAAATAAATCATAATGAAATACTTGCCCTAATTCTGTTTCTTTTTTCTTTCCGGTTTTAATAAAGAGATTAATAGAAACACCTTGCATAATATCGAAAACATTTTGATCTGCACTTCCATCTGGAGAAACTTCTTTCTTCTTAGAATTCCCGTGTAAATCAATTGTATAGATTTTATCATAAGTTTTCAGCAGATTCCAACGCATTCCTCTGAAGGTAGGGTTATCCAAAAAGCCATGCGGATTGATAAACGCTAAAATACCGCTACCGTTTTTCTCAATGAAATGTTGTCCGTAACGGATAAACTTGACATAATCGTCATTAATCCATTTGGGATTTCGTTCTTTCAGTTTTTCCTTTCCGCCCGGTTCTTTTTTGTAATCTTCCATCAGCTTCATAATCCATTCGCCTTTATTAGCAGACTCCCCAGAATACGGTGGATTTCCCAAAATCACCATGACCGGCGTGTCGCGTTTTACACGGTTAGCCTCATTGGCTTCATCGCTTAGCCAACTGGCAAAAAGTGTATTGGTATCGGGATGGCTTTCTTCCAAACTGTTGGTGAGATAGATTTTTAATCGTTCATCAGAAGTGGCTTTGTAGCCGGTATCTTTCAGCAGTAAATCCATCTGTAGATGAGCCATTGCGTAACTAGCCATCAAAAGTTCAAAACCATTGAGTCTTGGGATGAGATGCTTTTCCACATAATTGCTCCAAATGCCTTGTTGCCCTACAAACTTCTGGTGTACGTGTTTCACCACTTCGGCTAAGAAAGTTCCGGTTCCGGTTGCAGGATCAAGGATTTGCACTTTATGGACTTCCTGATCTACCGTTTCGTATTTCTGTTTCTTTTTATTGAAATTTTGAGTGTTTAAAGTGATTTTGGTTTTGCTGGTATCTGCTAAACCTTGAGGAAGGTGAAATTCGGTTTTCAGAATATCATCCACCGCGCGCACAATAAAACTGACCACCGGAGCTGGTGTGTACCATACGCCACGTGCTTTGCGCAGTTTTGGATCGTATTCGCTCAAAAATGTTTCGTAGAAATGGATAATTGGATTTTCCATTTTGGTAGATTTCCCGTAATCCTTCAGGATTTCTTCTACATTACAAGCCAAGAAGATATCGACCAGACTGTCCACAATCCATTTGATACGATCGTCCAAATCGGGACCGGCAATATAGCCAAACAGTTTTCTTAGAAAAGGATTGGATTTTGGAATTAATTCTGCTGCTTCCTGCCTGCTGAATGTTGGTAAAGTAGCATCGTGTAAACGTGCTGCGAACATTCCGTAGGCAATGGTTTGTGCATACACATCAGCAAAACCTTTCGGAGTAATATCGTGAATCAGAATCTCTTTAAAGGCTTCCATCTGATCGCGCAAAGTGGAATTGCTACTGCTTTTTTCATCACTCATTAAAGCATTGGCGATAATATCTGCCAACAACCGGGCTTTTCCGGCCATCATTTCTGCCAGCTTTTTCGGGCTTTTGATGGTTTGACCAACGTACAGAGCAATATCCTTAATCAGATTTTCAAACGTTGAAAAATTTTCGGGCAATGCTTTGATCTGATTTCCCATAACTTCCGCTATAGAAATTTTAGTCACAAACTCACCATTTCTATACAAATGGAAATTGATATAATCGGTAAAAATCAGGTTTTCAAGAGAGGCTTTATAGCGGTCAAATTGTTCTTTATTACCCGTTTTTTTGGTTCCGTCCAAGTCTTTATCGCCAATATCTTTGGCTTCGATAAAACCAATCGGTATTTCTTTCCTCGTTAAAATATAATCGGGAGCGCCGCATTTCTGTCGTTTTGGTTCATTGGTTGCCACAATATCGGGAACCAAAGTTTCAATTAATTGAGCTAAATCTCCGCGAAAGGTATGTTCGGTTGCGTTACCCAGTTTGAATCTACTGTTGATAGATTCCACATAGTTTTGAGTCGTCATTTTAGTTTTTCGTAATCTTTCAAAATTAGCGAAAAAAAATAGTTGAACACTATGGATTTTTATAAAAATGAACGTATAAGAGCATACTTCCTATTTATGATACTATGATATTAGTCTTCGGGAAATAATTCAGATTTTATTTTAAAAGACAAAGACTTATTGTGCAGGTAGATATCCTGAACATAATTTTTTGAATGCTTAAAAAGATTATCAATTTCATCATTGTTTATTCCTAATTCGACCAATAGAGAAATTACCATAATAATTTCAACATACAATATAGTACATAAATACAGATTATGAAACATATCAAAAAACGGTTTCTTGAACTTGCTAGTATGGATAATATTCCTATTGATGATAGTAAACCAAAATACATAAATGATATAAAAAATGAAAAACAGTTACTGACAATTCTTAAAACTGATCAAGACCGAAATTTTCTTGGTTTTATGTATAAGGATAAAAAATCACAGCAAAACCTGATAATTAATTTCCCAATTCTTCCAATGGTTTTTTATGATAATGCATATCACAACTATAGAATTTCTGAAGATATGAGAGCTGGAGTGGTTTCTAAAATTGCAAATTTTGGGAATGGTGGCTCTTTTCCTGAACACGAGATATATAATTTTATTGGATACTCCACATCTTCGATTATTATGATGTGTGTGTGTCTCTCTTGAAAGTTTTGTAAATGAAATAATAGCAAGAAAACAGTTTGAATATAAGGTTGACACTGCAAAAAGGACAGAAACTTATAACTATACTCAAATTCAAAATGAAATTGATTTTAAAACCAAACTATTTAAAATCGTTCCTCAATGTGAAAAGAAATTCCCAGCAGAAAAATCTTCTTTTAAGAGTAAAGTAATAACATTAATAGATTTTAGAAATAAGTTGGTCCATTTGAAAGCAGCAGGTTACGGAAAAGATAGTTTTATACATCAGTCAGAAATTTTGAGGTTAGTTTTAGGATTTGATTATAATGGTTCATTGATAGAAGTAAGGAATTATATGAATTTTTTTATTAAGGACTATATATTAGATTGTGATTGCGAACAAGACTTTTAAAATTACAACTAATAATTTTCAGTAACAGTATTTTGAATACGATGATGTAAATTGATTTTAACTCCCTATTTGTCAGCATTTTTTTGAAATTTTGTTCCTTCTCTATTTTTGTGATCCTTTATCTTGAAATCCTTCTGAGAAAAACTCTTCAAAAGTCATGTCAAAAGCCGAAATAATTCTGGCAAGTGTACTGAATCGCAAGTCTTCGCCACGCTCATACCGCCCGAATTGTGCGCGGGAAATATTATGCTCGTAAGCGAAATATTCATAGCTTGAATAGCCCTTTGCGATTCGCAGAGACTTAATTCGTTCTCCAAGTTTCTGTAAAACTTCTTCTTTAGTATTTGGATCAGGCATGGCTTTCATCTTTAAGATTTCTACATTACAAATCTTATAAATCGCCATCATTTATGTTACCACTAAAAAGTAGTATCTTATTAGTATCTTTTTCTGAAATTTTATCTATATTTGGTAAAATAATTTTAATCATAAAAAAGAATAAAATGGAAGAATCACCAGAAAAAAGCTGGGCAAAAACCATGCTCAAACTTGACTTAGAAATGCAATCTGGAGCCATTTGGACGGATGAAAAATCACAGTTGCAGAAAGAACAAAAATCAGATCCCGCAGATGAAAATCCATTTCCTATTAACGAATCTGATGATGACGGTGTTTATTATGATTTAGGTAATGGTACTCGTATCAACATGGACAACATTGGCCTACCGCATATATTGATGCCTGATCCTATATACTACGGTAATCATAAGATAATTGAAAGAGTTCAATTACTAAAATAATTATAAAACACAAATTCATGAAAAATTTAATTTTCTCAGCAGTTATTTTACTTTCTGCATCTTCAGCGTTTCAAGCCCAATTGGCCTTAACTTCAATCCAAAACAATCAAACCGAACTCGTGGTAAATGACTCCATTCACCTCAAAAGGGGATCGCAAATCCAGATCTACCTGCCTGCAGGAAAAGATTTTGTTTTTGTGAAGCAAAAGAAATCCGGGCTTAACGCCAAATTTCTGGGAAAAATGGCTGATATAGCCGGAACAGGAGCCGCAGCAGTTGGTCTGGGTTCAGGAAACGTAAAAACTTTATCCAGTGCAG
>DAMDNI010000048.1:12874-15947 GCA_032083825.1 Bergeyella sp. | reverse complement strand
GCAAGATTTTATCCCCGATTTCGAAACCGAAAATCCTGTCTTTGTCTCTGTTGGAAGACTTCATTCGCGAAAAGGCTACCACAAACTGATAGAAGCCCATTCAAAGCTCCTCAAAGATGGTTTTGCTCACAAGATTTATATTATTGGAGATGGTGAAGAGAAAGAAAACCTCGAAAATCAGATTAAAAATCTGCAGGTAGAAGAAAGCTTTATTTTGTTAGGCTCTTTGCTCAATCCGTATCCTTATGTGAAAAATGCAGATTTTTTCGTCATGCCATCAGAATCAGAAGGTTGGCCGCTCATTATTGCAGATACGCTGATTCTTCAAAAGCCGATTATTTCCACCAATGTTGGCGGAATTCCTGAAATGATCGAACATCAGAAAAATGGCTATCTCATCAATTATGAAGTGGAAGAAATGTATGATGCGATGAAAAAATTTATAACTGATAAAGACTTGATTTCTCATATCCAGGAAAATCTTAAAGATTCTGAAAAACAGTTTGATAATCAGAAGATTTTTGACACTGTTGAAAATATCATTATTAAATTAGCAGAAAAATAACCCATGAATTTCCTGTATAGAGCCATATTGAAAATCCATACCATCTGGGAAAATATTTATAAAAAATCCTATATCGAAATTTGTAAATCCAGAGGAATGAAAGTGGGAAAAAACGTATCTTTCATCAAAGCTCCCGCCTTCGGATCCGAACCTTATCTTATTGAAATTGGTGACAATACAAAAATAACGGCAGGCTGTACTTTTATCAATCATGACGGCGCCATGTATACCATCCGAAGTATGCAAAAATATGCTGATGCGAGAAATTTCGGGAGAATTAGAATCGGGAAAAACTGTTTCATCGGCAACAACTGTACTCTGCTTCCCGGTTCGCAAATGGGTGACAATTGTATTTTGGGAGCAGGTTCTGTCCTGAATTCTTCAATGCCGGAAAATACCGTTTTTGCAGGCGTTCCTGCAAAATTCATCTGTACAATTGAAGAATACGGAGACAAAGCTCTTCAGAATAACACGCTGTATCCCCGCGAACTTGAAAATGTACGCCCGCAATTAGATGCTTACATCAAGGAAAATCTTCCGCATCAATATAAACCAGTGAAATAAATGCCGGAAAAAAAGAAAATCTTGATCAGAATTGGTTCTCTTCGTCATGGCGGAGCAGAAAAAGTATTGGTGACTTTCCTAAAAAACCTTCCAAAAGACAAATACGAGATCGATCTTCTTCTCAATTTATATTCCGGGAAATATCTCACAGAAGTCCCTGAATGGATTAATATTTTCTACCTCAACAAAGGTGAAATGATTACCACCAATCGCCCGAAAGATATCCCTAAAAAAGCAAAAAGAGTCATCTATCAATCGATATTAAAAAGATTCCCAAAACTGTTGTATAAATGGATTTTGAAAAACAAAAAATACGACATCGAATTTGCTGCTATTCATGGTTTCCGGGATGAGATATTGAATTCCCCGATAAAATCTTCAAAAAAAATCATCTGGATCCACAACGATCTTCGTAAGACACATTTTCATCATTATACAGATGAAGAAATTCAGAAGTTTTTTGGATTTGATAAGATCCTTGTGATTTCTGAACAGATTCAGAAAGATTTTGAAAACCTTGCCAGAAATCAGGACGAAAAAAATCGAATTGCAAGAATTTACAACCCTTTAGATACAGAAGAGATTCTTAAAAAATCTAGATTAAATGCAGAAAAATACAACTTTGATGAAAATATTCCAACCTTCGTTTCTGTAGGAACAGTTTTTCCGCAAAAGGGGTTTGATCGTCTTTTGAAAGTTCATAAAAAGCTTTTGGATGAAGGATTTAAGCATAAAATTCTGATTATTGGCGATGGCTATGATTTTCCAAATATTAAGACTCTGAAAACCGAACTTAATGTTGATCAAACCGCAACGCTCCTTGGTTTTACTGATAATCCTTATCCCTATTTCAAAAAGGCTGACTTTTATATCCTGAGCTCGCGTTATGAAGGTTTTCCGACTGTTTTGTTTGAAGCCATTACTTTAAAGAAAAATATCATTGCAACCGAAGTTTCCGGCGTCAGTGAAATGTTGGAAAACGGAAAACTCGGACTCATTATAGAAAATTCCGAAGAGGGAATCTATCTGGGAATGAAAAAAGCACTGACAGAACCTAAGAGTTTCATCAAATTTCAAAATGAGCTTGAACATTACAAAATGTCTTTCAATCTGGAAAATTCCGTACATTCGATCATGAAAATCATTGATGAAATATAGTTTTTATTTTACCATTTTAAAATGAGCTACTCTACCATACAAAAAGATTTTTACAGGGAAAGCGGAAAATGGCTTTCCTCAGCCGAGATCTGGAAAAAATGTATAAATCCGAACCTGCATTATATTTATATTCTGCGAAAATGCCAACAATATCGTAAAAAATCATTGCAGGGGATTTTCTGGCGTATGGTTTTAAGAAAACATCAAATCAGATACGGTTTTCAGATTTATCCGGAAACACAAATCGGAGAAGGTTTTTATCTGGGACATTGGGGAAGTCTTGTCATTAACCCAAAATCCAGAATCGGGAAAAACTGCAACATTGCACAAGGTGTGACAATCGGACAGCAAAACCGTGGCAAAAACGAAGGCTTTCCCCAAATCGGAAACGAGGTGTGGATTGGCCCAAATGCCGTTATCGTGGGAAACATTACAATTGGCAATAATGTTTTGATCGCTCCAAATGCCTATGTCAATTTTGATGTTCCGGACAATTCTGTCGTGATGGGAAATCCTGCCACAATCGCATCAAAAGAAAATGCGACAGAAGGTTATATCAACAATAAAATATAATGATTTTGAATCTCAGCACTTTATAGAATATTGAATACAATTTTATTCTTTTATAATATTAAACTTTTGTTAAATCTTAGTAAATTACGGTCTAAACTATTATTTTTGCATAATTATTGATACAATCTATCAATATGGAAAATAATTTTAACGAAATAAATAATTAACTCAATTAAATTTTATTTTATGTTACAATCGTATGAAGTTATTTTC
>DAMDNI010000048.1:6344-12864 GCA_032083825.1 Bergeyella sp. | reverse complement strand
ACTGCTGAAGAACTGATGGGTGCAAAACCGGGCGAAGTATTTGTTCACAGAAATATTGCCAATGTAGTGAACACTTTAGATATGAGTTCAACAGCTGTTATCCAATACGCGGTAGAACATCTAAGAGTGAAACATATTGTAGTTTGTGGCCATTATAACTGCGGCGGTGTAAAAGCTGCGATGACATCACAAGATTTAGGCCTGATGAATCCTTGGCTAAGAACAATTCGTGATGTATACCGTTTACACCAGCAAGAGCTTGATGCAATTGAAGATGAAGCCAAACGTTATGACCGCCTTGTTGAGCTGAATGTTCAGGAACAATGCATAAACGTTACTAAAATGGCGTGCGTTCAGGAACGCTACATTTTGGAAGAATATCCTCTCGTACACGGTTGGGTATTTGATTTAAGAACAGGAAAGATTATCGATCTTGAAATTGATTTTGAAAAAACCTTAAAAGACATTCAAAAGATCTATAACCTGACTGATTCTGACTGGGTAATGAGCAGAAGAAAAAGCTGATAACCAGCAAAGTATGACGACTATGAAGATTTGGAGTATTATTACATTATTTGTTTTTCTCAATTTTACAGCACTTCCGGGAATTGCTGCTATAATAGGTTGGGATCTGCCGCAAACCAATGTGATGATGAATGAAGAAGAAAACCACTCGTCAAGTTTCGTTGTTTACGAAAAAACGATTCCCAGAACACTGAATGTACATGACTTTCTAAAGTTTTGCGAATCAGAATTTCATGAAAAACCTTATGTGGGAATTAACGAAAGTACTCATTGTTCCCCTTATCTTACTATATTTTCCCCGCCTCCGGAAGCTTAATCCTGATTTCGAAGGAAGACAAATCCCTGTTTTCCAAAATCCTCTTTTTTAGAATTTATCAAAATTAAATTTGACAGGTTTTACATGTCAGAAAAGCAGACATTTATTTCAAAATCATGAAAAAAGCAACATCTTTGTTTGGAGGGATTAAAGAGAATTTCCCCTCTGGTTTAGTCGTATTTTTAGTAGCACTACCTTTATGTTTAGGTATTGCTCTCGCATCCGGAGCTCCGCCGTTATCCGGAGTAATTGCCGGAATCGTAGGAGGTCTGGTCGTAGGATCACTCAGTAATTCTAATATTTCGGTATCAGGGCCGGCCGCTGGTTTAACAGCAATTGTACTAACCGCAATTACAGATCTAGGCGCATTTGAATTATTTCTTTGTGCAGGAATCATTGCTGGGATTATTCAGCTTGTTCTGGGCTTCATTAGGGCAGGAAGCATTTCTAATTATTTCCCTAACAATGTCATTGAAGGAATGCTTGCCGGTATCGGAATTATTATTATTTTAAAGCAAATTCCTCATGCATTAGGCTTTGACAAAGACTATGAAGGAAACGAAACCATCTTTCAGGGTGGGATTAATTTCGGATATTTCACAGAATTACTTTCAGCAATACATCCGGGAGCTGTAGTGGTAACGCTTATTTCGGTAGCAATCTTGCTGGCATGGGATCATATCCCTTCGCTTAAAAGGCTTAAAATGCTTCCAGGAGCCCTAGTAGCAGTAATAGCTGGAATTCTTGTGAATGAACTTTTCAAAATGTCAGGAAGCAGCCTTGCAATCGGCCCTGATCATTTGGTAACATTACCCGTTCCGCAAAGTCTTGATGATTTTAAAAACCTTATCACTCTGCCGGATTTTGCCGGATTTACTAATCCACAGGTTTGGATCGTGGGCGGAACAATTGCAATTGTAGCGTCTATTGAAACATTGCTTTGTATCGAAGCTTCTGACCGTTTGGATATCAGAAGAAGAATTACGGATACCAACCTTGAGCTTAGAGCGCAGGGAATAGGGAATATTTTAAGCTCTGTCATCGGAGGTCTTCCTATGACATCAGTAGTGGTGAGAAGTTCTGCAAATGCAAATGCAGGTGCGACTTCCAAAGTTTCCGCAATTATCCATGGAGTTTTATTGCTGATCTGTGTATTGTCTATCCCTATCATCCTGAATATGATTCCTTTGGCAACGCTGGCAGCTGTACTCATTCTTGTAGGATACAAACTTGCCAAGCCGGCAACATTCAAACATTTCTGGCACAACGGGAAGTATCAGTTCATTCCTTTTGTCGCAACTGTTGTAGCAGTTGTAGCTACCGATTTGCTAAAAGGTGTTGGAATCGGCTTGCTGATTTCCGTTTTCTACATTCTCCAGGGAAATATGAAAAGAGCATATTATCTAAGCAGAGAAGAGCTGGATGATACAGATGAATTTACGCTAAAACTTGCTGAAGAAGTTTCATTTTTGAATAAAGCTGCCATTAAAAAAACATTGAAAAATGTAAAACCCGGCTCTAAAGTAACCATTGATGCAAGATCAACCTCCTACATTACGACCGATGTTCTTGAAATGATTCAGGATTTCGCGAATGTAAGAGCCAGAGAAGAAGACATTACTGTTGAGCTGGTTGGTTTTAAAACCTCTTACAGAGAATATGCAAGCGATGAAGATTCGCACGTGATTATTACGCACAGAAGAGCCATGTAGTCACCTTTATTATTATTAAAATTAAAAAATCCCCAAAAAGATAAAAATTTATGAAAGCACATACATCAGAAACACAGTCGACCATTACTCCTGAAAAAGCATTACAGTTTTTAAAAGAAGGGAATCAAAGATTCGTAAATAATTTAAAAGTTAACAGAAACCTTCTTGAGCAAGTGAATGACACGCGTGAAGGACAATGGCCATTTGCTGTAGTATTAAGCTGTATCGACAGCAGAACGTCCGCAGAACTCATTTTTGATCAGGGTTTAGGAGATATCTTCAGTATAAGGATTGCCGGAAACTTTGTGAATCAGGACATATTAGGTTCTATGGAATTTGGCTGTAATGTTGCCGGTTCAAAACTGGTTGTAGTTTTAGGACATACCAAATGCGGTGCATTAAAAGGCGGTCTGGATGCTGAAAAAATAGAAGGACTCGGAATGGATAATCTAAATCATCTGATTTATCATTTTGATCCGATTATCAAAGATATCATTAAGGATGGTGAAGACCGTTCTTCAAAAAATGAAGACCTTCTGGAAAGATTAAACCAGCACAATGTAAAGCAGGCAATTGAAGATATCCGCCACAACAGCTCTACCTTGCGAAATCTTGAAAAAGAAGGTAAAATAAAAATTGTAGGAGCCAATTACGATGTGGAAACCGGTATTGTAAACTGGCTATAAATTTTCTTTCCCGGGAATTATTTCCCGTTAAAAGAAGACATTGTGTTATTCAATCCCGCAAAAACAAAAGATAATGCTGCTTCAGAAAACTTCCCGATTCTTTCGGGGAGTTTTTCTTTTTCCTCTTCAGCCCATTCGCCGATTACATAATCGACTTGTCTTCCTTTTTCAAAATCTGAGGAAATGCCAAAACGTAATCGTGCATAATTTGGGGTATTAAGAACTTGCTGTATATTTTTCAGCCCATTATGACCGGCATCAGATCCTTTTCCTTTTAAGCGGAGAGTTCCAAAAGGAAGTGCAAGATCATCCGTAACCACCAAAAGATTTTCTAAGGGGATATTTTCTTTCTGCATCCAGTAACGAACTGCATTTCCTGAAAGATTCACATACGTATCAGGTTTCAGGATAAATACTTTTCTCCCTTTATATTTTCCTTCCGCCATCCAGCCGAAATTTGCTGTTTTAAAAGGGGCTTCTATAGTTTCAGCAATTTTTTCAGCAATTTTAAACCCGACATTATGCCGGGTTTCTGTATATTGTTCTCCTTTGTTGCCGATGCCGACGATAAGGTATTTCATAAATCTCTATGGAATAATATATTCAAAATTAATTACAGAGCCATCGGATCCTGTACTTTTTACAGGATAACCATCACTATCATAAGCATAAGTAACGGTAAAATTCTGGCTGACTCCCATTGTTACAGCTGTTACAGATTTATAGTTGTATTTTGATAATCCGCTTATTGAATTTGTAGATGAATTAAAATGTGCTCCTGCCAAAGTAAATGCTTGAGGCAGAGTTGCAAACGGATTCTTCTGAGTGTCATAATTGCTGAGATTGATTTCGACAATCATCGGCGGAATTACAATTGGCCCGCTCATAAAAGTTTCCATGGATAATTTCCAATAAGAAATATTGTCTCCGCTATATTGAAGATCGCTAGTTAAAGAATTTACATTAATATATTGTCCCGGATTATCCGGATCTTCGCTTTTTAAAAATGTTACAATCTTATTTGTTTTTCCTGCAGGATTATAAGAAAACACGGTCTCATTCCGCATCAATTCTGTAGAACCTTCAGCTTCCATCTTTCCTGATGCACTTACCAATCTTCCGGAATCATAAGTAAGATCAAGATAGGAAGTCAAAACATCAACTCCATCATCCTTTTTTACATTTAATTTTGTAAGGGTTGTTCCGTCATATATTAATGTAAACTCTTCTGTACTTTCTTCTGATACATATTTTGCTGCTGTCAGCTTGCCAGCGGTATAAGTATAAGTAATGGTTGTTAACAATCCTTCGTCGTCTACAGCTGTTACTTTGCTTAATAATTTTGTATTTCCGGAAGTTCCTCCGCCTCCTGTTACCGGAACATCATCGAGACCGAAAAGGAGATCACCGTTTTCCGCTCTTTTGGATTCGCAGGAAAAGAGCATAAATACACTCAACAATAATGCAAAAGGTAAAAGGAATTTCTTCATTCTGTTAATTTGTTGCAAATGTAATAATTAAATAACGGAATCAAATATAATTTATTCCAGCATTTTAACCAAAATACTGTTCACCTGATCTACGTTTTTCACCTGGTCTTTCCTCATCATCAGCTGGTTGTTTTTTTCTTTCAGTGTTGCTTCGGAAGGATTTTGTGTCAGATAAGAGATAATTTTTTTAAATTTTTCGCTCTGGTAAAATTTATCCTGCGGATTTGCCGGAAAATACCCCAGGAATATTTTATTTTTCACCACCAGTTTATCAAATCCGATTTCTGAAGCAAGCCATTTCAGCTCTACCGATTTCAGGAGGTTAACCGCTTCTTTCGGCAGCTCTCCGAAACGATCTTTCAGTTCATTCTCAAACTGGGTAAGTTCTTTTTGATCCTGAATATCTGCAAGTTTTTGATATAATGATAATCTTTCTTCTGTAGAACTTACGTAATAATCAGGGAGCATCAGTTCAAGATCGGTATCAATATTTACTTCTTTTGTAGATTTGAAAAGTTTGTTGCGGTCTTCTTCATTTTCAAAAAGATTCTCAAAATCTGCATCGTCTTTCAATTCTTCAAGTGCTTCCTGCATTAGTTTCTGGTAGGTTTCAAATCCCATTTCGTTGATAAATCCGCTTTGTTCCGCTCCCAGAAGATCTCCGGCTCCACGGATTTCCAGATCTTTCATAGCAATCTGGAATCCGCTTCCCAAATCCGAAAACTGTTCAATCGCTTCCAGGCGTTTTCGAGCATCCGATGTCATCATATCAAAAGGTGGTGTTATCAGATAACAAAATGCTTTGCGATTGCTTCGCCCTACTCTTCCGCGCATCTGGTGAAGATCTGCCATCCCGAAACGTTGGGCATCATTAATGAAAATCGTATTTGCATTCGGAACATCCACTCCGCTTTCAACGATAGTGGTAGAAATGAGAACATCATACTTCCCTTCCATAAAATCCAGGACATTCTGCTCAAGCTGTTTTCCGTCCATTTGCCCGTGCCCTGTAATGACCTTTGCATCAGGAACTAAACGCTGGATTAATCCCGCAATATCTTTAAGATTTTCAATCCTGTTATTAATGAAATAAACCTGGCCGTCACGCTGCAGTTCGTAAGAAACTGCATCCCGAAGGATTTCTTCATTAAAACCAATGATATTGGTGTCAACAGGCTGCCTGTTTGGCGGAGGCGTTTTAATCACCGAAAGATCACGGGCTGCCATCAGTGAAAACTGCAAGGTTCTCGGGATCGGGGTTGCGGTCAGTGTCAGCGTATCGACATTGGTTTTCATGGTTTTAAGCTTGTCTTTTACAGAAACTCCAAATTTGTGTTCCTCATCAATAATCAGCAATCCTAGATTTTTGAATTTCACTTTGTCTGAAACCAGCTGATGCGTTCCGATTACGATATCAACTTTCCCGTTTTTCAGGCCTTCAAGGGTTTCTGATTTTTGCTTTGCAGTGCGGAATCTGTTCAGATAAGAAATGTTTACCGGGAAATCTTTTAGCCTTTCCTTAAAACTTCTGAAATGCTGAAATGCAAGAATCGTAGTGGGTACCAGAATTGCAACCTGCTTTCCGTCAGTTGCAGCTTTAAAAGCAGCACGAATTGCAACTTCTGTTTTCCCGAAACCGACATCTCCGCAAATCAGCCGATCCATCACGGTTTCCGCTTCCATGTCTTTTTTTACATCAAGAGTTGCTTTTTCCTGATCCGGTGTATCTTCGTAAAGGAAACTCGCTTCCAATTCGTTCTGAAGATAAGAATCGGGTAAATACTGAAATCC
>DAMDNI010000048.1:0-6334 GCA_032083825.1 Bergeyella sp. | reverse complement strand
CTGAAATCCTTTTGCTGTTTTTCGCTGGGCATAAAGCTTGATGAGATCAAAAGCAATCTGTTTTACCTTTGCTTTTGTTTTTTGTTTTAAAGATTTCCAGGCTGGAGAACCGAGTTTGCTGAGAACAATTTCTTTTCCGTCCGGGCCGTTATATTTTGAAATTTTATGCAGGGAATGAATGCTTACATAGAGCAAATCCCCGTTTTTATACGTCAGCTTAAAGCATTCCTGTATTTTGCCGTCATTGTTCACTTTTACCAATCCCATGAATTTTCCGATTCCGTGATCGATGTGAGCAATGTAATCCCCGATTTTTAGTGACATCAAATCTTTAAGCGTGAGCTGTTCGGATTTAGCAAAACTATTTTTCTGCTTATATCTCTGGAAACGGTCAAAAATCTGGTGGTCTGTATAAACGGAAATCTTATAATCCTGGTCTACAAACCCTTCATGAAGCTCAGATTTGAATGATCTGAACATAACTTCATGTTTTAATTCCTCAAAAATACTTTCCAAGCGTTCTTTCTGCTTTTCGGAGGAAAAGGAAATCCATATCTCGTATCCTTCTTCCTTTTTCGCATTAAGATCCTCGGCAAGCATTTCAAAATTTTTATGAAAAGACGGCTGCGGAGTCTGATTAATTTTCAAATCAAAAGAAGGAAAATCTTTCATCTGAAATGTTCCGAAATCAATGGTTTTGAATTTCTGCAAATTTTTAATGAAAAGCTCGTCCGACATGAAAAGCTCATGTGGTTTTCTATGGTTGATATCTTTGCTAAAAGTTTCAAATTTTTCATCTGCTTTCTGATAAAATGCCTTGATTTTCTGAACAGAAGAAAATCCTTCATCTGTTATTACAAAACTGTCTGCAGGCAGAAGATTAAAAAGCGGAACTTTATCCCCTGAAACAGAAAAATTCATATTGGAAACCAATTCAAATTCATCAGCTTTATCTTTTGAAAGTTGGGTTTCAATATCAAAAGTTTTAATGCTTTCCACCTCGTTTCCGAAAAAAGTGATCCTGTACGGAACTTCGCTGGAATAGGAAAATATGTCTACAATCCCACCTCTTACAGAGAATTCCCCGGGTTCGGAAACAAAATCGGACTGATGGAAACTGTACTTTTCTATCAATTCTTCCGCGATATCAAAATCTAATTGATCACCTGTTCTGATTTTCAGGGAGATTGCTTTGAAATCTTCTTTTTTCAGAACCATTTCGGAAAGTGCACCGGAATATGCGACAATTACTTTTGATGAATTTTCTGAAGTAAGCTTATTGATTACTTCTGTTCTCAAAACCAGATTGGCATTTTGTGTCTTTTCAATCTGATATGGCTCTAAATGCGTCGCCGGAAAATATAAAACCCGATCTCTTCCCAAAAACTCTTCCAATTCTCCGCTTGCATACAATGCTTTTTCTTTGTCATCTAAAAGAAAGAGAATCGTTTTCTGACGGGATAAAAAAAGTTCCGTAATAAAAAGTGAAATTGAAGATCCTGCACTTCCTTTTACTGAAATATGCTGGTGTATATCAAGAGTATCAAAAATCTCTTTCCCGAATTTTTTTTGTAAAAGATTCTGAAGAAGAGTTTCATTTAGTGTTTTAAGCTGCATATTGAAAAATATAAAAACAGAAATACGATTTCGGGAGTTTTCCGAAACCGTTTCTGATGCAAAAATACGAATTTAATATTTGGTCGTGATGGAGGTATATATTTGCTTCATTTTAATGATTATCTTTAAACAAAAGTTTTTTTACCATGAAATTAATTTACCTTTTCGGCTTGACCATCTTGATGTCGGGCAATGAATGCAGCTCGGAATATGTAAATGACACCCGAATTTTTGTTGAAGGCAAAATAAGCTCCGGAACGCAAACAACAGGGGATTTACCTTTACAGCTCATTAATCAGGACATTCTGGTTTCCAAAGGAACTACAAAAAGTGACGGTACTTTCCGTTTGGGAGGAGCCGGGACTACAAACCGTACCAGCCTTTTCATCAATCAAAAAATTGAGAGCTTTTCTACACCTGCAGATGGCTGTGTTTTGAGCTATGATTCTTTATCCATTATTTTGCCGGAAAATAAAAATTATGTAAAATTTTCAAACATCCAACTGCAATAATGAAAAAGTATATTTTTTTGATTTTACTTGGCTGCACGGGATATTCATACGGCCAGAAAGCCAGATTTTCTGTTGATATTAAAGGAAACGTCTTATCTCCGCTAGGAAATAATTTCATGAAAGACGGCTTAAAAACATTTACAGGCTTAGGAGTTGGATTTCAGGGGATTTTCTTGTACAATTTCGGTATTGGTGTTGAGTATAATAATTTCTTCACTTCTGTGAAAGACGAAAGTGTTTTTGGTTCTTTGCATAGTCCTACACTTTCGGATTATTCTATTTTTTTAATTTATCAGCATTCTTTAAGTAAAAAAATGGAAATAGAAGGCCAGATAGGAACTGGCGGAATGACACTTAGAAGCCGTTCTGATTATAGGTCGGATGATTTTAAGGAGCATGCTGACAGTTTCATTGTAGGCGGTAAAATATTGTACGATATTTCTGATGGTAAAAAAATACAGGTTTTCGCAAGTCCTAAATTATATTTTTATTCTTCAGATGTACAGCTTGAGGATAAAAGTGTAGAGAAATATTACTCAAAAGCGACTTTGTTAAATATAAATTTAGGGGTGAGATTTAATTTTTGATTTCATTTCGCTCTATAAAAAAAACAGCTCCGGTCTGGAGCTGTTTTTTTGTTTGTATTTAAAGAAGGAACTATTCTTTTGTAGCTTTTACAGCGAAATTATCTAGTTCATAAGTTGTTGAAGCTCCAGCTACTGATGTATATTTGAAAGCAACTACAACCTCTTTATTAAGAAATGCATTAAGGCTTACTCTACCTGAGCTTACAAATCCTGCATATGCTGCCAAATCTGTATCCAGAATCGGATCAACTTTAGTCCAAGTAGTAGTAGATACTGAACCCGTATAATTATCTGTGACATATACTTCTAAAGCATTACCAGTATATCTTGCATCAGTCTCAAAAGAGAAAAATGCATCGTTATAGCCTCCCGAAAGTGAAACTTTTTTAGAAATCAGCCAGTCTTCATTAGCCACTCTGTTTCCATCCATGTATGCACTTGGTGCAGGATTTCCGTAAGTAGTGGTAGTCCATGTTTGAGTTCCGGTAACATTTGAAACTGTCCAATTAGCTAAATTTGTGAATCCGTCACTGAAAAGAGTTTCATATTTTTTAGGAACTGTACCATCGCATCTTGCATCGTCAAAGTCTGCATTTTTTAGATAAGGAATCCAAAGCTGATATGTTCCATTATACACACTCACGATTGCATATAGATCTCCTTTTCCTGCATCTAGCTCAATACCTGCAAAATCTGCATAACCACTGGTTCTAAGAATAACTTTGTTTCCTGAACAGTCTTCTAACGTACGATTTGTTGTTGCTGTTCCGGCTGCGTAAGTTTTAAATAGATCATCTTCTATAACCTGAACATTTTTAATCTTCACCCATTTTCCTACATCATCAGCTGTCAATTGCGAAATCGTTCTTTCGGTTGGAACAACAGTGGCACTTTCATTAGAGTCAAAGAAATGTTTAAACACATCTGCTTCTGCAATTTGTCCTACACTTCCATTATATGGCTGACCAACTTGATATTCACCACTTACTTTTCCTATATAGAGATCTTTTAATTTGATGATTACTTTTTTACCCAATTTAAATCTTGGATCCTGATATAGATTCGTTTTATTGATGTTCACACGGATACCTCCGGTAGCATCTTCAATATAAACGTATTTATATAGGTTTCCTGTTTCGTCATTTGCTGTAACCTGAGCTTTTACATAGAAGTCTCCTGCAATCTGAGTATAAGCTCCTGTCGTATACAATTGCTTAAGCTCTGCAACTGTTTTCTGGGTAAGAGAAGCTGGGTCAAACCCACAAGGATTACTTGCAATTCCGTCTTTACGTGGGAATGTATTCATATCAAGATCAGTATCCCTTACAACATACATTTGATACGTTGAATTATATTTGCTGTAAATCCCAACAAATTTCCCTTTTCCTGCAGGTAATATTTTATTTGCAAATGATGCATATCCACTATTTCTTACGATCCTTGTAGTAGTCGTACTTGGATCTGCAATTGGTCTATCAACAGTAAGACCTGTTGGTGCATATACAGAGCACAATACTGTATTTGTAAATTCAGCATCATTCACCTGAATAAGAGCTCCTAACAACTTATCATTAGCTGTTACCATCTGTGCCAATGTCATTACTTTAGGGACAATTATTTCTTTTTCCTGACAAGACCTAAGTATACTTGAATATACTTTTGCTTCAGGTATTCTTCCATAAACTCCATCAACCATTGCTCCTAATTGTACAACTCCACCATATACTCCTACTGCTAAACCTTTTAATTTAATATAGATTTTAGACCCTTGAGGATATTTGGTATAATTATTCAAAGAGTTAACGCTAATTGTAAAACCTTCAGTAGGATTATCTGGCGAATCTTGAATATAAATGTACTTATAAATATTCCCTGTATCATCTGAAGATGAAACATATCCTTCAAGAATATCATTAGAATCATCAGGAAATACATAGGTTGAATTTGCCGGTGTATTTGCTGTATATTTCGCCTTCACTTGAGCAATAGTCATTGTAGCCGTTAACTCTCCACATTGATAACCATCAAGATTCGGCTCATCATATTTATCATCATGTACACATCCAAATAAAATAAATGATGTAGCTAGAATGAAAATATATTTAAAAATCGAATTGTATTTTTTCATGTTTGAACTTTTAATTAGAACCTTAAATAAACATTAGCAAAAAATGTTGTTCCTCTATCGTACCATAATTTTGGAGCAAAATTAGGATATTCTTTTTCAGAATCTGCAAGAGCATTTGTAAAGTTAACATTTCTTCCTTGCTCGAAGCCTCCGGTTACATAATTCCTGTTATTCAGTATATTATTAACCGATACGCTTATTCCCATTCTATATTTGCCTATAAGAAATGATTTTCCTGCATTTGCATTCAGCATAAACTGATCATCAAATTTCTTTTGAGCAGTTAGTTTCGCAATCAGCTCAGGAGTTGCATCGGTGTAAGTATCATTAGTTGTACTGTCAGTATACATGTATGCTGTCTTATTTAATGCAGAAAAGTCCAGATACTGATCCATAAGATAGTTTGCTGTCGCTCCTACCCACCAATATTTAGGGGAATTATATTTTAATCCGAATGAAAAGGCTTTCTGTGGTGTTCCTGCTACTTTATACCCTTTAATGTTTGCTTTGCTTAACCAAAAATCTTCTCCTCTAAAATTATTGATATCATCAAAGGTGGAAACACTTGCATTATTTGTATATTCATAATCTCCCACACTTGCAACAGCAGAGGCATTAAGAGTCGGTG
Source organism: Bergeyella sp. (assembly GCA_032083825.1). Taxonomy (GTDB): domain Bacteria; phylum Bacteroidota; class Bacteroidia; order Flavobacteriales; family Weeksellaceae; genus DAMDNI01. The sequence goes on along the minus strand of DAMDNI010000048.1, from coordinate 862 downwards.
TTATTTTAACATCTAAACCTAGTTCTACGCCCATATATCTTTTATCTGCTCCAGAAACCGCTTCATTAACCAATGTGCTTAATGACGTTCCAGCACCACTATCTACATCAGCGTAATATCTTGCAATATCTGTTGAATTACTGATTGTCGTATAGTACGCAGAAAATCTCATCTTTAGAATTTGTCCCCTTAAAATATAACTTAAGTCATTAGAGTTTATGATCTGATTTTTTACACCTGGTGTCACATAATCTGCTACTCTAGGATTGATAAATATCTCATTAAGAGTAGGTGCCAGGCTAAAGAATGCTCCATTATATACAATGAAGTTTTTACCATTTATCTTATAAGTAATTTTACCTTTAATCCCTGCATCTAAAGCGTCATATATTGCACTTTTCCCTTTAGAATTATTTAGGAAAGCTGCGTGTCTGTAGTTTCCGTCCCTATAAGATTCAGAATAAGAACTAAAAATAGATCCTACAATATTCCATTTAGGAAAATCAACTTCCGAAGAGATATTTAATGCATAAGCACTTCTGTTTAATTCATAAGAATATTGAGTTCTGTCTCCTTTATATACTTTCACATTCGCATCATCAACATTATATTGAGCATCGTTCATAAAAGCATTCAAATTATTTGCATAATTTGCTCCCAATAGATCTGCTATTCTTCTAAAGTTGTCAGAATTTAAGTTCTGATAGTTAAAATTGATATTCAGCTTCCAGTTGCTTTGAAGCTTTGTATCAAAATGAGATACGAAGTTGAACGTTTTATCTTTAACAACATCTTCTACAACTGTATATACGGCACCTCTATCTATTCCGTTTGCTGTTTTGTTTAATTCATTGGCTGAATA
>DAMDNI010000047.1:15646-16044 GCA_032083825.1 Bergeyella sp. | reverse complement strand
TGCAGGAAGCTGCATTTTCACTGATGCAGCTGGCAAAAGTTCAGGCAAAGCTTGCACAGCTTTCAGAGGCGGGACTTCCTTATATTGCATATTTATGTGATCCGACATTTGGTGGGATTACAGCCTCTTTTGCGATGACTGCGGACATCATTATGGCAGAACCGGGAGCATTGATTGGGTTTGCAGGTCCGAGAGTGATTCGCGAAACAATAGGTAAAGATTTGCCGGAAGGTTTCCAGACTTCGGAATTCCTTCAGGAAAAAGGCTTTGTAGATTTTATTGTGAAAAGAACAGACATTAAAACTACTGTTTACAAAACAGTAAATCTTCTGTACGCAAAAGCATAAAATTTTATTAAAAATATAAAAAGTCTCACCCTCAAAAGGTGAGATTTCTTT
>DAMDNI010000047.1:14245-15636 GCA_032083825.1 Bergeyella sp. | reverse complement strand
AAAGTAACAGTACTTTTAATCAATACTTTGCGGCAGCTGAGTTTCAAGAAAATGATGAAACTGGCCGCCCTTACTTTGCCGCATCCGCTGTTTTCGCTGCTCAGTTTTTATGCAACAGTGAAGTCATTTGTGCTTGCCAAGAAATTTTTTCCGAAAACAAATTCTACAAACGGAGTTGGCAATGCTTTTCGACATGCACTTTGGTGTTGTCTGATTATGATGTATTGCTGCAAAATCTCATCCCCGGAAAAAGCTTTGAAATGGTGCAAAAAAATGACGGATATGCACGAAGATCTCTTTCCTAATAAACCTTTGGAAACCAAAATGGATCTTCACAACAATAAAGTCGGGATGGATCTTTTTATGGAACTTCTTCCGGGAATCCATCGCCAGTTTTTTGAAAAGAGCTTTTTTGTTGAGGTGCTTTTCAAAAAAATAAAAACCGCAAAAATCCTTGAAAATCTGGATGATGATTTTGGCAACGAGCTTATTTATCTTTCGGAATAATCATTTTTAAAATTCTATCATGAAAAACAGCGTTATTGTATTTCTGCTTTCTGCGAATCTTGTTTTTGGGCAAAAACTGCTTACTCCTTATGAAAAAGGAAATAAAAACCAGTCTGCAACATACAGCGAAATGGTAAATTTTTATGATGAGCTGGATCAAAAATATGAAACAATCAAAGTCATTAAAACAGAAGAAGACGATAATGGAGAATACATCAGAACTGTAGTTTACAATCCGGACAAAGATTTTGATTTTGAAAAAACTAAAACAAAAGCTGTTTTGTTCATCAACAATGGTATTCATCCCGGCGAACCAGACGGCATTGATGCTACAATGATGATGATGCGCGATTTTGCAGAAGGAAGGCTGAAAGCTCCTAAGAATGTCATTATTACAGCAATACAAAGCTATAACATCAGCGGAATGCTGAGCCGCGGTAGTTTTTCAAGAGCAAACCAAAATGGCCCCGAAGAATACGGATTTCGTGGCAATGCAAGAAATTATGATTTGAACCGGGATTTTATCAAAACCGATTCTAAAAATGCATGGGCTTTTCAGAAGATTTTTCATCATTTAAATCCGGATTATTTCATCGATAATCATGTGAGTAATGGTGCAGATTATCAGTATGTTTTTACATATATTTCAACCAATAAAGAAAGATTGGGAGGGAAATTAGGAGTTTTTTTGAATGATGAAATGCAGCCCGAAATTCTTAAAAATTTAGATAGAAAAAATATTTTAAATGTTCCTTATGTGAATATTCACGGGGATTCTCCTGATGAGGGTTTTCCTGCTTTTATGGATTCTCCAAGATATGCAACAGGTTACACAACTTTATTCAATGTTCCCGGAACCGTTGCAGAAACGCATATGCTGAAGC
>DAMDNI010000047.1:0-14235 GCA_032083825.1 Bergeyella sp. | reverse complement strand
CTTACAAACAGCGTGTTGAAGCCACTTTGGAATATATGCTTTCCACAATTGACTATATGGAAGTTAATTATCAGAAAATCAAAAATTTAAGAAAAGAAAACCTGAAAGAATTGAAAGCAGAAAATTCCTATCCAATCCAATGGAAACTGGACAGTACAAAAATTTCATATATCAGTTTTAAAGGGTACGAGGCAGGAACAAAACCTAGTGAAATCAGTGGGAAACCAAGACTTTTTTATGACAGAAACAAACATTTTGAAAGAAAGGTAAAATTCTATGATTCATATAAAGCAGTTAAAAACATTACGATTCCGAGATATTATGTGATTCCGCAATCGGAATGGAAAGTAATTCAGTATCTGAAACATAATAATATCAAGGTAGAAAAACTTAAAAAAGATACAGCAATTGTGGTTGAATCTTATAAAGTTGCTGATTTTAAAACAGTAAAAAATCCTTACGAAGGACATTACCTGCACTATGAAACTTCAGTAAATCCTTCTCAGGGAAAAGTGTATTTCAGAAAAGGTGATTATATGATTTCTACTAATCAGGATGGTGTGAAATATCTCTTGGAAACCCTTGAGCCTGAGGCAACAGACTCTTTTTTTAACTGGAATTTTTTCGACGCAGTTTTAGGGCAGAAAGAATATTATTCTGCTTATGTTTTTGAAGATACTGCTGCAAAATTGTTGAAAGAAAATCCTGAGCTTAAGGCAAATTTCGACAAGAAAAAATCAGAAGACAGACAATTTTCAGAAGATGGAAATGAACAGCTGGATTGGGTGTACCGCCATTCAAAATATTTTGAGCCCACCTTTTTACAATATCCGGTTTACAGAATCCCGTAACTTTATTGCTTTGAAAGGGCAGGATATTGGTGAATATACTGCAGATTTTCACACTCTTTTACCATAAAGTCCGCAACATCTTTTCTGGAAATACTGCCTATATTTATTCCTTTGAAAAGTTTGGTTTCAATTCTGTATTTTTCCGATAAAGGTTTGTCATTCAGGATTCCCGGTCTTACAAATTCCCACTTCAGATTGCTTTTAGAGATCATTTCTTCCATTTCGGATTTGTTTTCATAGATTTTATTCAGGATAAACCGGAAGAAAAGTTTCATAAGAAATGTGTGGTATTTTCCGCTTTCCCCAGCTCCAAATCCGGTGAGAATGATAATGGGGATATCTATCGGTTTTTCTTTATTAATCTCTAAAATAGCTTTTGCAAAATCGGTATAAAGAAAAGTTTTTTTTACATTTTTCCCTGTTCCCAGAGCAACAATTACAGCTTCTGCATTTTCAATAGTTTTTTTTAAATCCTCTTTCTTGGTGGCATTTCCTTTTAAAGAGACTAGGTTTTTATGCGGTTCCAGATTAATGGGCGACCGCGAAAGTGTGGTAACATGATGACCTCTTTCCAAAGCTCTTTTTACGGTTTCAAGGCCGACTCCGGCTGAAGCTCCGATAACGGTAATTTTCATTTGAAAAATTTTAATAAAGTTATAAAGACAATGGAGAAAAAAATTATTTTTTGAGATTTTTTTTAAAGAAATACTGAAAAATTTGCCCTTGAAAATTAATTTTTAGAATTTCTTTTTATAAAATTTACCATCTCAGGGATTTCATTCTTTGGAAATTCGTGTCCGTCCTCGCTTTCCTGAATGATAAGTTCTGTAGTGTTGGCTCCGGGATATATTTTTTTATCTCCTTGGATTACTGCGCTTTTTTCATTTACGTTGAGGTTTTTTTTAACAATTGGAACCGATTTTTCCTGATTGTCAAAAGGAACGAGCTTGTCAATTTTCCCCATATACATCCAGACCGAAATCGGTTTTGCACCCGAAATCATCTCTCCACCTTGTGCAGAAACGGAAATTATTCCTGCTAAAATATCATTTCTTGTCGCCCATAACACATTTACGAAACGGGCTCCGTTGGAATGTCCGACTGCAAAAATTTTATTTTTGTCTGTCTTATACCGATTCTGAATATCTTTTAAAACGGTATCAAAAAAATAAAGATCACGTTTTTCCAGATCATCAGGAAAAATCTGCCAGCCGTTCATTTTTCCTCTCGGATCAAGCCCAGGGACTTTTCTTCCGGGCATTCCTTCCATAAAAATTACCAAAGCATCTTTGTAATAGTTCTGAAAATCAATTCTTTTGCTTGCGAAATTTGCGTTTCCGCCATGTCCATGAAAAACAAAAACAACAGGAATTTTTTCAGACAGCTTATCCGGTTCATAAATAATGGTTTTCCGGGAAATCCCGTTTACAGAATAGTTTTGGATTTTTTGTGATTTTATGGGAAAAGCGAGAATAAGAAAAAAAATGCAGAGATATTTCATAATGCTAATTTGTTAATATGATGCGCTTTATCCTCTAAAGTTAAAATGCCGGAAACAATTTGTTTCCGGCACAAAATAGATATAAAAAGTAAATAATGTTTATGCTTCTTCCAGCACGGAATGTTTTTTTACCAGTTCCTGCTGTACATTTGACGGGACAAGCTGGTAATCCGAGAATTTCATCGTGAATTTTGCTTTGCCACCAGTGATGGAACGCAAAGAAGATCCGTAATCATGAAGTTCAGCCAAAGGAATCTCAGCGATAATTTTCTGATAATGTCCTTCCGTATCCATTCCCGAAATCATTGCTCTCCGTGTTTGTAAGTCTCCCATCACATCACCTGTATCTTCGTTTGGACAAAGAATTTCCACATGATAAATCGGCTCTAAAAGCTGAGGACGTGCATGATGAAATGCTTCCTTGAAAGCCCCTGAAGCTGCCAACTGAAAAGAAATGTCATTGGAATCTACACTGTGCATTTTTCCGTCATATACAGAAACTCTGATGTTTTGGCATCTTGAACCGGTTAAAGGTCCTTCGCTCATTTGCTGCATAATTCCTTTCTTAATGGCTCCGATATATCTCGAATCAATTGCACCTCCTACAATACACCAGTAAAAAGCAAATTTTCCGCCCCAAGGCAAATCTTCGATTTCTTTCTGACGAATGTTTACACCTTCAGGTTCCGGCATGTCTTCGTAGAAATTTTCTACTCGCATGTGAATTTCACCAAATTGTCCTGCTCCGCCGGATTGTTTTTTGTGCCGATAATCTGCATCAGCTTTTCCGGTAATGGTTTCACGATAGGAAATTTTAGGATTGGCAAAATTCATTTTAATTCCGAATTCTTTTTCAATTCTTTGTTTTACCAGATCCAAATGAAGCTGGCCTTGCCCATGAAGAATGGATTGTTTTAATTCCGCAGACTGTTCTACTTTTAAGGTAGGGTCTTCCTGTTCTATTTTATGGAGTGCAGCAATCAGTTTTTCCATATCCGCGGAAGATTCTGAAGAAATTGTTTTTCGTATTCTGCTGTCAGGAAAGGTCATTGGGCGGATTTTTCTTTCCAATCCTTTTGAATTTAAAGTATTATTGGTGTGAGTGGATCTTAATTTTACAGTGACACCTAGATCTCCTGCTTCCAGTTTATCAACGGAAATCCTGTCTTTTCCTTCAGCTAAAAAAATTTGGGAAATGCGTTCGGTTTCGCCGTTATTGGCATTTATTAGTTCATCTCCGGGTTTTAGTATTCCGCTCAGCACTTTGAAATAAGAAACCATTCCAACCTGTGGCTCGGAAGAAGTTTTATAAATAAAAATAGTGGTTTTGTCGTTAGAATCGTATGCGATTTCTTCACCGTTTTCCATCACACGTTTCGGACGGTCAAGAGGAGACGGAGCAATATCATCGATGAATCCCATGATTCTTCCGCTTCCCATATCTTTTAAGCCTGATGCTACGAAAACAGGGAAAAACTGCTGATGAGCCAATGCAATTGTAATTCCTTTAGCAAGCTCTTCTTCGGAGAGGTTTCCTTCTTCGAAATATTTTTCCATCAACCCTTCTTCGTTTTCTGCTGCAATTTCTACGAGTGTATTGTGCATTTCATTGGCTTTTGCCAGTTCACTCTCCGGGATTGGTTTTTTCTCTGGTTTTCCGCCTTCTTTTGGGAATTCGTACATCACCATGCGGAGCGCATCAATGATTTGGTTAAAATTTTCTCCCGAATTTAAAGGATACTGAATCGGAATCAGTCTGCTTCCGAAACGTTCTTTCGCTTGTTCCAGCGTTTTTTCGTAATCCGCTTTTGGATGATCCATCTGGTTAATAACGAAAATGGAAGGAGTACGATATTTTTCAATGTATTCCCAAACCAGCTCTGTACCTACTTCCACACCATTTGCTGCGTTCAGAACGACTAAAGCAGTATCAGAAACTTTCAATGGAGCGATTACTTCTCCTACGAAATCATCGAAACCGGGTGTGTCGAGAATGTTAATTTTATTGTTTTTCCAGTTGACGAACATCTGATGGGAGAAAATCGTGTTTTCGCGTTCGTGTTCAAGGTCGGTATCGTCGGAAACGGTATTGTGGTTTTCTACGGTTCCGCGACGTTTAATCGCCCCTCCTTCATAAAGCATCGTCTCTATAAGCGTAGTTTTGCCGCTTCCGGAATGTCCGAGCAAAACTACATTTCTTAAGTCTTGGGTTTTAGCACTCATAATATGAAGATTTATTTGTTGATATCAGGAAATGCTAAAAAGGAAATGCGCTGCATTTGATTTTTAGGTACTTAAAGTTACAAAAGTTTTTCAACGTCTGGAATTTTGTTAAATGATATTTGTTAGGGTTTAAAACCGAATTCAATTTTTGATAATAAAAATTGGATATATTTCCAAGCTTTTAATGCTCAGGATGATATTTGTCAGAATCTGTCAAGCGTTTTCTTTTACTTGTAAATTTGTATGGTTTTGATTCCAAAGAATATCATAAAACGATACGGAAATGAATAATAAAGTCTACGGAACGATTTTCTTGTCACTGATTGCGGTTTTTGTATTTTATAATTTTAATATTTATACCAATAAAACCAATTACGGAACGATAAAACTTTCGCCAAAAGCAATTAAAGGAGAAACACTTTGGCTGGGCAACAACTGTAATTCCTGTCATCAGCTTTACGGGCTTGGCGGCTATCTTGGCCCGGATCTTACCAATGTTACTTCTCAGAAAAGTGATGAAATCATCAAAATTTTCATGATCAGCGGAGTAAAATCCATGCCGCTCTTTTCTTTTTCAAAGGATGAACAGGATGCGCTGCTCCAGTTTCTGAAAGAAGTTGACAAAACCGGATATTATCCAAACAGAAACGCAGAGGTTGGAAAAACAGGCTGGGTAGAACTGCAATATAAAGATCATTCAAAATGAAAAAAAATAGCCCATATCCCTTTTATTATATTTCTGTCGCGCTTATTTGCCTTGCGCTTTGTTTAAGCGTGGGAATGCTTGCCGGCTTTCAGTACATAATTCCGGAATTTATTAAAGATCTTTTACCTTTTACAGCATTACGTCCGCTTCATACGCTTTTTGCGCTTGCCTGGATTTTTCTTGGAGCAATTGGTGGAATTTTCTGGTATATTCAGCAGGATCCTGATTCAAAAAAGATAAATCCTTCAATTATGAAATGGCAATTCTGGATTTTTGTTCTTACAGGATTTTCGATTACGGTTTGCTATGTTCTGAGGAAGTTTGAAGGAAGAGAATATCTTGAATTTCCCCATGTTTTTTATGTCCCGATTTTGACGGGCTGGGTTCTATTTGGTATTTATTACTTCAGGTCAATGTTTTCAATGTTTTCAAAATGGCCGGCGTATTACTGGATGTGGGGAAACGGAATTTTGTTTATGATTTTTCATTTTACCGAAGCTCATTTGTGGATTTTATCCTATTTCCGTGAAGATTATATTCAGAACCTGACGATGCAGTGGAAAGCTGGCGGTTCTTATGTCGGAGCCTGGAATATGATGGTTTACGGAACTTCAATGTATGTGATGGAAAAAACCAGCGGAAGTACAGCTTACAGCCGTTCAAAAACAGCTTTCTTTTTTCTTTTTTTAGGTTTGGTAAATGTAATGTTCAATTGGGCACATCATGTTTATCCGGTTCCGAATGCTTCATGGATTCGCTACTTTGCTTACGCGATCAGCATGACAGAATGGATTATTTTATTAAAAATGATCTATGATTGGAAAAAAAGCATTCCCGGCGAGAAAAAAGAAAAGTTTATAGTTTCTTACAGAATCATGCTTCTTGCCGATTTGTGGATTTTTCTTAATCTTTTTCTGGCGGTTCTGATTTCTATTCCTGCGATCAATCTTTTTACACACGGAACGCATATTACAGTGGCGCATTCCATGGGAACAACCATCGGAATTAATACACTGATTCTGCTTTCATCGATTGCTTATTTACTGGAAAGCGTAAAAAAATATTCAGAAAAAACCAGGAAGCTGGTTTTGGCCGGAATGAAAATATTCAACATTTCATTCATCGGTTTTTGGGTGATTCTGATTGTGATGGGAATTGAGAAATCGAAATGGCTATACTTTACAGAAAATGTTTTGTTTACTACTTTTCAGGATTCTATGCGGTACTTTTACATTGCATTTGCAGTTTTCGGCTTTGGACTTCTCGTCGGGCTTTTTATCGTAATTACTGAATTTCTGAAGCATATTTTTTCAATTATTAAAGCAAAATCTTTTTTTAAAGAAGAGAAATTCCTTTCAGACAGAATCTCTTAAGTTTCCACAGGATAAAGAAATCTGCACATTTCAACAAAATTTTTCTTTATTTTTATCAAAATTTTAAAGAATGATATTAAGCAGGATCTGGTCGGCGTTTATCATTGTTGCTATTCTGGTGGCAAGTGTGAAATATTTGTTTTCGGACAATTATAAGACGATTTATAATGATATGGTAGTCGGGAAAAGCGGAGATACGGTTCAGATAGCCTCTAAAAAGATGGAATTTGTTGCGCCGGAAATTTCAGGAAAACTTTCCAAATCCAATGAGTTTACAAATGGTCATATTTCTTATAAAACAGATTCTCTAAAACAAAATGTAAAAGTTTACAGGATTCAGGAAGCGGACGGAGTTATCGGAACTAGCAAAACAGCTGTTGATATTTGTATAGGACTTGTAGGAATTATGACTCTTTTCATGGGCTTCATGTCTATTGCGGAGAAAGCAGGCGGAATTAATTTGTTATCAAGATTTATTCAGCCGTTTTTCTCAAAATTGTTTCCTGAAATCCCTAAAAACCATCCGGCTTTCGGACACATGCTGATGAATTTTTCTGCGAATCTTCTTGGTCTGGACAATGCAGCAACTCCCTTCGGATTAAAAGCCATGGAAAGCCTCCAAACCCTAAATCCCGAAAAAGAAAAAGCCAGCAATTCCCAGATTATGTTTCTCTGTCTGCATGCGGGAGGAATGACATTGATTCCGGTTTCCATCATTGCAATACGAGCTTCTATGGGATCTCATACGCCTACAGATATTTTTCTTCCGTGTATGATTGCAACATTTGCGGCAACAATGGCGGCGATGATTGTGGTTTCTCTTTATCAAAAAATCAATTTGCTGCAGCCTGCTGTCGTAATGTATGTTGGTGGAATTTCAGTAATTATCGGGCTTCTGGTCTGGTATCTTGTCAGGTTGAGCAAAGATGAGCTGGATACATTCAGTAAAGTTTTGAGCAATGGTTTGATTCTTTTTATTTTCTTTGCCATTATTCTGGGTGGAATTTATAAGAAGATAAATGTCTTCGATGCCTTTATTGACGGGGCAAAAGAAGGATTTTGGACTTGCGTGAAAATCATTCCGTATTTGGTAGGAATGCTGATTGCCATCTCTTTACTGAGAACTTCAGGCGTTTTTGAAGTCATCATAGACGGAATGAAATGGATTGCAAATACTTCCAATCTGGATAACCGGTTTGTTGACGGGCTTCCGACAGCACTCATCAAACCGCTTTCCGGTTCCGGAGCTCGCGGAATGATGGTGGATACGATGACTACCTTTGGTGCTGATAGTTTTCAGGGGAAATTGGCTGCGGTTCTTCAGGGAAGTTCAGACACAACATTTTATGTAATTGCCGTTTATTTCGGAGCTGTTGCTGTAAAAAATACAAGATATACTGTCGTTGCAATGCTTTTAGCTGATTTGGTGGGGATTATTACTGCAGTCGGTTTGGCTTATTTATTTTTTGCTTAAAAATTAAAAAAAATGATTCAGGATAAAGATTTTACATTACGATTGATTCGCCAGCTTACGCAGGCTTTAGAGAAGCTGATTCTCGGAAAGCCTGAAGAAAGCCTGATGCAAAAAGAATTAGATTATGATTCTTTAATGAGGGATATTTTCAAAATTAATTTCAGCGAATTATCTTCAAAAACCAAAGAAGGAATTATTGAAATGGTGAATCTCCGTGAAACAAAAGATCATAAAGATTATTACGAAATGCTTGGCAACCTCTTTTATTTAAAGGGAAAAGAGACCGCCAACAAAGACTATTCTGACAAAGCTAGAACATTCTACGAATTATATCTTCAGAAAAGCGGGATATTTGCACTTCCTGTCATCAACCGCATCAATGAATTGAAAAATATTTTGTAACAAAATACGTTCTCCTTCGTCTTATTGTTAAACTATTTTTAATGAAAAAATTTGGGATTCTTTTTTTCGGAGTATGCTTTTTCATGGCTTCTGCACAAAAGAAATGGACTTTACAGGAATGTGTTGATTATGCTATAAAAAATAATCTGCAGATACAGTCACAGGTTTACAATAAAGACGTTCAGACAAAAAATCTTGAAATAGCAAAAAAAGAATTTTTGCCATCCGTTTCCGGAACGATTTCTAATACTGCAAATTTCGGGCAGATCTTAGTTGGTGTGAACAGCATCCGGAACGACAGCTACTACAATGGTGCTAATGTAAGTGCCAATATTTTGGTTTATAATAACGGAAGACTAGAAAAAACTATTCGTAAAACGGGCTATGATGTAGAAGCCAGTCTGCAGGATATAGAAGCCATCAAAAATAATATTGCGCTTCAGATTGCTCAGCAGTATCTTTCTGTAATGCTGAACAGAGAAATCAAAAAAATATCAGAAAGCGCAATGGAAAATGCCCAGCAGCTTTATGAAAGAGCAAAAATCACCACAGATGTAGGAACAACCGCTCAAACCGTTTTAGCCGAAGCCGCTGCATCTGTCGCCAGAGAAAAACAAAATGTAAAAACAGCTCAGATTAATGTCGATAAAGCACTTTTCGCAATGGCTCAGTTGCTGCAGCTTCCGGATTACAGAAATTTCGATGTTGTGGATATTCCAGTCCCGAGCGAATTGCAGACTCAGCTGCTATCAGTAGAAGAAGTTGTAAATACCGCTTACAAATCCCAGCCCGTTATAAAAGCAGCAGAAAGCCGCATAAAATCTGCAGAAACCCAGACTGAAGTGGTGAAAACCAATTTCTGGCCTACCATTACTGCTTCGGCCGGGCTAGGAAGCTTTTACAACAATCTGCTGAATACAGATTATATAGATTATGATAGCTCTTCAGGTGTCCCTGTGCCGATTAAAGAACGTACTTTCACCCAACAATATAAAGATAATTTCGGCCAGCAGATCGGGCTTTCTGCGAGCATTCCGATTTTTAATAAAGGAATTACCAGATTGCAGGTTGAGCAAACCAAAATCAATGAAGATATTGCTAAAAATAATCTGGAGCAGCAGAAGTTTCAGTTAAAACAGGATATTCAGGAAGCCCAGTTCAATGCAGATTCCAATTACGAAATATATACTGCAGCGCTTGAATCAGAAAAAAGTACAAAACTCGCCCTGGATTTTGCAGAAAAAAGCTATCAGGCAGGAAGATCTACAATTTACGATATCAATATTGCCAGGAATAATTATGCAAATGCACAAGGATCAGTTGCACAGGCAAAATATAACTACTTGTTCAGCATAAAAGTGCTGGAATTCTATTCCGGAATTCCATTATCTTTGTAGCATGTCCGTTGCAATTCTGCAAAAATATTTACCGGAAAACACTTTGCCATTTCTTAGGAAATGGTTTGGTGATTTCTATATTCACATCAGAATTACAAAAGGAAGAAATTCTAAGCTGGGAGACTATCGGAAAATGCCCGACAAATCACACCAGATTACTGTAAATTCTACACTGCAGCCACAATTGTTCTTTTTTGTGCTGACACATGAGCTTGCACATCTCATTGCTTTCGAAAAATACGGATATCGAATTTCCTCGCATGGGATAGAATGGAAGAATACCTTTCGGGAAATGCTTCTGGAAAGTATTTCTGTTTATGAGGATGATTTAAAACCTATTATTTTCAATTTCTCAAAATCTCCTAAAGCCAATTTCATGTCAAGCCCTGATCTTATAAGGTATTTTCACATTGAAGATGAGAATGATGAGTCGGTTTTTCTCGAAAATCTGGAACAGGGAAATTATTTTTTGTATAAAAATCAGAAATTTTTCATCAACGAAAAAACTAAAAAAAAGTATATTTGTACTCAAACGGATAATGGAAAAAAATATATTTTCAAACCATTGTCAAGAGTAATCAAAATTTAGAAATATGATCAATAATAATTATTGTGTTATAATGGCAGGCGGTATAGGAAGCAGGTTTTGGCCATTAAGTACACAAAAATTTCCTAAACAATTTCAGGATATTCTCGGAACCGGCAGAACAATGATTCAGCAGACGTATGACCGGATTTCCCAGATCATTCCCAAAGAAAATATTTATGTCATTACCAATCAGGAATATATTGGTCTGACTCAAAGCCAATTGCCGGAAATCCCTCAGGAAAATATTGTAGGAGAACCCATGATGAAAAATACAGCTGCATGCAACATCTACATGCTTAATAAAATCCAGCAGAAAAATGCAGATGCCAATCTTATCATTTTGCCGGCAGATCATCTTATCCTTAAAGAAAACATATTCCTGGAAAAAGTTAATTTGGCGCTAGAACTCGCTTCCAAGAACGACTATCTGGTAACATTAGGAATCAAGCCTACACGTCCTGATACAGGATATGGTTATATCCAGTTTATAGAAAAAAAAGATAAGAATTATTTCAAAGTAAAAACATTCACCGAAAAACCAAACCTTGAAATCGCTCAAAGCTTTTTGGAAAGCGGTGATTTCCTGTGGAATGCAGGTATTTTTATCTGGAATGTAAAATCAATATCAGCAGCTTTCGAAAAATTTCTTCCGGAAATGAACAAGCATTTTGTGACTTGTGAATACAATTCGGATCGTGAAAAAGAATGTATTGAAACCATTTATCCGAAAGTAAACAAGATTTCTATCGACAACGGAATCCTTGAGAAAGCACAAAACGTTTATGTGATACCTGCAGAATTGGGCTGGAGCGATCTCGGAACCTGGACTTCTGTTTACGAAAATGCTGAAAAGGACGATAATAACAATTCGGTGAATACCAAGCATGTACTCACCTATAATTCCAAAGGAAATGTGATCCGTATTCGAAATAATAAAGCGCTAATTGTTGACGGCCTTAAGAATTATATCATTGTAGATACCGATAAAGCGCTTCTTGTTTGTCCGAGAAACCATGATCAGAAAATTAAAGATTATGTGAATGACCTTAAAAATCTGAAAAAAGGAGACCGGTATATGTAAACTTGGAAATTTGAATGTTTTATTAAAAATTGTATAAGGCAAATCAGGAACGTTCGGATTAACTTTACAAAAAGTTTAAGACGATGGAAACTCCGAAACCAATGCTGACTTTAAGCCAAGTAATGAACAAGCTGGCTAAAAATAAAGGAATTCACAGAGAATTCCGTATGGATGAAGATGGCATAATGAGACTTCAGGATTCTGATAAAATTTATAAACCCGCAGATTTGCGGATTGCAAAAGTTTACAGGTTTGAAGATTTTAGCGATCCGGATAATAACGCTGTTCTTTATGTTGCTGAAGATGCTTTGGGAAATAAAGGGATTATTATTGATTCTTACGGTGCAGAAAGCAATTACCACCAAAGCTTTGACGAATTTATAAGGGATATTCCCGTGGAAGAAGAAGAGGAATATAACTTCGAATAAAAAACATTCAATAAAAATAAACTATCACTTAAAAGGCCGGAGAATTATTCTCCGGCCTTTTCTTTTTTAGAGAATATTTTTCGGAAGACATTTTTCTTCTCTTTCTTTTCCTGTTTCTGTTCGGGCTTTGTAATATTCTGTACGTTTTCTTTTACAGAGGTTTTGGCATCTTTCACTGCATTTTTTACATCTTTTGAGGCGGATTTCACATCCTGAACAGTATTCTTAACGGTTTGTTCTGTTTTTTCAACATTTTTCCCGATGAGTGTTTTCTTTAATCCTTCTTCAATGCCTTTCCAGAAAAGATTAAAAAAAGATTTTGTAGGATCTCTCAAGACATCATCTACAACTACATTTTCAGGATAATTTCCCGAATTGCTCTTTACGAAAAGATTGGCAACAGCAGAAAGTACTTTGTCTTTTTCACCGCCTTGTTTCAGGATGTTTACTTTCAGATCCTTGTGCTGCATATTGAAAGTTCCATCCAGTCCGTTCCTGTTTCCATGAAAATTAAAATTAAGATTTTGGATACTTCCTGTTGTTCGGATTTTGAGATAAGGCTCTACAAAAGGATTAATTCTGACCGCTGGCAAAGAAGAGATATTTCCTGCAATCGTAAACGCATCGGATCTGTTTGCTGTATTCATTTTCCATTTCACATTCATAGGAGAAACACCGAAGAATTTGCAGGTAATACTTATAGGAATTTCCGTAGGCTTTCCTTTCATTTTTGCTGAATTCAGGTTTTTGGCATTCAGATTAAAATTAGAAAAAGTGAGCTTTCCCGGTCCGTCGCTTTGTTTCGTGTCTTCTTCGTATTCGAGCAGCGAGTTTTTTATATCAAGATTATGAACAAACATTGGGAATTTAATGCTTCGCAAAAGTTCGGAATACAGAGGTTTTGTTTTCGGATCATCCTTTGGGATTTTGCTCCGGAAGATATTTGCGTCCGCAGATTGAATTGTGATATTAGAAGCTTCCAGAAATTTATTCCTGGAAAACAAATCCCATTTTCCTGTCATCGTAATCTGGGATGCCTTTAGAGTATATAGGTCTTTTTCTGTCGGTATCATTTTGATGAACTGAGCCCGCGAAACTTTTGGAAGCATGCTGAACTGATGAACCTGAATGCCGGTTTTATTCAGCTTTATCAACCCGGCATTGATGTTATAAAATGGCGTTTCGTATTTAAAATTTTTAGTAGTTGCTGAATAATTTCCGATGTCAAAAGCCAGTTTGCCACTGTTTTTAGGTGAAACCAGGATATCCTTAAAGTTTGCATTCAGATCATTAAAAGCTAATGGCTGATTTCCTTTTTCAAGAATAATATTTGAATTTTTGATGACTACATTTTTCACCGGAATAGGAAGAGTAATTCCTGAAAAATCAGTTTTTTTATTTTGCTGATGAACAGGCGGTTTTATGGTTCCGTTCAATCCATTTACAACAATGTTTTCAATATCGAGGTTTAATTTGTTTTGATCAAAATTCAGCGTATTAAGATCAATATTGATTTTCTGGGCTGCAAATTTCATCGTTGTTTTCGAGGAAACAATTGCTGTAGGATGAGCCGAAATACCCTCAAATAATATGTTTTTAGGGCTGATTATTAATTTCCCTAAACTGAATTCCTGATGATTCGTGAAAAATGAAATGTGATTCCCAGTCACTGAAAAATCCGAATACGAGAAAGGGATTTTCTGCGTCGAGGTTTTTTCGTCGAAAATAAATTTATTGATTTTAACATCAATATTCTGCCCGCTGAAAACGGGATTCTCATTGGTTTTTTTTATCTGTATAATAGCATTTTTCAGAAGAATGTCTTCCAGACTGATATTGAGCTGGTTTTTTGTTTTTTCTTTTTTAAGAGGTTTTGCATCAGTAATATGGATAAGAATGTTAGGGTTCTGAAAACTCATGTTTTTCAGTGAAAATTTATTTTTATCTAAAAGAATATCTGTAAAATCCATACTTTCGGACGTCATCGAAAACAGATTTTTTTGATGAGGATAAAACCTGATGAACTGAGAAGGAGAAATCAATGGTACAAGTTTGAAATCTTTCACACTCATTTTCCCGTTTTCTGTAGTGATTTTCTTTGCGGCAATGGCATATACATTGTCGGGACGGAAATAAAAGTATTTCCCGTTGATATTATAATGGTCAAAAACTACAGGAAGCTTGTTTTCGATAGATTCTTCTGTCATTTG
>DAMDNI010000046.1:0-16226 GCA_032083825.1 Bergeyella sp. | reverse complement strand
AAGAAGCAAAACATCAAGGTAATCGGTATGAAGGTTTTTTAGGCTTTCATCCACTTGGTTCAAAATATATTCTTTAGAATAGTTATAAGATTTTATTTCAGAACTCTTTACATCACTGTTCATTTGGATTCCGCACTTAGAAATAAGTTGAATGTTTTCACGCGAGATTTTCATCTCTGAAAATGCTTTTCCGAAAAGGTTTTCCGTAGTATGTCCTCCATAAATATCCGCATGATCGAAAGTATAGAGATTTTCCTGAAGGCAGGCATCAATTATTTTCTGGGCTTCAGGAATGGAAAAATCAGCACCCCAAATTCCCCATCGCATTACACCAATAATGATTTCGGAAAAATTCATATTTTATTCTTTTATACAAATGTAAGTTTATTTCATCTGATTTTTTTAACATTTTTAAGCTCTTGTTTTTAACATAATATTTTTACTTTTGGATATAAATTTGAAAAAATATGAAAAAACTTTATGCATTATTTTCTTTGGGAATCGCGAGTTTTGCCTTTGCACAGTTCACAAGCCCGGGAAACGGAACCAGCTACACTTTGAGTACGCTTTCTTCAGCAGCACCAACTGTTTTGGTAAATAATGGAAACGATTATACGATGGCAGCAAATATTACCATTTCCGCAGGTGATAATTTGATTATTGATGAAAATACGACATTGAAATTCAATTCAGGGATTCAGTTGAGTATTGCTGGAAATTATACTACAACCGCTGATGAATTTACCGTGACCGCTACAAATCCGGCTGTTGTTTTCAAAGGTATTTTGTTTGATGCGACATCTACTGCTGATGTGAAAAATACTACTTTTGAATACGGCGGCGGAATCCGCGTTTCTACCGGGAATTTTGTGATGGACAGCTGTACTGTCAGATATTTTAAATCTGATCTGGTAACAGGAAGTGCCATTTCTTTTTCTACCGGAAATCCTGTTGTGAAAAACTCTACGTTTTTAGAAAATGATTTGCCCTCTGTTTCGTCAGGTGCCAACCAAAGTGTTGCCCTTACTTTTGAAAACAATTATTTGTACGGCAATACAAAACTCAACTCCAATCGTCCGCAAGTCAATATGGGACCAAGCGGAAGCGGAACCACGAAAATTTTAAACAATGTCATTATCGGAAACCGAAGTCTTGACAAAGTTGGCGGAGTGTCTGCTTCTACTCTTTTAGGTGTGGAAAACCATGTGCAGATCGAAGGAAATATTATTAAGGACAACCGCTACGGAATTACAGTTACAGGAAATAATTCTACAGGAAGTATTTCCAATAATATTATTGAAAATAATAACACCGAAACCGCTCCTCTTAGTGGAGGAAGCGGAATTGCTCTTTCAGGAAGCGGGTCTACTCTGATCATGGATATTGATATTTTCGGAAATCAGATACGCGGAAATCTTTGGGGAGTTACAATCTACAACGTTGCAAGAGCAAATCTCGGTGACGAAACCAACCACGGAAATAACGTTTTCGCAAATAACGGAAACAGCGGATTGATTTATGCACTTTATAATAATTCTGCAGGACCAATTTCTGCAGTCGGGAACTGCTGGAGAGAAAATGAGCTTTCCGATGATGCAATGGTTGCAGAAGTTGTCTGGGATAAAGCTGATAATCCAAGTTTAGGAGAGGTTGATTATACTCCCTATAATTGTGCAGAAACATTGGCTGTTTCTGATACGAATGTGCTGAAAGCAAAAATCTATCCTAACCCGAGCAAGGGAAACTTTACTTTGGAAACTGAAAAATCAGGGAATTACATTATTTCTGACCTTTCCGGAAGATTGCTGCATTCAGGAACTGTAGGTAAAGGGAAAAATAATATTTCAGCAAAACTTACTCCAGGAATCTATATTCTGGTTTATCAATCCGAAGGCAAAAAAGTTTCTGAAAAAATAATCATTCAATAATTTGTAAAAACCTTCACTTTATAAACTCATTTCTGTTTCGGAAATGAGTTTTTTATATAATTTGAAAACCAGTATTTTAAAAATAAAAGCAGATAAATACTTTCTTATATCATTTAAAAAATAGCGAAAAATAAATGATAATTGTATATTTATCCCAAACTATGAAAAAACTTAATGAAAGCATTTGACAAACTTATTCATTATCTTCCTTTGGGATATTTATATCTTGTTGTTCTAGGAATTTTTAAAGAAGGGATTACATTTTACCAGATTGGTGTGAATATTATGTCGTACACCTCTATTATGGATGTGCTTCTGAGTCCGGTTGCTGCACTGACTTCGCATCCTTTGGTTTTGGGAGCTACGATTGTTTTTGTAGCTTATTTGTACTTCTCCCCTGTTTTTATGATAAGAAAAATAAAGAAAGACTGGGTTCCTAAGCTTATGGGCTCCAAAATACCTTACGCAGAACTTACCGAAGAAGATAAAAAAACTATCGCTTTGAATTATTTCATAAAAATGCTGGCATTTGGATGTTTTGGTTTTT
Source organism: Bergeyella sp. (assembly GCA_032083825.1). Lineage (GTDB taxonomy): Bacteria > Bacteroidota > Bacteroidia > Flavobacteriales > Weeksellaceae > DAMDNI01. Next base: position 13,751 of record DAMDNI010000046.1, on the reverse strand, counting down.
TCACAGGAATTGGTTTTTCGCAGGGATATAGTTTTGCGAAGGATATTAAAAATGACAAATTAAAATATAAGTACAGAATAAGCTTCAGCAGCGGGAAAACCGAAGACGTATCATTGCTGGAATCCAACAGTACTTATTATTTTTATGTTTCGAAGGGAAACAAAAATGTTAAAATCACACCGGTTTCTTCCATCAACACCATTGAAATGATTGACAATAAAATGCTAAAAAAATGAAACTAAAAACCATTACAGAACTTACCAACGAAGAGCTTATCAAAAATGAGAAAACGATGAAGCAGATGACGATCTTTATGCTCATTGCAATTGTCTTAATGCTGATCTGCGGAATAATAATCACTTTTCAGAAAAAATCTTTTAATGTATTCATCATTTTGCCGGTATGCTTTTTACCGATTTATCTAAACAATTTCAGGATGCTGAAAACTTACAGAGAAGAAAAAACAAAGCGAAACTTATAATTTGATTGAATATTTTCAATCGTAATAATCAATTGGATTCTCCAAGATTTCGCTGTACTTTTGCACCGATTTTAAATGCAAAAGAATTATGAATTATAACACCAGAAAATGGATCAAGCCGGAAGACCTGAATCCGAACCATTCTCTTTTCGGAGGAAGGCTTTTACAGTGGATTGACGAAGAAGCTGCGCTTTATGCCATTATCCAGCTGGAAAACCCGAGAGCAGTTACCAAATACATTTCCGAAATCAATTTTGTAAGCTCTGCAAAACAGGGAGATATCATCGAAATTGGTATTGAAGCTGTTCACTTTGGTACAACTTCTATTACGCTGCGTTGTGAAGTACGCAACAAAATGACACAGCAAACCATTATTACCATTGACAAAATTATTTTTGTAGGTCTGGATGAAAACGGAAATCCGAAACCTCACGGCAAAACCCACATTGAATACGTTCAGAACCGTCTTAAATCTGCAGAAGACAGTTTTTAATCTTTTAAAAATTCATGAGAATCTCTATCAAAAATATGGTTTGCAACCGTTGTATTGCCGCGGTTCAGCATATTTTTGATGATCTGCAAATAGAGGTCTGTCAAATTTCTCTTGGCGAAGTAGAAACCAAGAATTCTCTTTCCGGGGAAAAATTACAGAAGCTGAATTCCGAATTAAAATCAACCGGATTTGAAATTCTTGAAGATTCTTCCAAAAAACAGATCGAAAAGATCAAAACGCTGATTATTCAGAAAATATCTGAAGAGGATATTGCAGAAGATTTTGTTCTGTCAGAATTTTTGAGTTCAGAAATGCACAAAGACTACAGTGCGGTTTCAAAATTATTTTCACAGAACGAGAATGTAACACTTGAGCAATATTTCATCCTTCAGAAAATTGAAAAAGTGAAAGAATTATTGCTTTACAAAGAATTCACCTTAACAGAGATCTCTTTAAAACTCGGATACAAAAGCGTTCAGCATCTATCCAGCCAGTTCAGGAAAATCACCGGCTTCTCTCCCACACAATTTCTGAAATCCAAAGACAAAAAAAGGATTGCTTTAGATAAGATATGATCTTTGCATCGCTAATTTTTGTTTGATATTTAAGCCATACATTTGTAGTTTTAGAAAAACAAAACTCATATTTGCATCTTTCAAGAAATAAATGAAAAACAAGGTTAAAGCCTTTCGTGAAGCAAAAAATATGACTCAAACCGAGCTTGCTGAAAATTCGGGACTTTCACTGCGTACAATTCAGAGGGTTGAATCAGGGAATATTCCTAAAGGTTTTACGCTGAAAGCCATTGCGAAGGCTTTGCATACCGAGCCTGAAAGTTTAATTTTCTCAGAGAAAAAATCGGAATTTGAACGTGCAAAACTGATTAACCTTTCTGCATTATCAGGATTGATCATTCCGTTTGGCGGTGTTATTTTCCCTCTGATTTTGACATACAGGACGAAAGATTTTGCGAATAAAGAATTTGGGAAAAATATTGTCAGCATCCAGATTATTTTAAGTGTTGTTTTTTCTGTTTTAATGATTGTAAGCCCGTTCTTTCAGAAAGCATTTTCTATAAAGTTTCCACTTTTTATCGCTGTTCTTATTGCCTTTTTGATAATAAAATTATTAATCATTATCAAAAATGGCATAAGCCTAAATCAAAGAAATGAATTGTCTATAAAGCTGAAAAACAGTTTTTTATAACCAAAGTCATACAACTGGCGTAAAATTGTCGCATTGTTTTTTCTAAAAATCCGATTTCAAAAACCGAATCTTGCAGAAAAATTTAACAATGAAACTTTTTAAGAAATTGGCTTTAGGATTTGCAATCGTTTTGTTTTTGTCATTAGTTGGCGGATATCTCTATTTTGACCAAAAATTTGCTCCCGAAAAAAATTATTTACAGGTAAAGAATGAAAGCGGAAACATCCCAATATCATGGCTCGGAAATGATAAAAATGTATTGCTTTTGCCAATTCATTTTCCGGGAAATGCGGAAACTTATTATCTGCAATTCGATACAGGTTCACCTTACACGCTTTTTTATTCAAGTTCGATAAAAAGCATGAAAGAAATTTCTATTAAAAATGATCTGGCAAAAACTTTATTTTTTGTTGGGAATACAGAAATTTCATCCAATCAGTTTAAGATTTTTAAAACTAAAGGTGAGGATGAAAAAGATTCAGTAAAAATCATCGGAACTATCGGCGCAGATATTCTTGAAAACCGGAAAACGATTATCAATTTTAAAGAAAACCAAGTGTTTTTCAATCTAAGCCGGATTCCGAATGAGTTTAAAGATGACCTGTTCGATTTTAAATTCAAGAAAAGAAAGATCATTTTTTCAGGAATATTGAAAGGCGAAAAAAGAAAATTTCTTTATGATTCCGGAACCAGCGCTTACGAATTGCTAACCTACAAAGAAGAATGGGAAAATATAAAATCAAAGGATTCAAAAGTAAAAATAGAAAAAGACCAATCCTGGAACCATATTCTGACAACGTATACAGCTGATTGCAAGCAGAATATTAAATTTAAGAATAATCTGATCCCGATAAAAGAGGTGACGTATGTGGAAGGCTTTTCGGACGCACAATTTTCTATGATGAAATTTTCCGGAATGACGGGAATGCTCGGAAATAAAATCTTTTTAAGCAAAAGTATTTTCATCAATTGTAATAATAATAAAATCGGGATTATAGATTGAGCAAATTGATGTATTGATAGCAGAATTCAGGCAAAGATTTTTATTTTTGCATCGTCATTTCTGGCAAGCTCAAATACCTGCAAAATACTTTGAACAATCTAAAATTCTATCTCGCCGCAATATTTGCTTTCTCTATTTGGGGAACTTTCAGTTTGGTTTTAAAGCCTCTGCATTCTTATGCTTCACTGGATATTCTTTTTTACAGGGTTTTTAGCTGTGCGGTGATTATGTCGTTGATTTCCCTCTTTTTCAAAAGAGAAAAAATGAAGCAGAATTTTATTTATTTCAAATCTCTGCCTGCAAAAAAACAAACAAATCTCCTCTTATTGAACATTGGAAGCAGTATTCTGTTGACTGCAAACTGGTTTTCTTTTATCTATGTGATGAATCATGTGAATGTACGGGCAACATCAGTTGCATATTTGGTTTGCCCGATTATCACAAAGATACTTGCTTATTTTATTCTGCGGGACAGGCTTACAAAATTGCAATGGTTATCAGTTCTTTTGAGTTTTTCGGGATGTGTGCTTTTGTCTTATAGCAGCATAAGTGACATGTTTTACAGCAGTATTATTGGCTTTACTTATGCTTGTTATTTGGTAAGCCAGACAAAAAACAGCCAATTGGATAAATTTCTGGTTCTTAACTTCCATATGATTATTGCTGCTTTGGTTTTACTTCCGTTTTTTCCAAATTATTCCGGGCCGATTCCTACGGAATTTAAATTTTATTTATTTGTAGAAATGATTGCTGTGATGTACACTATTGTTCCGTTATTCCTCAATCTTTATGCGTTGATAGGCATTAGTTCTTCTAAAGTAGGAATGATATTGAATATAAACCCTATAATCGCATTTGTTTTAGCGGGTACTGTTTACAAAGAGCCTTTGAATGCATTACAGATTTGTTCTTATGCACTTATATTCTTAGCAGTTATGATCTTTAATGCTAAAGAAATTTTCGGGCTCAAAAAAGAAGAAGCATAATTAATGTACTGTTTTTATTAATAAATCCTTAGTTGCGAATAGGCTTATAACATCTTTCCATTTATTTGCAACTCTGTTGTTTTGATTTTTCAGAAATTTGTATTTGAAAATATTTATTTCAAATGAAAAACCACGATCATCATCAGCACGAGAACCTTCATCCCAATCAAAGAATTTCACCAAGTTCCGTTTATTATTGTCCGATGGAATGTGAAGGTGAAAAATTGTATTTCAAACAAGGAAGATGTCCAGTCTGTAATATGTTTCTTGTCCCGATTGAAGAGCGTGAAGATCATAGGAATAAGCCAAAAACATTCTCAAAGACCAATCTTCCCGAGAGTTTTAAGGATCATATAGGCGAATATTATTGTCCGATGTTTTGCGAAGGCGAAAAAATTTATGAAGAAAAAGGTGATTGCCCCGTTTGTCATATGCATTTGGAAGAGATTACACAGGAATTAGTAGTTCAGTCCGAAGCCGGAAGTAAGAACCCTGAAAATTTAAAAACAGGAAATGCCGAACACGAAATATCATCCGCTAAGAATGCTGGGAAATACTATTGCCCGATGTTTTGTGAAGGTGACAAAGTCTATGATTCCAATGTCGGATGTCCTGTTTGCGGAATGGATCTGGTAAAAATTCCTGAGAAAAAAACAATCGAATATACATGCCCGATGCATCCGGAAATTATTCAGAACGAACCCGGAAGCTGCCCGATTTGCGGGATGGATCTTGTTCCGAAACCTTCAAAAAACAATGAAGATGAAGATGAAACATACAAATTATTAAAGATAAAATTCTGGACAGCTTTAGGATTTTCAGTTCCTGTCTTTGCTCTTTCTATGGGAGGAATGTTCATCAAATGGCCATTTTCTCATCAGCTTCAGGGGATTTTGGAATTGATTTTAACCTTACCTGTTCTCTTTTATGCCGGCTGGTTTGTGATAAAGCGGGGTTGGATTTCTTTTAAAACCTGGAATCTCAATATGTTTTCGCTGATTGCTTTAGGCGTTGCCGCAGCATTCATTTTTAGTTTGACAGCTTTGTTTTTTCCGCATATTTTGCCTCACGAATTGTCTCATGAAGGTGAGATTCCGCTTTATTTTGAATCGGTCTGCGTGATTTTAACATTAGTTATTATGGGACAGATGATGGAAGCCAGAGCACATATGAAAACCGGAAAAGCCATTGAAGCTTTGATGAATCTTTCGCCAGATACAGCCAATCTCATCATTGATGGGAATGAGAAAAAAGTGTCTCTAAGTGAAATAAAAACCGGAAATATTTTAAGAGTAAAACCTGGGGAAAAAATCCCTGTTGACGGAAAAATTTTTGAAGGAAATTCTAATATCGATGAATCTATGATTACAGGTGAACCCATTCCTGTTGAGAAAAAATCCGGTGATAAAGTAACTTCAGGAACCATCAACGAAAACGGAACTTTCCTGATGACAGCGGAGAAAGTAGGCGACGAAACATTACTTTCACAGATTATTAAAATGGTCAATGAAGCCAGCCGAAGCAAAGCTCCGATTCAGAAATTGGCGGACAAAATTTCAAAAATATTTGTTCCTACCGTTGTGGGAATTTCTATTTTGACTTTTGCCTTATGGTATATTTTCGGTGGAGAAAACAGGCTGATTTATGCATTTGTAAATGCGGTAGCTGTTCTGATTGTTGCCTGTCCGTGCGCATTAGGCTTAGCAACACCAATGAGCCTGATGGTCGGAATTGGCAAAGGCGCACAAAACGGAATCCTGATCAAAAATGCAGAAGCTTTAGAGCAGATGCATAAAATAAATGTTCTGATCACAGATAAAACAGGAACGCTTACCGAAGGAAAACCAAGCCTTGATAAGATAGAAACACTCGCAAATTCAGATAAAACAGAAATTCTGAAACTAGCTGCCTCATTGAATCAAAATTCTGAACATCCGCTTTCTAGTGCTGTTTTGGATACATTTAAAATTGAAAATTTAGAATTTGAGAAAGTAGAAAGTTTTGAAAATATTTCCGGGAAAGGTGTCAGAGGAAATATTAATAATGATGAAATTTTACTCGGAAATGAAGCTCTTTTGAAGCATTTCAACATTGATATTCCTGAAATACTAAAACGAAAAGTTATTCAAGATCAGGATGAGGCAAAAACCATTTCATATCTCACAAAATCAGGAAAAATTTTGGGATTTTTGAGCTTTTCGGATAAGATAAAATCAACTTCAAAACAAGCCGTTCAATTTATTCAAAATCAGAATATTGAAGTTATTATGATGACCGGAGATAATGAGCATACAGCAAAAGCTGTTGCCGATAAGCTGGGAATTAAACATTACAAAGCTAATTGTCTTCCCGAAGATAAAATGCAGGAAATCAAAAAACTACAAAGCCAGGGGAAAATCGTAGGGATGACAGGAGACGGAATCAATGATGCGCCGGCTTTAGCGCAATCTGACATAGGAATTGCAATGGGAACCGGAACTGATGCTGCAATCGAAAGCGCTGAAATTACTTTGCTGAAAGGCGATATTCTCGGCGTGGCAAAAGCGAAGATCTTAAGTGAAAAACTATTGAAAAATATTAAGGAAAACCTGTTTTTTGCTTTCATTTACAATACGTTAGGAATTCCTTTGGCGGCAGGCTTACTCTACCCTTTTTTCGGAATCCTTTTAAGCCCGATGATTGCAGCTGCTGCAATGAGCTTTAGTTCTGTGTCTGTAATTCTGAATTCTCTCCGACTAAATAAAGCTCAATTAAAATCTTGAATAAAATGACTTCTCAGAAACTCCATATCGGTTGTTCGGGATTTTATAATGCAGACTGGAAAGGTTCGTTTTATCCTGTAGAATCTCGAAATAAGGATTTTCTAAAACTGTATTCGCAAGTGTTTGAAACGGTAGAAATCAACAGTACATTTTACAGGAAACCAACAGCAAAAACTCTTCAAAACTGGTACGAACAAACACCGGATGATTTTAGGTTTTTTATAAAAATTCCAAAAACAATTTCACATCAAAAAGTATTTGAAAACCAACAAGATGAAATAAATGGTTTCTGCACCCATATCAGCAATAATTTAAAGAAAAAGCTGGCAGGTTTTCTTTTCCAGTTTCCTCCGTGGTTCAATAATTCTGCGGAAAATATCAAATGGCTTGTAAATAATCTTCCCAAAGATTCCTTAATTGCAGTTGAATTCCGCCATCATTCATGGTGGGATGAAGAAATTTTAAGCATTTTTGAAAAAGAAAATTGGATTTTCTGCGGCACAAGCTTTCCGGGCAAATTGCCTGAAGATGTGATCATTACTCATCCGGATATTTTGTATTACCGTCTTCACGGGAAACCAATACTTTATCAATCACCCTATTCAGAAGAATTTTTAAACAATCTTGCACAAAAGATACTGGGAACGGATAAAAAAGCATTTATTTATTTTAATAATACTTGGGGAAATGCAGCCATAGAAAATGCTTTGTATCTCAAAAAATTCCTGCAGCAAAAACTTTGAATGTGAACTAAATTTAACATACACAGCATCATTTACAACTTCTCTGAAAAATATTTTATTTAATTTTGCACCTTCTTTTTTATTTTCTCAAGGTTACAGATGATTAAAAAAATAATTCCATTAGCAATGGGAGGTTTGGCGATCGGAACAACAGAATTTGTTGTAATGGGGCTTCTTCCTGACATTGCAAAAACTCTTAACGTTTCTATTCCGCAGGCAGGACATTTCATTTCGGCGTATGCAATGGGAGTTGTAATCGGTGCTCCGCTTTTAGTGGCTTTTTCTTCTAAATTTCCGCCGAAAAAAATATTAATGACATTGATGATTGTTTTTGCGGTTTTCAACGGATTGTCTGCTTTAATGCCGGATTACAATACATTTTTAGTCGCAAGATTTTTTTCTGGGCTTCCGCATGGCGCTTTTTTCGGAGTTGGTGCTGTGGTTGCTAAAAATCTCGCTCCTCAAAACAAACAGGCACAAGCAATTTCGGTAATGTTTGCAGGGCTTACAGTTGCCAATCTTGCAATGGTTCCTTTGGTTACATTCATCGGGCACGAATTTTCATGGAGATTTGCTTTCGGAATTGTCTCATTATTGGGAGTTGCAACTATTATTTCACTTTATAACCTTTTGCCTAAAATCCCTTCAATCAGCGAAGGAAATATTCTGGAAGACCTGAAATTTTTTAAAACGCCAGTTGCCCTTTACATCATTTTCATCGTTGCTATCGGTTTTGGAGGTCTTTTTGCTTGGTTCAGTTACATTACGCCTTTAATGACGGAAGTGTCAAGGTTTGAGACTTCCATGATTCCATCTATCATGATTCTTGCGGGATTCGGAATGCTGATTGGTAATTTTCTCGGAGGCTGGATGGCGGATAAAATGCGTCCTGCATTGGCTTCTGCAATTTTGTTTGGAGTTTTTGTTATTGTTTTACTGCTTGTATTTTTCTTTTCTGAAAACAAAATATCGTCATTAATCCTGACTTTCGTGTGCGGAATTTTGTCGATGTCGGTTGGTTCGCCGATTAATATCATCATGATTCGTGCTGCAAAGAAATCGGAAATGCTGGGTGCAGCTTTTATGCAGGCGGCCTTCAATATTGCTAATTCTGTCGGCGCTTATCTTGGCGGGATACCGTTAATGAAAGGTTATGGTTATCAATATCCATCTTTGGTTGGTGCTTTTCTTTCGTTTGGAGGTTTGCTTTTATGTATACTTTTTATGATTAAATTTAAACCTTTTACACAAAAAGCTGAGAATGAAGATGTTTTATAAATAAAAAAACGCACTGAAAAGCGCGTTAATAAAAAACATTAGATTCAAATTTTTATGCTTCGGAAAGTTGTTTTATAATTTCCAATCCCTTGATAAAGCCATGATCGATGTGTTCTTTCCATTGGTTGTCAACCTGAGTTTCTGTCTGAAGTTTTACTTTTCCATTATCCAGAGAGATTAAAAAATATTTTTCATAAGCCCCGCTCCACTCCATTACTTCTTTGCTTTGAGTGTCTTCTACTCCGTTTTCTATCATTCCGAGATGTTTGAAGACAATTTCGTTAGGCTCGTCAAGAGATTCAATTGTGGAAACCATTCCGTTTCCTGTTTTATTATCGAGGAAGTATGTTTTTCCATGAATTTCCCAATCAGTCTTCATTATTGAATCCGGGCTGAAAAACTGAGTCCATTTGCTGTAAGTTGCAGGATTCCAAAGTACATCCCAAATTTTGTCTTTGGGAGCATTTATTTCTATTTCGTAAGATAAAGTTTCCATTATATTGAAATTTAGAATGAAATTTAAGATTGATAAGCGCGTTCGATTTCTGCAATGTCTATTTTTTGCATTTTCATCATTGCTTGAAATACTTTTTGACCTTTTACCGGATCATCAGCGAAAACGCCCAGCTCAAGTAACCTTTTTGGTACAATTTGCCAGCTTACTCCAAACTGGTCTTTGAGCCAGCCGCACATACTTTCGGATCCGCCGTTTTCTATAAGCGAATTCCATAGAAAATCGGTTTGCGTTTGGTTATCTGTCATTACGACAATAGAAATACCTTCATTCAGATCGAATTGATGATCCCAAGAAGAATCCATACAGCCAAATCTGTAATGGTCGAGGGTGAATTCTGCGTGGGCAATGTTTTCTGCATTTTCATTGGCGTCGTTGTTTTCACCATAATTCATCACTTCATTTATTTCAGAATTGGGAAAAATCTGAGTATAAAAATCCATTGCCTGTTTTGCTTTTCCTTTATTAGCATTGATAAAGATGATCGTAGGGATCACTCTTTGGGAATCTTTGGGAACATCACCCAAATAGAGCTGCCATGATGTTCCGAATCTATCCTGAATCCAGCCGTATTTTTCAGCAAAAGGATAAGAGTCCAAAGGCATTAAAGCAGTGCCTTCCTGTGAAAGTGCTTCCCAATATTTTTGAATTTCTTCCTGGGAATGACAGATAATCATTAAAGAAATTGAAGGATTTTTCTGAAAATGCGGACCTGCATTTAGAAGCATCACTTTTTGCCCGAAAAGTTCTATATTCAGAACCATCGGATTTTCTACGGTTATTTCTCCGTCGAAGGTTTTGGAATAGAATTCGGCTGCTTCTTTTCCATTTCCGTCGAACCAGAGGCAGGGAAATAGGTTATTGTTCATTTTTTTTAGAATTGGATTAAGGTTGAGATTGTATGATTTGTTGTTTTTTTAGTTTTACCATTTCTTTAATGAGATCATAAGGAATATCATTTTTCAGAGGAAATTGTACAGAACCTTTTCCCTGTTTGTATATTTTTAGTTTTTCCTTCAGTTCTTCATGAATTTCTGGTGTTGCATAAAACCCGATATGATTTTTGAATGCTGCAAAGTAAACCATTGGCTTTTTTTCGTAATAATATCCGGGAATTGCGTAGGAGATTTTCTCATGGGCATCAGGAACTTCATTTAAAATCAGCTTCCGTATTGTTTGTAAAATTTCCTGAACATGAGCCGGGAATTGAGAAATATACTGATGTACAGAGTTTTCCATATTAATGGTTTTCTACATATTTATGAAAATTATTGAGAATAGCATACCAGCCTTCTCTTTGCATTTCACGCGAGTTTTCTTTCTCAGGATCGAAATGGATGTCTACTTTTGTGGTTGATGCGTCAATTTCATGAAAAAGGATTTCAACATTGCGCCCGTCTTCCAAATGATATTTGATTTTTTGATACGGAATGATCTCATCATAAATGGCCACAAAATCAAAACCAAAACTGCCGTCTTTGGCTTCCATTCTTGTTTTTAAAATTCCACCGACCTGCAAATTGTTTTCAGCTTTTGGACATTGCCAGCTTTCGTGGGCAAAATTCCATTTTGTAATGTGCTGAGGATCATTATAACAATTCCAGACTTTTTTAACAGGCTCCAGAATGGTGATGTCAATTGATATAATTTCCATAATTTTTGTTTTTATAAATATACAGTATTTGTGTCTGATATATTTACAGAGTTTTTATAAATCTTTGTAAAATATACAAAGTTTTTGAGAAAATAAAAACCTTGTTGATTCAACAAGGTTTAAAGTATAAAGCTATTTTGAATTTAATGAGGCTGGGTTTTTTCCGGATCATCATAATTTATCATCCACTGAATTCCGAATTTGTCTTCCCACATTCCGAAATATGCGCCCCAAAATGTATCCTGCAATTCCATTGTGATTTTTCCTCCATCGGAAAGTTTTTTGAATAAATTCTGAGCTTCTTCCCTCGAAAATGTATTGATAGAAACGGAGTAATTGTTACCTTTTTTCAGTTCGTGCATTCCCGGCATTGTGTCGCTTCCCATTAAAACGGTTTCTGAAGAAATCGGAAGTGAAACATGCATAATCCTGTTTTTAACATCTTCTGACAAAGGAGGCATTCCTTCTTGTGGAGGCATATCGCCGAATTTCCCTATATAAGGGATTTCTTTTCCAAAAGCGGACTCATAAAAGCGGAAAGCTTCTTCACACTGTCCGTCAAAAGTTAAGTAAATGTTTACAGTAGGCATATTTATATGTTTTAAGGTTTGATTTTTAAGAAGGAATGATTGGTTTTAAAGTTAGTATTTTATCTCAATACGATGTCATTTTTGATGTAAACTTTAGCAATTGAAAATAATTTTGCTAAAATAAGGACAGCTGTATAGATTTGGATTTTGCCGGAGGTTTTGTGTCTCCCATTACAGTTTTTCCTCCAAAGCGCCATGAATTTTGGCGTTCTTCCTCAATCACATCATTAATATCAAAATCAGGAACAAAATTTTTTTCAGCTTCAGAAATCACAGCGTGAAGCTTATTGATAGAAACCAGTTTATCAGAATTTCCCAATTTGGATTTTTCGATTCCTTTCTTCAGTATTCCAATGGTTTCGTCATAAATTTTTAATGGAACTGGAAAAGGATGCCCATCTTTTCCGCCATGCGCAAAGGAAAACCTCGCAGGATCTTTAAACCTTGAAGGCGCACCGTGAATCACCTCGCTTACCAAAGCCAGACTCTGCAAAGTTCTCGGCCCTACTCCTTTTAATAAAAGTAATTCTTCAAAATTTTCCGGTTGTGTTTCTCTTGTTATATAAAGGAGTGTTCCCAACTTTTTGAGATCTACATCCGAAGCCTGAACATCATGATGAGAAGGCAGAATCAGATTAGCAAAATCTTGCATAATCTTTTCTGAACTGGTATGAGAAATTTCTAAAATCCCCTTCCTGCTTTGCTGCGCTTCGTGAGCGGTAAGATTCAAGATTTTTCCACGATTGATCCCCTGAATTCCTTTATGCGGTTCTTCCACAAAAGACTGCAGGTTTTCAGAATGCCAGTGGTAACGGCGTGCGGTTCCGTCGGAATCGTTCATTCCCTGCTGTACAACCGACCAGTTTCCTTCATCAGATACAATAAAATTATGAAGGTACAGCTGATAACCATCCTGAATTGCTGTATTATCCACTTTAGCAGATAATTTGCTGGCGCGTACCAAGTTAGTTCCGTTAAGTCCTGTTTTATCAGCAATCGTGAGAAGTTCGTTCGGTGTTTCTTTAGAAAACCTGCCTTTTCCACCACAGATATAAATTCCTAATTCTTTTGAATTCGGATTAATACTTCTCTTCAATGCGCCCATGACTGAAGTTGTAATTCCTGAAGAATGCCAATCCATCCCCATCACTGCGCCGAAGCTCTGAAACCAAAAAGGATCAGCAAGTCTTTTCAATACTTCATTTTTTCCGTAGTCTGCAAGAATTACTTCAATAATAGATAGCCCGAGAATTGACATCCTTTCATAAAGCCAAGGCGGAACTTTTCCATAATGTAATGGTAATGTTGCAGTTCCTGAGCGTTTCATATATTTTGGTTTAAGTAATTAAAGAAAAGGTTGTAGTATAATTATTCTGGCTAAAACTAAAAAAAAACCTGCCGGAAATATTCCGGCAAGCTTTCAGAATATTTGATTTTTCTATTTTAATGCATTCAAGGCTGATGCATAATCTGGTTCCTGTGTAATTTCAGGAACTTGTTCTTCATAAATCACGTTGTTGTTTTCATCAGTAACGATTACGGCTCTGCTTAACAAGCCTTTTAATGGGGAATCTGTAATTGTCACTCCGAATTCTTCACCAAAATTACCTCTAAAGTCAGATAGTGTTTCCACCTGAGATAAACCTTCAGCTGCACAGAATCTTCCAAGTGCAAAAGGCAAATCACGGGAAACATTTATGACAACTGTGTTTTCCAAGGTTGATGCTTCCTCATTGAATTTTCTTGCTGATGCCGCGCAAACGCCAGTATCAATACTCGGAAAAATATTGAAAACTTTTTTCTTACCTTCATAATCAGAAAGCGTTTTGGAAGCCAGTTCCTGATTCACAAGTTCAAAATTTTTAATGGTAGTTCCAACTGCAGGAAGGCTTCCCGAAGTGTTTATTTCGTTTCCTTTTAATGTAACTTTTGACATTTTATTGAATTTAAATTTCTCCAAAAATAATGAATCATCAGGTAAAATAGTTATCAATATTGGTTAAAATAATCTTAAATTCAACAAAAAACAATTTCGAAACAA
>DAMDNI010000045.1:5266-16478 GCA_032083825.1 Bergeyella sp. | reverse complement strand
AAATTTTTCCCGAACAAAGCTTTTAATGACCATAATGGAATTGATCAGATTTAATAAACCTGAGGTTTTCTGCTCACGCTGGTTTCTTAAAGTTCTGCGGACTCCGCCTAATTTTTTTGCCTGCAATGAGCTGACATAGAAATAAATAGGAACTACAATCGTTGAGACCAGACCAACATAAACATTCTGCATATACATCACTATCAAAGCGATAATTGCGTTTGAAAATAAAGGCAAAATATCAATGAAAAAGTTTTGAACGAGTTTGGTCAAACTCTCAATTCCGCGGTCAATTCTAGTTTGTAATTTTCCTGATTCGTGATTTTCATCATTGAAATAGGCAACACGATAAGTCAGGATTTTGTCAATTGCAGATTGTGCGAGAACAGAACTTACATTGATCCTGATTTTTTCACCATAAAATTTCTGCCCGAAATTGATGAAAATATTGGCGATTTCTTTTCCTAAAAGAATAACGGAAATAAGAATCAATACATGAATTCCTGCTGACATCGGGTTCGGAAGATGTGTCAGTTTTGAAACTTCATCCACGGTATATTTCAGGACAATCGGATTTACCTGTGCTGCTAATGCACCGAGAAAAGTCAATAAAAGTGTCCAGAAAATCATTCCTCTGTAAGGCCTGATGAACGGCGACAATTGTTTGTAAATTCCGAATATGCTTAAAGCTCTTTTAAAAGGTTTTGCCATAACTCAATCAGCAACGTAAGGTGACATTGAAGATTAAAAATAGAAAAAATAAAATTAAAAACCGATTTATCCTTCGTAAGAAAAAGATGTAAGATAATGCAGCTCGCTTTTGGAAGCTGCTTTGGCTTCGTTTTCTACTTGTTCTAATGTAGAAACAGAATTGATTTCTTTCTTCTGGAAAAGAAAAGAATTATTTGCGTTCTTATCAACAACTTCATTAAAAATATGTTCGATTTCCGAATTGGCAAGAGAAGCAAAGCTGATGTCTTCGAAGCCATACATCAGGCGAAGATTATCGATCCCGGAAAAATTTTCGTCCACAAACTCCTGAAATTGCGTTTTTGAACCAAAATTTCCTGCCCAGATATTATAGACATACGATCTTTTCTTTGGCTTATTCAGAATGTCCTGATATACAAAGTTTTCACCAAGATAAGCTTCACGAACCTGAGGGTCATTGGCAAGATCATGCGGAAGACCTTCTTTCAGAATTCTTCCTTCAAACATGATGTATGTTTTATGCGTAATGGCAAGAGTTTGCTGAACGTTGTGGTCTGTAATAAGAATACCAATATTTTTATCAACAAGACTTCTTACAATTTTCTGAATATCTTCAACTGCAATCGGGTCAACTCCTGCAAAAGGCTCATCCAGAAGAATAAAATTTGGGCTTGTAGCAAGACAACGGGCAATTTCCGTTCTACGTCTTTCTCCTCCGGAAAGAAGATCTCCTCGGTTTTTGCGGACGTGCTGAAGCGAAAATTCCTCTATCAGTTCATCACATTTGATCTGCTGTTCACGTTTTGAAAGTTTGGTCAGCTGGAGAACTCCCATAATATTTTCTTCAACGGTCAGTTTACGGAAAACTGAAGCTTCCTGCGCAAGATATCCAATTCCTTTTTGTGCACGTTTGTACATCGCATCGTTGGTAATTTCTTTATTATCCAGAAAAATTTTTCCTGAAGTAGGCTTCACCAATCCGACAATCATGTAGAAAGAAGTGGTTTTTCCGGCACCGTTTGGTCCCAGCAAACCTACGATTTCTCCTTGCTGTACCTGTACAGAAACGCCTTTTACAACTTTTTTCGGGCCGTATTCTTTAATTAAATTTTCTCCGCGCAGAATCATGTCCGCAAAGATAAATATTTTTTGCATGCCGAAGCTGACAGAATGAATATGAAATAAAAATTGTCTCATGATTATACTTTGGAATACATTTTGAAATAAGGATAATGTAAAATAATTTTAAATTTATTATTAAACACTTGCACATTATTTTTAGATTGAATATTTTTGTTAAATTATAGTGCGCTATATCCCATTTATATGAAAAGAGTTTTATTATTTATATTTTTCATCGGTCTTTTTTCTGGTTTTTCTTCACTGAAAGCCCAGTCTTCAAGAGAGATCGTGAATTCTTCACAAAAATCTGACGACGGAGTTTTGGTAGCTTATCCGAATCCTGCTAAAGATTATATCATTGTGAAATCGAAAGATGCATCTTTGAAAATCAAATCAGTTGCTTTTTATTCTATTTTAGGTATGCAGGTTGCAGAGGTAAATGTGAATATGAATTCTGGTGAGATCCGGCTTGATAAGCTCAAACCCGGGAAGTATCTGATGAAATATACGTTGAGTGACAATACTCAGAAAGTAACACAAATTATAAAACAATAAATAACACCCTGAGTTTTCAGGGTTTTTTTTTGAACTTTAAATTCGAAAAAATATCATGAGAGATAAAATCATAGTTGTAGGAGGAGGCTTTGCAGGACTGCGTTTTGCAAGAAGGCTCAGCGGTAAAACAGGACAAAAAGTAATCATGATTGATAAGGTAAACCACCACATGTTTCAGCCTCTTTTTTACCAGGTGGCATGTGGCAGGATCGAGCCTTCCAACATTTCATTTCCATTCAGAAAAATTTTTCAGAAATCAAGGAATGTGCAGTTCAGACTTTTAGAAGTCGAATCTATCATTCCGGAAGAAAATAAAATTACAACCAATGACGGGACTTTTACTTATGATAAATTAGTAATTGCCACAGGATGCAAAACCAATTTTTTCGGAAACGAAAAAATGGAAAAGCTTACCCATGGTATGAAAAATACACAAGAAGCAATCAGCATCCGGAATCATATTCTGCTTACTTTTGAAAAGCTGATAAACGAGAAAAAAAGAACCGACGACGGAAACTGGAATATTGTAATCGTAGGAAGCGGGCCAACCGGTGTAGAACTTGCAGGCGCTTTTGCTGAAATGAAAAAAGAAATTCTTCCTAAAGATTATCCGCACATGAATTTCGACGATCTTCGCATTATTCTTGTAAGCGGAACTGAAAAACCGCTGAGTGTAATGAGTCCTGAAGCCCAGGAAAAAGCAGAGATTTATCTGAAACAGTTCGGGGTGGAATTTATGAGAGACAAAATGGTTGTGGATTATGACGGAGACCAGGTTTTCTTAAAAAGTGGGGAAAGTATTCCAAGTAATAATGTCATTTGGGCAGCTGGCGTTACAGGCAACATTATCAAAGGTCTTACAGAAGACAAAGTGAACCGTAATCGTTACATTGTCGATCGTTTTAACAGGGTGAAAGGCTATGAAAACATTTATGCAATCGGAGATATTGCCTATATGGAAACTCCTAAATATCCAAAAGGGCATCCACAGGTTGCAAACGTAGCAATCAATCAAGGGAAAACACTGGCCAGTAATTTCCTAAAAAAAAATAAGGAAGACTGGAAAGAATATGAATATGAAGACAAAGGAAGCATGGCAACTATCGGAAAACACAGAGCAGTTGTAGATTTGCCCAAATTTCGTTTTCAGGGATGGCTTGCATGGTATTTTTGGATGTTCCTGCATTTAATGCTGATCCTTTCCGTGAGAAATAAGCTGGCTATTTTCTTTAACTGGATGTGGAGTTATATCAACGGAGATTCTTCATTAAGGCTTATTATTTTGCCGAACAAAAAAAATAAAACAGAACAATGAGAATTGATATCATAAGTGTGTTGCCTGAACTGATGGAAAGTCCTTTTAAGACCTCAATCCTTAAAAGAGCAATGGAAAAAGAGATTGCCGAAGTGCATTTTCATCAGCTGCGAAACTGGGCTCACAATAAACATCGCCGAGTAGACGACGAAGCATATGGTGGAAATGCAGGAATGGTGATGACTGTCGAGCCATTGGATTTATGCATTTCCGAATTAAAGTCCCAAAGAAATTATGATGAGATCATTTATTTGACTCCGGATGGTGAAACGCTGAATCAGAAAATGGCAAATACTCTTTCTGTAAAGCAAAATTTGCTTTTCCTGTGTGGGCATTATAAAGGCATAGATCAGAGAATTCGTGATATGCACATTACAAAAGAAATTTCTATAGGAGATTATGTGCTTACCGGCGGAGAACTTGCAGCTTGCGTTTTGGCAGATGCTGTCATTCGCCTGATTCCGGGAGTTTTGAATGATGAAACAAGCGCATTGACAGATAGTTTTCAGGACAATCTTCTTTCTCCTCCAATTTATACAAGGCCGGAAGAGTATAAAGGTTTAAAAGTTCCCGAAGTATTGCTGAGCGGCAATTTTGCCAAAATTGAAGAATGGCAGTATGATCAGGCACTGGAAATTACCAGAAAGAAAAGACCTGATATTTTGTAGATATTAATAATAATCATTTATTTTTGAGGAATCGAAATGTGAGTGTATGGAGGAAACGAATGGGAGAGAGCTGGTAATGTTCTATAACGTAGAGAATCTCTTCTTGCCGGATTCTAAACCAATACATTTTTTAGATCCAACAAAATCAGGTCTGAGGAACTGGAACGAAAAAAGATATCTCAATAAGATTTTTAAAATATCTCATGTTGCGGATCTTGTAAGGGATAAATATGGCAAAATCCCTTGTATCATTGGACTTTCTGAAATTCAGGGGAAAGAAGTTCTTAAAGATTTACTTAAAAATGAAGTTTTTGAAGGCTATGATTTCGTCCATTATGAATCGATGGATGAGCGCGGTGTAGATGTTGCTCTGCTTTATGACAAGAGTAAAATAGAAATTATTTCTTCCGAGCCTATTTCCTTTTTTTTCGAAATTGTGGATGCCAATCCTGGAAATTATGACACTACCCGGGATGTTTTCCATTGTAAGATTTTATATGGAAATAAACTTTTCCATATATTTGTTCTCCATTTGCCTTCGAAAAGGGAGAAAGATATCAATCTTCCTAAAAGAGAGTACATTACAAGGGAATTACGAGAGGTAATTTCTAAAATAGTTTACGAAAAAAAAGAGGCTGTAATGGTGATGGGAGATTTTAATTCGAACCCGGATGAGCAAATTTTAGAAAATTTAACTTTTGATAAGAATTTTAATAAAATTTTAACAAATCCGTATATTGATTTGTATAACAAGAGTATTTTTTCTACGTTTCATCATAAGATCGGTCTGCTGTTTGACCAGATTTTATTATCGGAGCATTTTTTTAATCAAAATTTCTCAATTATATTTAAAAACGCAAGTGTATTTAATGTAGAACCTATCAGTAGTTGGGACAGAAAATTCGTTGGAAGGCCTTTCAGAACCTATGCAGGAACCCGATATATCGGAGGTTACAGCGATCATTTCCCGGTAATTACTGAATTTGAAATTAATACAAACAACAATTGAAAAAATAGAAGAGAAAATTATGAAAACGGAAACCAACGTAGGCTATTATCTTGATGAGATAGATAAGGATATTATCTATATGCTCATGGATAATGCAAAATCATCACTTGCGCTTATCTCAAAAAATGTAGGAATTTCTACAACAGCAGTTCACCAGAGAATTAAAAAGCTGGAGCAGGCGGGAATCATTGAAAATTCAATCTCATTCCTTAACCCGCGGAAAATAGGATACAAAGTAGTATCTTATATCGGAGTTTTTCTGGAACAGCCTAGCCATTATCAGGACGCTGTCAAAGCATTAAAAGAAGTAAACGAAGTGGTAGAAGCACATTATACCACAGGAAATTATACGATTTTCCTGAAAGTTTTATGCAAAGACAACGATCATCTGATGAAGATTCTTAACAAAATTCAGAAGTTGAAAGGCGTTACCAGAACAGAAACCTTCATTTCTTTGGAGCAGAGCATTAGCAGACAATTAAAAGTTTAAAAAATATGATTGATGTAAAAAACTATCTTGATTCTACCTATCTTAAAACTTCCGCACAATCAGGGCTTTCAGATGAAGAAACAAAGCAGAAAGTCTATGAATTGGTTGATGAAGCTATTTCTGAGGGCTTTTATGAAGTAATGATAAGACCTGATTTTGTTAAAGAAATCAAAGATTATATTACAGATAAGAATTCTGGCGTGAAAGTGGGAACTGTCATCGGTTTTCATGAAGGCACGTATTCTGTTGAAGAAAAACTGAAAGAAGCTCAAAAAGCAATCGAAGACGGAGTTGACGAATTGGATTTTGTTATTAATTTTGAAGCGTTTAAAAGAGGAGAAACAGATTATGTTAAAAATGAGTTCATTTCCTGTACAACTTTAGCTTTAAATAATGGCAAACCAGCAAAATGGATCATTGAGGTTGCTGCATTAAATGACGATCAGATTGCAGAAATTACATCATTGATAAGAGACTGGACAGAAGATAATTTTGCTGAAAAAGAATCACAGGTTTTTGTGAAATCTTCCACAGGATTTTATAAAACAGAAGGAGGAAAACCTAACGGTGCTACTCCGGAAGCTATCAAAATCATGCTTGCCAATTCAGGAAAATTGCCTGTAAAAGCGGCAGGAGGTGTAAGAACTCCACAAGAAGCGCTTGATATGATTGCTCTTGGTGTCAAAAGAATCGGGACTTCTTCTGCAAAAGCATTGGCAGGAAAAGAAGTGTCATCAGATTCAGGATACTAAAGATAAAATTAAATAATAAAGAAAAATGCCGGATTAGCCGGCATTTTTTATTGAAAATAAGATTCTAGTTTATCCAGTTTTAAATCGCTAAATTCAGAAACCAGAATATTCGCAAGACTATAATCCTGCAATTCGGAATGTTCACTTTTATATGCCGCACAAAAAATTTCAGCACGATAAGCCGCAAGAATTCCGTTGGTAGAATCTTCTATGACCATGCAATTTTTTTTGTCTTCTCCAGCCATTTCTGCAGCACGGATAAAAATCTCGGGATGAGGTTTTGATTCTTCCAATAAAGCACCGCTTATTTTTCCGGAAAAATATTTTTCAAGATCAAATTTTTCAAAAACCCAGTTAATTGTATTGATGTGTGCTGAGGAAGCCAAAATTAAGGTAACATCATTCTCAAAATAATGAATAATTAAATCCTTTACGCCGGGAAGCAAATCAAAATCCGGATCTGTATCGAAAAGAACTTTAAAATATTTTCGTTTAATTTCCGCAAGTTCCTGCCATGTCATCTTCAGATTAAAATGCTCAATCAATTTTTCGCAGACTTTTTGGGTAGAATTTCCGGTAAAAGTCGAATAAAATTCTTCCGAAACAATGATTCCGAGATCATTAAAAGTTTTAAAATAGGCTTTTCTGTGAAGTGGCTCCGTATCCACAATTACACCATCCATATCAAACAACACAGCTTTTAAAGGCATTTTTCTAAATTTTTTACAAAAGTACGTCAATTAAAAAAAATGACTGTTCATTTTTCGGTTTTCCTTTTATTTACATTTCATTAATTTTATCCAATGATCTCATCTCTTTTTGAAAATAACCATGATCCTTCTGAAAACCTCCTTCCAAAAGACGGAACCGTTAATTATTACGGGAAGATTTTTAATGGTGAAGAAGCAGATTTTTATTATCAATATTTATTCAAAGAAATTCCGTGGAAACATGATGAAGCTGTTATTTTCGGAAAGCTTATCGAAACCAGAAGGAAGGTAGCTTGGTTTGGCGAAAAACCGTTTGAATATACGTATTCCGGAAGAACAAAACACGCTGATATCTGGACACCAGAACTTCTTAATCTGAAAAAAAAGGTAGAAAAAATTTCGGGAGAAAAGTTTAATTCATGTTTACTCAATCTTTACCACGACGGAAGCGAAGGTATGGCCTATCACAGTGATGGAGAAAAAGATCTCAAGAAAAACGGAGCCATTGCTTCTGTTACTTTTGGAGCTGAAAGAAAATTTTCCTTTAAGCATAAAAACTCAAAAGAGAAAGTAGATATATACTTAGAAAATGGCAGCCTTCTTATTATGAAAGATGAAACACAGACCTTCTGGCTTCACCGCTTGCCGCCTACCAAAAAGGTGCTTTCGCCGCGTATCAATTTAACGTTCCGTACAATTGTTTCGAAAGATTAGTTTTATCGAAAATTAACCAGTTGAAATAGAAATGTTTGCAAAAAAATTAAGAAAATTTTATCATTAATTAATAATTCGGTATATTTTTTATTATTAAATTTGAGAATACTAACTTAAAATTTAATTAAATTATTCTACTATGAAAAAAACAATTGCAATGGCTGCTTTGGCACTAATGGTGTCTTTCGGAGCGGTTTCGTGTAAGAAAAAAGTGTCTGATGCAGACTTACAGGCTAAAGCTACTGCTGTAGTTACTACAAATCCCACAGCTTCTGTAGAAGTGAAAGAAGGAGTTGCTCATCTTAGCGGAACTTTTGCAACACAAGAAGAAAAAGATGCTGCAATTGCTTCCATTAAAGCGATTGAAGGTGTGAAAGAAGTAATGGATATGGCAAAAGTAGAAGCTCCAGCACCGGTTGTAGCTACAACTTCTGCTGTAGATCCTGCGGTTCAGCAAAAAGTAACTGATGCTTTGAAGGATTTTCCTTCGGTAAAAGTTGAAGTTGTAAACGGAGAGCTTACTCTTACTGGTAATGTATCTTCTACACAGGCTAGAAAAATCAAAGAATCAGTAGATGCTTTGAAAGTAGGAAAAGTAAATTATAACTATACTGTAAAATAATAAAAATGAGTACATTACAAGATAAATATGCAAGCGTAGTTGCTGCAGCGCAATCGGCAGGAGTTTCAAATCTTCAGGTAACAGAACAGGATGGTATTCTTTACGTTTCCGGAGCTGCTTCTAATACAGCAACGAAAGATGCAGTTTGGAATGCTTTAGGAGCTATTGATCCGACATATTCTGCTTCTGATATCAACATTGATGTTCAGGTTTCAGGTTTGGCTGCGGGAGCTTCCTTAGTCGTTGCAACAGAAGAGTCAAATCTTAATATCAGACAAGAGCCTTCAACAGAAGCTTCTGTTGTAGGAAAAGCTGCAAAAGGAGAAACTGTAACTTTAGTAGAACAATCTTCAGACGATTGGTGGAAAATTAAAACTGCCGATGGAGAAGAAGGATATGCTTATTCAAGATATTTAAAAGCTTAATTCGCTCTCAAATAATATTTTCAAACCTCTGACTTTCAGAGGTTTTTTATTTTTGGACATTCCGGCAGAATTTCCTTGCAAGGTTCCCTGAAAATTCTGCCGGAACCGCGCTTTCCATTTCAATCTTTTCTGAGTTTCGGCGGCGAAGCCGCCGAAACTCAGAAAAGGATTTCCATTACAATCCCTTGTCCGAAAAGTAATTCCGGAAAATTTTCTGAAAAAACATATATTTGTAAAATACACGAAACGATATGAAAGGGCAGAACAAGCTATTTATCACAATTATTATTGCATTGGTTTTAGGAATTGTTGCGGGAGGCATTGTGCATTTGCAATATCCTGATTCTACCGAAAGTTTTTCAAAAAATATTAAACTTCTCGGAACCGTTTTCATACGTCTAGTTCAGATGATTATTGCGCCTTTGGTTTTCACTACTTTGGTGGTAGGAATTGCAAAAATGAGCGATGTCAAGATGATAGGAAGAGTGGGCACAAAAGCGATGTTATGGTTTATTACGGCTTCTTTAGTTTCGTTGCTCATTGGTTTGGTATTAGTAAATTGGCTGGAACCTGGACATGTAACCAAATTACCGATTCAGGATCCTTCTTCAGCAAATGAGATTGTTTCAAATTCAAAAGGGTTTTCGCTTGAAGATTTTGTTAAACATATTATTCCGAAAAGTCTCTTCGAAGCTTTTGCGTCGAATGAAGTATTGCAGATTGTTGTATTCGCGGTGATGTTTGGTGTTGCTTTGGCTAATATGGGTGAAGAATATACAAAACCTGTTCTCAAAGCTTTTGATATCTGTGCTCATGCCATTCTGAAAATGGTTGGGTATATTATGTGGGTAGCTCCGCTTGGAGTTTTCGGAGCGATTGCTGCTGTAGTTGCAACCAACGGTTTTGAAATTTTCAAAGTATACGCAATTTATCTCAGGGATTTCTTTTTTGCCTTGGGAATTTTATGGCTGGTTTTATGTATTGTAGGTTATTTAATCTTAGGAAACCGTCTATTTGAACTGTTAAAAAGAATTAAAGAGCCTTTATTGATCGCATTTTCTACAACAAGTTCGGAAGCTGTTTTCCCAAAACTAGTGGAAGAGCTGGAAAGATTTGGCTGTAACAATAGGATTGTTTCTTTCATTTTACCATTAGGATATTCTTTTAATCTTGATGGAAGCATGATGTATATGACATTTGCCTCCATTTTTATTGCTCAGATTTACGGAATTGAGATGTCCATTGGCCAGCAGATCACCATGTTGTTAGTTTTAATGCTTACATCAAAAGGAATTGCCGGAGTTCCGAGAGCAAGTTTGGTCATTATTGTAGCAGCCTGCGGAATGTTTGATATTCCGGTTGAAGGGATTGCGCTGATTCTGCCAATTGATCACTTTTGTGATATGGGAAGAAGTATGACGAATGTTCTGGGAAATGCTCTGGCAACTTCAGCCGTTTCGAAATGGGAAGGCCAGCTGGAAAATCACGGTGGAGATTTATAGATAGATTAGAGATTTTTTCCAAACATTTCAATATTCCTTTTTAACCCTGAGAATTTTGTTCTTTTTACAGGAGATTTACAGAAAATTTCAGAGAAAATTTCCTGAGTAATTTCCTGCCATTCATTTTTCCGAAAATTTTTAAGGGAATCATTAGGTTTGAATTTTTGCTGTTGATGCGGAATCGAAAAGCGATTCCACGGACAAACATCCTGACAAACGTCACAGCCAAAAATCCAGTTTTCAAGTTTGTCATTAAAATAATCAGGAATTTCGTTTTTAAGCTCAATTGTAGCGTAGGAGATACATTTGCTGCCGTCGATTATTTTATCTGAAACAATCGCATTGGTAGGACAGGCGTCGATGCATTTCCTGCAGGTTCCGCAATGATCGGTAGTTTCATGATCTTCAATCAGTTCGAGATCGCAGATAATTTCAGCAAGAAAGAAAAATGACCCTCGCTTTTTTGAAATCAGGTTTGCATTTTTACCTATCCAGCCCAAGCCTGATTTTTTTGCCCAGCTTCTTTCCAGAACGGGTGCAGAATCTACAAAAATCCTGAAATGAAAATCACCAATTTCTTCCTGAAGCTCCGAAACCATTTCCCGAAGAATTTCTTT
>DAMDNI010000045.1:0-5256 GCA_032083825.1 Bergeyella sp. | reverse complement strand
TCATGATAGTCTTCTCCGTAAGCATATTTTGAAATTTTAAGGTTATCAATTCCCGGAATTTCTTCCTCCGGAAAATAGTTGTACATCAGAGAAACCACCGATTTTGACCCTTCAACCAATAAAGTAGGATTAAGCCTTTTATCAAAATGATTTTCCATGTAATTCATTTCCCCATGATAATTTTGGCTGAGCCAGCTTTCAAGAAACCGTGCGTCATCTTCCAGAAAACCAGCCCTGGAAATACCACAGCTTTCAAAACCGAATTTTGCAGCTTTGGATTTGATTAATTTTGAATATTTTTCGGGAGATGAAGTCATAAAATCATTGCAAAACTAACATTATTTTATAAATTTGTTTTGGCCTGCAAAAAGGTTTAATCTAATTAGAAATCAAATACAAATCAAATTATGGCATTAGAAGAAGTTTTAAGAAATGGGAATTACCATCTGATCGACGTTCGTGAACCTTTAGAACTTGAAGTGGATGGTCAAATTGAAGGAGCTCAAAATATTCCGTTGGGAGAAGTGGAAGAACGTAAAGAAGAAATTCTGGCAATCGAAAAACCTGTTGTTCTTTTTTGCAGAAGCGGAAACAGAAGCGGAAAAGCTTTGGATTATCTGAATTCTGAAGGTTTACATGATGGCTATAATGGCGGCGGTTGGGCAGACTTAAAAGAAAAACTAGAAAATTTATAATAAAAGGAAACTGAAAAGTTTCCTTTTTTGTTGCAACAATTTTACATTTTCTGGATTTTGTTATAGAATTTAAATGATTGTTTAAAAAAAATAAATTTTAATTATTTGAAAATCAATATTCTGAACATAGTGCAATTGAAATTGCTGTTACCTGCACTGCTATTTGGCACGATTTTTCCAATTTTCCCTCTGTAAATTTTAAAATTAGAAATTATGAACACAGTGAAAAAAGCAATTTTTGCAGCAGGAATGATGACAGCAGGTTTGTTAAGTGCACAAAGTTCCGATATGAGAAACATGCTTAAAGTAGGAGCAAATGTTGGATTGGCAGTTCCTGCCGAAAATGCTTCAGCCGCAGCAGGTATTGACGTAGCCTATCAAAATCTGGTAACACCCGGATTTGGTTTAGGTATTGCGACAGGGTACACCCATTATTTTGGAAAAGACAACAACAATCTGGAAAATAATGACTTCGGAGTTGTTCCTGTAGCAGCATTAATCAGAGTATATCCGAAACAGACCGGCTTTTATTTAGGAACTGATATCGGTTACGGATTTATCGTAGGAGATGATAAAGTTGCAGCCAATAGCGCAGTAGATCGTCCTGATGGAGGTTTTTATATTAAGCCTGAAATCGGATATCATAACCAGGACTGGAATTTTGCAGTACAATACCAAAAGGTATTCACAGGAGATAAAGGCCAGATCGGAAATCAGGATTATAACGCCGGAAGTCTTGGTGTAGGTGTTTCTTACAATATTCCTTTAGGAAAATAATATCATTAATTAATCTTATAAAACCTTTTCGAAATTTTGAAAAGGTTTTTTTTATTGCGTACAAATCTTTTGTTATATTTGGATACAAACATTTTGATATGGATACTAAACTTAATTTTCCATTATACTCACCGGGAAAAAATGCCGAAGGATGTGCAGACTACCATTTTTTGGTAGCAGATTTGCGAAACAGCAAAAGCACAATTGCACTTTTTGAATGTGCCAATGAAAATCTTCAAATACTCAGCAAAAAAGAATATTCCACAAAAGACTTCTCATCATTTTCTGAAATTGTGAAAATTTTCTCGATTGAAGAGAATGTTCAGGATATCAAAAGAATTTCTATTGCGGTTCCAGGTCCTGTGATCAACGGAAGAGTAGAAACCACAAATCTTCCTTGGCCATTAGATGCAGAAACACTTAAAACGGATTTGAATATCCAGAAAGTATTTTTAATCAATGATCTGGAAGCAACCTCTTACAGTTTTATGGAATTTAATCCGGATCAGCTGGAAATTCTCCATACTTCTGAAAATAAAATGAAAGGAAATGTTGCCGTTCTCGCTCCCGGAAACGGTCTCGGTGAGGCCGGAATGTTTTGGGATGGTGAAAGCCTGCGTCCTTTTGCAACAGAAGGCGGACATACAGAATTTTCTCCGAGAAATGATTTTGAGGTAGAATTTTATCATTTCTTAAATGAAATTTACGGAATCGTAACCTGGGAAAATGTACTTTCTAAGGAAGGATTATATAATATTTACCGCTTTCTTAGAGATGTCGGAAGACATACAGAAGATGCAGAACTCAAAGAAAGAATTCAGAATGAAGATTTTCTTGACGTCATTGCCGAAGTCGGGAAAAGGAAAGATTCCCGCCTCGTAAATCTCACGATAGAAATGTATGCAGAATTTCTGGCAAGAGAAGCCAATAATCTTGTACTCAAGCTTAAAGCTATTGGAGCTTTGATTATCACTGGAGAGATCCCGTCAAGAATTTTTGAACTTGTAGGAAAAGATAAATTCTACAAAGATTTCAAAATTTCGGACAAAATGGAACATCTACTGAAAGATATCCCGATCTATATTGTAAGAAATGATAACGGTATTCTTGAAGGCGCTGCACAATACGGAGCTTTTATTGAAAGCTAAAAAATAGGAACTCTCTTTTGAGAGTTCTTTTTATTTTAAAAGGTCTGATTTTTGATGCATCGTTTTTTTGAAAATTTATTGACCTACATCAATACTTATTGAAAAGGGAACCTATATTTTTGCAGAAGAAAAATTTCAATTAAATATATATCAATGAAAAAATTAGCATTAGCTTTAGTATTAGTAAGCGGATTGAGCTTCGCACAAGTGAAAAAAGTTGTTACCTCAAACATTCACTGGTGGGGATATAAAGTAGCAAAAACAGAAGCTTCTTCTCATGACGGAACCATCACTTTGAAATCAGGAAGTATTGTTCTTAAAGGAAACCAGATCGCAGCAGGAACATTCATCCTTGATATGAATTCTATCAACGCAACAGATTTATCCGGAGAATATCAGGAAAAACTGAATGGGCACCTTAAAAACGGAGATTTCTTTGAAACAGATAAATTTCCAACAGCAACATACAAAATCACTTCTCTGAAGAAAAACAGCGACAAAAAATACAATTATATCATCAACGGAAACCTTACTGCAAAAGGAAAAACAGCAGCTGTTTCTTTCCCTGCGCAAGTAACAATTAAAGATGGTGTTGTAACCATTAATTCTGACAAATTCAGCTTTGACAGACAAAAATTCGACATTGCTTACAAATCTTCAATGAAAGATGTAGTGGTAAAAGACGAAGTTGACTTGCAGATCAGCCTTACCGCAAAATAATTTAGTATTAAAAATACACAAAAGAAGGGCAGAATTATCTGTCCTTTTTTTATTTTTGAATATTGAAAACCGAAAGGTGACACAAATATAAAATTACATGAAGCTGTATATCATAAGCGGATTGGGCGCAGATTACAAAGTGCTTGAGAAAATTGAATTCAGTACCGGAACAGAAATTATTTTTTTGAACTGGCTCATTCCGGAACGTCAGGAAAAATTTGGAAAATATGTAGAGAGAATGGCAGAAAAGATTGATAATTCTGAGCCTTTTTCTCTCTTGGGATACTCTTTTGGAGGAATTATGGTTCAGGAAATCAATAAGCTGAAAAAAGCTGAAAAAGTCGTTATTCTGGGAAGCATAAAATCTGACAAAGAAAAATCACGTCTCATCAAGGCCGGAGAAATTACCGGTATTCCCAAAATTATTCCCGAAAAGATATTCAACGAGAAATCAGCCGTTGCCTATTCTTTTTTTCGAAAATTATTTGATCAGAAAAATCCAAAAATCATGGAGTATTTTCGTGTCCGCGATCCATATTATTTAAAATGGTCCATAGAAAAAGTTTCCGAATGGAAATTTGAAGAAAACCCTGATGTTATTCAGATTTTGGGAGATAAAGATATTGTTTTCCCTTTAAAATATTCAAACCCCGATTATGTAATAAAAGGTGGGACACACCTTTTCCCCGTTACCAAAAGCAGGGAAGTTTCGGAAATTCTGAAAAAAGTTTTTTCTTCTGATAAATAAAGTATATTTGAGATCTTAATAATTTTCAGAAAAGTATTAAAACCTGATTATGCAATCCATCTCCGTTTTTGAAATTATAAAAGTTGGAATCGGCCCTTCAAGCTCTCACACTATGGGACCTTGGAACGCTGCAGAATTGTTTCTGGACCTGATCCGAAGAGATTTTTCCATTCATGATGTAAAAGAAGTTTTTGTTGAATTTTTCGGGTCACTTGCCAAAACAGGAATCGGGCACGGAACTGATATTGCCGGAATGTTAGGGCTTGCCGGTGAAAAATTTAAAACCATTAATACCAGCCTTATCGACGAAAAGGTAGAGCATATTAAATCTTCCAAAACCATTCATCTTGGTGGAGAAAATTTAATTCCATTCATTTACGGATATCATTTGATTTTAAACAAAGAAAAATCTCTGGATTTTCATCCAAACGGAATGATTTTCCGGGCTGTTTTTGAAGATGGAAAAGAATTAATTCAGGATTATTATTCTGTCGGAGGCGGATTTGTAGCTACCAAAGAAGAAATTTCTGTGGACGAAAATTGTATCCGTACATTATATCCGTGTCATCACGGGAAAGATGTTCTGTATTATTGTGAAAAGCTCGGACTGAAAAGATTTTCCGATCTTGTCTTTTTGAATGAAGAAAGCTGGAGAACTAGGCAGGAAACAGAAAAGGAAGCACTTTACATCTGGCAGCAAATTAAAGAATGCATCTATAAAGGAGTGAATAAAGAGGGAATACTTCCCGGAGGCCTGAATGTAACGAGAAGAGCACCTGCTTTAAACAGGAAGTTACTCGGAGAAAAAATCTATAAAAATCTTGACGAATGGTTCCGGCTTGTTGTTGATGCGGAAGAAACTTTTACAACCATCAATAAATGGGTTTCCTGTTTTGCACTTGCCGTAAATGAAGAAAATGCCAGCTTCGGAAGAATTATTACCGCTCCGACTAATGGCGCTAGTGGTGTGATTCCTGCTGTTTTGATGTTTTCACAAGCTTTTACAGAGTTTGTAAAAGAGGAAGATATTGTGCGTTTTCTTTTGGTAGCAGGAGAAATAGGAACTTTATTCAAAAAAAATGCAACTATTTCGGCAGCTATGGGAGGCTGTCAGGCAGAAGTCGGGGTTTCGTCAGCAATGGCAGCAGCTGGTCTTACAGAAATTATG
>DAMDNI010000044.1:9604-16574 GCA_032083825.1 Bergeyella sp. | reverse complement strand
TTTCTCTTGATCTTAAAAAATCAATCCGTGAGAAAAATGCGTACGAATTTACTTCTTTCGATATCACGCTTATTTCCCTTCTTTCCAATGGGATGCTGCAGAAAAAAATCCCTGATTATCTGAAGGAAAACAGCATTAAACCTTGCAGCCTGAGCAGTGTTGAAAAATGCATCAACAACCTTAAAGAATCTCTAAATGTCAGAAATAATGAGCAGCTTGTAGCGATTTTCAAAGATTTAGGATTTATATAAACATTCAATTTTCTATACTATTCGAGCCTTTCAGATATTTTTTGAAAGGTTTTTTTGTTTTTACGGTTTTCCGTAAGGAGAATTTTGGATATCAGGATATTTTTGGGTATTCAATAAACTATTATGGATATATCCTTTCAAAATGAAGTTATATTTTACAATGATACTAATGTAACTGTAACACAATCAAGATTTGTAACACAATCCAAAACTTATGCAATGAGAAATATTTCTTCTGTTCATGTTTTTGAAATAGTAAAAAGTAAAATGAAAGCAATACTTTTTATAATATATCGTGGCTAAAAATAAAATTAATTATGGGAAAATTTATTATCACCAAAAGAAAAAACGGGGAATATCAATTTAATCTGAAAGCCGGGAATGGCGAAGTCATCCTGACAAGCGAAGGATACAAAGCAAAAGACGGCTGCAAAAAAGGAATAGAATCCGTAAAAACAAACTCGCAGATTGATTCAAGGTTTGAAAGAAAAGTGGCTGTAAACGAGAAACATTATTTTGTTCTGAAAGCCGGAAACGGTGAAGTTATCGGGAAAAGCCAGTTATATGCCCGCAAACAATCAATGGAAAACGGGATTGAATCTGTAAGAGAAAATGCTCCGAATGCTGAAATCATAGATGAAACTCTTCAATAAAAAACCATGGAACTTAAATTAAAACTTGAGCAGCTTCATCAAAGAGTGAACGGCCTCAAAGATCAGATACAGACAGAGGAAGCCACGAAAACAGCTTTCGTTATGCCATTTATTCAGATTCTGGGATATGATATTTTCAATCCGACAGAAGTAATTCCTGAATTTATTGCCGACATTGGAACCAAAAAAGGAGAGAAGGTTGACTTCGTTATTAAGAAAGATAACGAACCTATTTTTATTATCGAATGCAAAAGCTGGAAAGAAAATGCAGATGCCCACAATTCGCAGCTTCACCGCTATTATCACGTTTCCAAAGCCCGGTTTGGAGTTCTGACAAATGGAATCATTTACAATTTTTATACAGATCTGGAGAAACCGAATATTATGGATGAAAAACCATTTTTCACCATCAATCTTGATGATCTGAAAGATAATGCAATCAAAGTGCTTGAAAGTTTCACCAAAACCGGCTATAATCTTGAATCTATTTTGGATTCTGCGGAAGCTTTAAAATACATTAAAGCCATCAGGAAAGAATTTGAAAAAGAAATTGAAGATCCTTCCGACGAAATGGTAAGGCTTTTGGTAAACCGCTTTTTTGAAAGGCCGCTTAGAGCAAACAGAATGTTTGTCTTTAAAGAATATACTAAAAGAGCGCTGAGTATTTCAATCTCAGAATCAATAAGTTCAAGGCTGAAATCTGCTTTGGTAATCAACGATAATATGGAGACAGAAAAAGCAAATGTTTCGAATTTCAATACTATTGATGAAAATAATGATGTTCCGAAAGTGATCACAACTGAAGAGGAAATGGAAGCCTTTCAGATTGTAAAAGCGATTTTAAGAGAAAAAATTCCGGCAGAGAGAATTGCTTTCCGTGATACACAATCTTATTTTGGGATTTTGCTGGATGATAATAACAGGAAACCAATCTGTAGATTTCATTTTGGAGCGAGCAGAAAGCTGGTTGAGCTTTTTCACAACGGGAAGGATTCGGGAGAAAGAATGCCTTTGGATTCGCTCGATGACATCTACAATTATCGTGATGAATTACATCATACGCTTGAAAACTACAATTGAATATCTCTAAAACCTGGAAAAGAAAAAGGGAGGCGAACCTCCCTTAAAAACTAATAACCACAACTTCATGATTTTTTCAAATCCAAAGTATATTTTTTTCAGAAACTTTTCATTTGCTCCAGCAGTTTCTGATGTATATTTTGATTATACACTCTTTTTCAAAATACAGGAATAAGATTTTCTTCTTTCCGTACCAGCATTTTTTCAGAGTGTAAGTCCAGATGTTATTAGGATAAAAATTGAATTCGTCGCCTAGTTCGTTCAGGATATCCTTCTTGGATTTTCCTAAAAGATATTCTCGTGAGATATTTGCTTTTTTTTCCAGCATAGAATTCAAAATATTTATTTACGGTTTCCAATAAGTCCATCCGCCGCCATTGTATACTGCTAATCTTTTTGCACCTGCTTTATTGATGTAAACCATCATTCCGGGTGCAGGATCAGGAACATTAGCAGTGTCTTCAACAATAGGAAGCACCATTGCTTTGGTGGTGGATTCCAAAACAAGTACTCCATCTGCACTGCTTGTATCGGCTCCGATAATAGCTTTGGCATCTATATCTTCTGCTACTTGCGTAGCGGTAGGCTGTATTCCCATATAATTAGTAGGCGTCGTCAGGTTAGCCTCGTGACCATTGCTAAGGTCTACCCAACCATTGGCATCTGCACTTGCATTACCAGGAGCGTAGTACTTTACTTTAGCTTTAGTTGCGTCTGTAACATCCAATACTATAGTTCCTCCTTGTAGGTTTGCTCCTGAAGGAAGAGTTCTGGTATAAGGTAGAATAATCCCCTTATTCTGATTGGCTGCAAATTCTAATAAAACAGATGTTTTATTGCTTGCCGTTCCCGTACTGTTTCCAATGATTACCTGAGAAAAGGCATTACTGGATAGTAATATAATTGTTATAACTGAAAGTATATTTTTCATTGTTTTAAATTTATAAGTTGTTTGTCAGCAACCGGAATTTTTAATTCTCGTTCGATCAACAACTGCCAGATTTTAAATTTTTAAGGACAAGCAGGAGTATTAAAACAGCTCCAAGATGTACCGTCATATATTTTAAGACACTTTACGTTTGTATCGTATACCATCATTCCTTCCTGAGGATTGGTAATACTTGCAGGAATGACTGTAGGAGAAGTTTGACCTTGGATTTGGACTGTTGTCAGTCTAGTCACTACAAATCCCCTTGAGTTGGATTCTAATGCTATATGTCCTGATTTTCTTGCCATAGGCCAATTGGCCGATGCTGTATTGGCTCTTTTCAGAAGAGTAATTCCTACTTTTGTGTCGGATCCTGTTCCGGGAGTATATGCAGAATTGTAGCATGCACAACTATTATATCCGGCATCGCCCGCAGTATAATACGATACGGTAATCGGGGTAGGACATTTTACTGTTAATCCTTCGTAGGTTGCATAATAGGTACCTGGCGCTACTGATGCAGGATTGGAAACAGGTATTGTACCGGCAGCATCTGTCCACCAGTTGATGTCGGTGGCTCCTGTTGGTAATGATGACGGTTCTGCATTTGCAAGATTAGCGGTAGTTCCTTCGCAGATTTTTAAATCTTGTACAGACGGAGCCGAAACCGCGCCGCAAATAGATAATACTGCCGTATCTGAGTAATTGTATTCCGGTTCAGTACCTGATGCTTGATTATTTGCCATACTTCCGTTGATTTTATGTCCTACATACCCGAATTTGATATTACACTGCTTAATAGTTAGCGTGGTATGCCCTCCTTGTTCTACGGCTATCAACTTGTCACTAAGATTTAGTTTTGCTGCATTATATGCTCCGGTAATACGTCCTGGCATATACATAGGGTCAATATTTCCTGTTCCTGCGGTATTTCCTGCTATCATTCCGTTGTTGTTGCTTCCCCAGGCCCAGAGCTTGCCATCTTCATCAATGATATTAATTGCCGCATAACTTCCATTTCCGTCGTGTTCTTGTGGGCTAATCCATACTACATTCCCCATTGTATAAGTAGTTCCGCTGATTGTATTAGTTGCTGTTACCTGAATCCATGCATTAGAGTCATTAGTAGTGCCATCTCCTAATTGTCTTTGGTTGTTTGCGCCCATTGAATAAAGTTTTTTGTCTGTTCCTAATAGATAATAGGTACTACCACCAGTGGAATATGTCATCCCGATCATTTTAGGAGTAACTCCTGTCGGTTTATTAATGAGTGTTGCGTAATTTCTATCTGAAGTACCGCTACCATTGTTTGTACGGGTGCCGGTTCCCCATGTATAGATATTTCCGTTTGCAGTGAGCGCCATAAATACGTTATAAGCTCCTCTCACTGCTACTACGTCATTCAGCGGTGTATTAGCAGCGGTGCTTACACGGTGCCACAGAGCGTGGTTTGTAGTACTATTTGATGCTCCATCTCCATATGCATTGCTATTTTGTGCCAAAACCCATGCTTGTCCGCTGCAGGTTACAATTGCTAATCCTGCTCTGGTTGCAAACATCATTTTAACATCCGTAGGATTTACTTCATTGGGAAGTCCGTCTGCTTTGGTTGCACCTCCGTTCACACCGTAAGTTCCGATAGCTACCGCACCAAAAGTAGTAGTATTTTTAATGCCTGTGGCTATAACGGTCCCCGTAGCTCCTGACCATGCAAATAATCCGGTAGTGGTAAGCACTAGAAACTGTTGATTATTTTGATTACTTCCTCCCGCAAATTTCAGAACAGTTCCTGTAAGTCCCGGATAATTGGTACTGTTGATTTCCTGCATTGCCGTTATATTGTTTGTTTGTCCGTTTCCGTTATAGGCCATTCCCTGTCCCCAAACTTTTATTTTACCATCATATTCCTTTGCCATAGAAGAGTGGAATACGCTTACCATATTGTCGTACTCTATGGTATTGGGAGCTGAGCTATTCATATAGGTATTGGGGTTACAATCTCCTGAGACGCAATATTGCCCTTTTACTCCGGAAAATATTCCTGCGATAAAAAGCAAAGCTGCCGTTGCTAAAAATGTGTAGATATGGTGTTTCATCTTATTGTATTATTTGAGTTAAATCGTACCGTTGTACCTGTCCGTTGATGTCTTTGAAATCTATCATTATATAGTTTCCTTTGGATGCTTGCCCATCAAGTAGAAATTCAAGTGTATTCATTCCTTTTTTTAGAGTAATTTTCTCGTTTTTCAGTTTTCCGATTACGGATGTGCCTACACCTGCGGTTGTAAAATCATTCTTATATACTGCTGTACTGTTGTCAAACGAAGAGAAATCTACATTTACAGTTGCTACAATTCCTTTTGCAGATTTTGCTCCAGTAATTTTTTCCGAGAATTTTACAGAAGAAAAGTCAAATACCATTTTCATTGGACTTACTGTGATATTCACTTGCTCTGGAAAATGAGCGTGGTCGCAGGAATTTGGGTTGTGACTGTGTTCTTCTTTAATATACAAAGTATAATTTCCGGGTGTGCTGAAAATCTGATTATCAATATTTCCCTTTCCTTTTTTTAGGGATCTCCCTTTTTCGTTTTTAAGTTCCCATTGTACATCAGTATCTAGATTGTAAGAAAAAGGTGTGTCGTAAGCCAACACTTTATTTTCTTCCCATTTGTTTTCGGTGCTGTTCTGTGCAAAAAGCAGATTGCCACCCAAAAGCATCATCAATGCTGCAAAAGCAAACTGCAGTTTGAATGAAGCTATATCTGAAATATTTTTATTCATTATAATTTTTTTAGTTTAATTGTAGATTTTATTGAAACCTGCCTATTGCAGATTGATAATTAAAATCATAAAGAGTTTTATTAATGGCTTCTGTTTAAGAAAGTGGTGGAGGCCTTACTGTTTGTACGGTTATATACAGCAATAAAGACTGTTCATTCCGGGAAAATATTTTTTCGGATAGGATAAGAGGACACTGAAATATTATCAAATTTTCAGGCTCTGATAATATTCCTTCATTTTTTGTGGTAGGGAAGGTGTTTGTAACAATTGCAGACTGTTCGCTTCCAAAATTTAAATGAAATATATTCGAATTGTTAGTGAGCTGATAATAAGTTTGCTCTTTTTTTGGTAATCGATTTTTTGTTCTTTTCGAAGAAGAGAATTGCTTTACTTTCTGTGTCTTAGAAGCAATATTTTTATCAGAATGCGGGTACAGAAGTCTTACCTGTGAATATTTATCCAGATTGTAAACCGTTACTCCTTTGGTAATGTAGATGTTTGTTTCTTCTGTTAATATTTTTTTAGAAGCAGCAGTGTCTATATAGACAACAGCATTTTCTTGTATCGAAAAAGTGGTTCCTTCAGAAACATGAACCTGTGATAATAAGAGAACCGGCAAAATAAAAAAACAAAAACCAGCTCTTCTAAAAATAAAGTAGAGTTGTTTGTTTATATGTTTTTTTAAACCGTTCTTTCTCATCATTTTGTTTATCAAGTAGTCCTAATCTCTATATTGAAATACCTTTTTTTTTAAGGTTGAAAAGAACTTTTTTAATCATAATTCCCAATCCCTATGTGGTCAAATAATCGCAATAAAAAAAATAGTGGAAACATTGCATGATAAGCCCTTTCTGTAAATTAAGAACAGGCTTATCAGGCATTGTAAAATGAATTTGTGTTTTCAGAACCGCGAAATTTGAGTACAAAACAACCTTTAATTTACCGACTTACCAAACTATTGTTTTATCATATTCCGTAAAATGGAACGTCATTATGTGCATTGCATAACGATGTTACAATGATTCTGAGGTCTCGTGCTCATTCAGGTAATGGATAAACACGGAAGGAGAAAATGTTGTTACATTTTTAAAAATAGTCGAAAATTTTGCCTGAGAAGAGAAGCCGGCTTCTTCTGCAAGAACAGCAATCTTGTATTGCCTGTACACCGGATTGTTATTAAGTTTATCAATAATATAATTGATCCGGAGGCTATTGATATAATTATTAAAATCTTTTTTGCGATAGGTTTTGATGATGTGGGAGAGATATTTAGT
>DAMDNI010000044.1:487-9594 GCA_032083825.1 Bergeyella sp. | reverse complement strand
ATATTTAGTATTGGTTCCGAAATATCCTGCCAGAAAAGGAAGTGAAATGCTGGGCTTAATAAAAAGATCCGATTTTTCAAATTTCTCAAGCTTGAAGAGGATTTTCTGTTCAGTTTCTTCTGTCATCAGGCTATTTTTTTCCAAATTTGAAAATTCTGAGATATTTGAAACTTCCTGAGGAAGATCTTTTTTGTCATTAAATTCCGCAGCATTCCTGTTTTTCAAACTTTCGAGGACTCTTCTGAAACGCTCCAGGTTTTCTTTGTGTTTTTTTCTGTAAATAATGAAGACAATGATGCAGGCAATCAGCAAAATACCAATTACGATGATGATATATCCTTTTTTTGTGCTTTCGTTTTCGGCTTCCCTTTTTTCCTTATCAAGCGATGTGAAAGATTCATTTAAGAACTGTGCTTTTTTTGTGACAATTTCTTCCTCCAGCGTATCCTTTTTGTTTTGTACTGTTTCTACCGCTTTCAGATCTTTTATTTTGGTATAATACTTTTCGGATGTTTTGTAAACCTCAGATTTTAATTCAAGATATTCTGATTTTTCTGCAATTTTTTCTGCTTTTGTAAGATATTTTTTTGAAAATTCGAGATCGCCTTTCTCCATATAAACAGCTGAAAGCCCGTTGTAGACAAGCCCGTGAACATAATTTTCCGGGTATTTTTCTGAATATTTCAAAGCAATTTCATAATGTTTCAAAGCTTCATCATTATTTTTAAGTGAAAAATAATTTTCACCCAAAAGTTGTTCATTCTGAAAATCAAAATATTCCTTATCCCGTGAAGTTTTGAAATACTGCTTTGATTTTTCAATATAGCTGATCGCTTTTTTATAATGACCGAATTCCATTTCATAATACGCAAGTTCCTGCCACATGAAGCCGTTGGTATTGTTCGAAAGTTCAGGGTTTTCAATTTGTTCAGCTGCTTTTAATGCCTTATAAGAATACTCTTTTGACTTGGTGTACAGCTTTAACAATCTGTATTGGGTTGCCAGAAAACCGTATACTCGCGCTTTCCAGTTTGCATTATCACTTTCAGCAAGAATTTTTTCAGATTCCAGAGCATAATGAACGGACTTTTTCACATCTCCTGACTGCTGATAAAGACTTGCAGAAAGCATCAGGCTTTTTACCTTAAAGTTCGGATTGGTAGAAATGATGTACAAAGAATCAGCTGTTTTTAGAGCCTTGTTAAAATCTTTCTGCGCAGTTTCGAGATAAGTGGTGTTGTATATTTTGTTGAAAGCTTCCGCATCCTGTGCTATACTTTTTCCGTATGCAGCAATCAAAAAAAGAAAAAATACTCTTTTAAACATAGAAAGAACTTAATGTATTCTAGTAGTCCAACAATGATAAGAAAATTAAAAATCGTAACCAAATTAAGACTTCATAATCACATAATTGACGTATCATTTTCCGGAAAATGATAAAAATAAATGATTAATTTTTAATCTTATCTTATCATAATTATAAATTTAAGATAAAAATGTAATACAGAAAAATAATAAAAGCACTGAATATATATTTTTCAGTGCTTTTTGAATAGAATTTGAAATTTATTTTTAAAATAAATAACTAAATCCAATGCTGAAATTACGTCCCGGAGCCAGAATTCTCTGGTTTTTATCGGTGGAATAAGTTCGGCTTAAATGTTCTGCATAAGCTTTATCAAAAATATTCAGAACGTCAAGCGTGACAAGGGCATTTTTGAAAATGCCATATTTTGCATTAAAGTCAAATACGGAGAAAGAAGGCGTTTTCAGTTCTCCGAAATTCGGATTAATGCGATTCTGTTTCGAGGAATATCTATATTGAACTCCCAAAACGACCGGTGAGAAATCAGCTTCCCATTTCCATCTGAAATCCAGAGGAGCAATTTCCGGGAGAGGATTTTTTATTTCGGTATCTTGAGCATAGGTGTAAGCTGCTGCAAGTTCTGTCCTGTATTTCGGGGAAAACTGCCAGTTGAATCTTGTTTCGGCTCCCGTTTTAAAAGCTTTTGCTATATTTTGAAACTGCCGGCTTCCGGGAGAAGTCATCGAAGAAGGTTTGACAGCGACAATTACACCCGAAATATAATCCTGAAGATGAGAATAAAAAACATCAGCCTGGATATAAAAATTTTCCTTTTTATAGGTATAAATTAAATCAGCCTGATTATTCGTTTCGGGTTTTAAATGAGGATTTCCGATAAGTTCATATGCATCAATGCCTGCGGGAAAACGGTTGATGAATTTTTCTGTAAGACTTCCGCTTCTTTGGGCTCTTCCCAGCCAGATTCCAAGTTGGGAATTTTGATTTAAATTCTGCGTATATCCGATACTGAAGTTGTAATTGAAATCTTCTGAATCTGCATTTCCGTACATGGTTTTGAATAATTCTGAAAGATCTTTTGCATTTGTGCTATTCCAATCCAGCCTTGCAGAAATGGTAAGTTTCGAGCCTGGAAAATCCTGTTGGTATTCATTAAACCATCCCAATTGCGCAATATAAGAATCCTGCCATGAAGTTCCGTCGCGCATTCCCATCATTCCGGACATAATCATGGCTGTGTTTTCTGCCTGTTCATGTTTAAAATCAAAACCTGAATAAAAAGTATTTTTATTCCATGCAAATTTTGCTTCGCCTCTTGCTCCGTAAGTAGAAGATTTAACATTGGAAATCATCATTCTGTCAGGAGTTCCCATCGAATGTTTTACATCGGTGAAATAAGAATTGAAATCAATTTGTTTTAAAAATTTATTTTCAAATTCTGCACGGTGTTTTAGCTGGAACATCCATGTTTTGTCATAAATCAGATCCATGGTTAAAGCCGCAAATTCTACGTCTCTTCCTTGATTGGTGTTGATTTGTAAAGTAGTAATGTTTTTGGAATTCCATTTTAAATTTCCTTTCGTTCCGATATTGTAACGCAGAAAAGCAGAACGCACTTCAGTTCCGTTTCCGTCTTTATATTGGTCACCTTTTTGATAAGATCCGAAAAAATCCCACGCAGTTTTCTTTGAAGAAAGCTGTGTTAAAACCTCGTTTCTTGTAATATTTCCGTTGGTTTCGTAAGCGGTTGACAATCTTCCGCTGAATTTTGTTTTTTCTGAAAATTCCGGATTTACAGTAATGAAATTAATGGTTCCTCCAAATGCATTTCCGTGGCGGAAATGATAAGGACCTTTGTAGATTTCTGCTTCAAGAACGGTATTCATATTGATTTGTGAAATTGCAGGATCCATTCGGCTTGGGCAGGCGTTAATAGCATTTGCAGCACCATCAATGACAATATTGAGCTGCTCGTATTTGAACCCTCTTAAAACCGGATCGGTAGCATAGTTTCCGGCTTTTCTGATCCCGTTGATTTCGGGAAGCGAGTTGAGGAATTTCCCGGCATCATGATTCAAAAGGTCTGATTGTGTGGTTTCGAGATCTCTTTTGCTATTATTTTGGCTGAGTTTTATGATTTTTACAATTTCTATATTGTGACTATCCAATGTATCTTTTTTTTCCTGTGCATGTGCATTGTTGATAAAAAATACTGCAGCAGGAAAGACACACGCTTTTAATAAATGATAATGTGACATTATTTTATATTCGTATGATTTGAATTGTTTTAACGTAAAATTTTTCCAATAAAAAATTATCGGAATTTCATTATTTATAATTTCAAATCAGGAAATCGGAGGAGGATTGAGTAAAGTTGGATGCCCTTTCAAAAGATTCGGAGCTGAAGCGATTTCAACTTTTTTATTGATAAAATATAAGAAAGGGATGGATATTTTTTCTGGATTCTGAACAGGAATGTAATTGAAATCATAGCAGATTTTCAGGAACTGAAAGGTTTCCGGGGAATTTTCTGCTGTTTTTTTCATCTGGCACTTTCCGTGGCAATCCATTTCAGGTTTGTCTTTATTGGTGCAATGAAGCTCGTAGAAGTCTTTGTTGATCTGATAATCGACGATAATCAGGGAACTTTGAAAGCTGCTGAGGAAAATGATGAAAGACAATATGAAACCTGAAACTAATTTCATCCGGCAAATATAAGATAAGAAAGGACTAGTCTGGTCATAAAAAACCGCCCATTTTTTACAATGGACGGTTTGGTCAAATAAATATTAATTACTGTAAATTAAATTTTATTTTTGTTTTGATCGCATCAGAACCGTTTCCGACCAATGCCTCAAACTCTCCCGGCTCCGCAACCCATTGATGTTTTTCTGCATCAAAGAAGCTGAGTGCCGTCTTATCAATTGTGAAACTTACTTCTTTTTGTTCTCCCGGATTCAGGTAGATTTTTTCAAATCCTTTCAGTTCTTTTGCCGGGCGCGGAAGCGAAGATTTTAAATCGCTGATGTAAAGCTGTGCGACTTCTGCTCCTGCTGTTTTTCCTGTATTTTTTACGGTAACGGTGAAAGTGATTTTATCATCCTGGCTCAAAGTAGATTTATCTGCTTTTACTTTTCCGAATTCAAAGGTGGTATAGCTTAAACCATGTCCGAAAGCGAATAATGGCTTTATATTTTTAGTATCATGCCAACGATAGCCTACAAAAATACCTTCGTTGTAAGTAATGTTGATCGGGTTTTTCTGGTCTTTTCCTTTTCCTGCAGCCAATTCTTCTTTATTTCCGGGATATTCTCCTAATTGATGTGCGGAATTGTCTTCCAATTTGACAGGGAAAGTAAACGGAAGCTTTCCTGAAGGATTTGCATCACCAGCTAAAACTGATGCAAGGGAATTTCCTGCTTCAGAACCTAAATACCAGGTTTGCAGAATGGCAGGAACTTCTTTTACCCAAGGCATTGCAACTGCATTTCCTGTAACAAGAACTACGGCAAAATTTTTATTTGCTTTTGCAAGTGCGGAGATTACATGATCCTGATTATACGGAAGTCCGTAGCTTTTTCTGTCGTTACCTTCACTATCCTGGAAATCACTTTTGTTAAGGCCGCCGACAAAAATTACAAAATCTGATTTTTTGGCAAGCTCGACAGCTTCGTTTAATAATTCTGCTTCTGAACGGGAATCATTCAGATCCTGACCGGATTTTACACCATTATATTCTCCACTAGGGTCACCAACATAACCTCTTGCGTATTGTACGTCTATATCTTTTCCGAATCTTTTTTTGATTCCGTCCAGCGGAAGTGTTTCGTATTTTACTTTTAATGAAGAAGAACCTCCGCCAACAGTCATCATTTTGATGGCATTTTCACCGATTACGGCAATTTTTTTCGTTTTAGAAATATTGATTGGCAGAACATTCTTCTGATTCTGTAGAAGAACAATTCCTTCTTCACCAATTTGTTTGGCAACAGATCTGTGCTCTTCGGAGGCAATATTTCCTAGAGGTTTGTTTTTGTTCATGGTGGTTTTGTAAGCAAGGCGCAGAAGTCTTCTTACTTTATCGTCCAGTTCGGTTGTTCCTACTTTTCCTGATTTAATAAGATTTAAATAAGGTTGTGCAAGGTAATAATTGTCGTAAGCATTTTTTGTACCTGCAGAAAGCCCATTGGTCCAGCTTCCGAATTCAAGGTCTAACCCATTATGGATAGCTTGTTCGGTATTATTAACCGCTCCCCAGTCAGAAACGACAACACCTTTGTATCCCCATTCTCCTTTCAGAATGTCATTTAATAAGTATTGGTTTTGACTTGCATATTGGTTTTTATACATATCATAAGCACCCATTATCGTCCAGGAATCTCCTTCAGTAACTGCAGCTTTAAACGGCGGGAGATAAATTTCGTAAAGAGCACGGTCATCAACAATAACATTACTGGTATGGCGAAACATTTCCTGATTATTCAGGGCATAATGTTTTACACTTGTTGCTACACCATTTGACTGAACTCCCTGAATATAAGGTACAACCATTTTGGAGGTAAGATAGGGATCTTCTCCCATGTATTCAAAATTTCTTCCGTTAAGAGGAGTTCTGTAAATATTTACACCTGGGCCAAGAAGAATATCTTTCCTTCTGTAACGGGCTTCTTCTCCAAGAGCTTTTCCGTAATTCCAGGACATTTTTTTATTCCATGTTGCAGATAATGCAGTTAAAGCCGGGTAAGCAATGATGGAGTCATTCGTCCATCCAGCCTGATTCCATTCATCCCACATTACTTCAGGACGCACGCCATGAGGGCCATCTGTTGTCCAGAATTCAGGAATACCTAATCTCGGAACACCGGGTGAGCTGAATTTGGATTGTGCGTGAAGCATTGCAACTTTTTCTTCCAGCGTCATTCTGGATAATGCATCTTCAATACGTTGTTCGACAGGCTTTGAGTCATCAAGATAAATCGGAGTTACCGATTTCTGAGCAAATGCCGAAACAGAAAATACTGTAATGAAGCATGCCAGAAAGGTGTTCTTTAACATAGAGTTAGATTTAGTAGCTACAAAAATAAATAAAATAAAATTAATATCTCAAATTGAGATAATATATTTTTTAATAATTTTTTTCTTATTTTATATGAAATATCCTGCAAAAATAATTGCTGTTATTTGGATAAGGAAATCAAATTCACATTCTTTTTAAAAAGATTTTAAACTTTTTAATAAAACATTTTGAAATATGTAAAGAATGAGAAATAATTTTGAATTGGTGAATTTGGTTAAATTAAGTTTAAAATCAATTTTATTCCGGTAATTTTTTTAATTTTATTGTAAAAGAATTTTGTTTCATCTATTTAATGAGTATATATTCTTTATTATATCTTTTAAAATTTTAAACATGAAAAAATTAGTTTTAATATTATCGATTGCACTTTTAGGAGCAAATCTTTTTGCTCAGCAATTGAAAACGGTATCATATTCTGACGGATCTCAGAAACTGAATGGGATTGTAACTTCCAATGCCGGAAAAAAATTGCCCGGAGTTCTCATTCTTCCCGCATGGAAAGGAGTTGACGACGAAGCCAAAACCGCCGCTCTTGATTTGGAAAAACAAGGATACATTGCTTTCATTGCCGATATTTATGGTGAAGG
Source organism: Bergeyella sp. (assembly GCA_032083825.1). Lineage (GTDB taxonomy): Bacteria > Bacteroidota > Bacteroidia > Flavobacteriales > Weeksellaceae > DAMDNI01. The sequence goes on along the minus strand of DAMDNI010000044.1, from coordinate 2,606 downwards.
AAATATTCCGGCTGATAACGCAGCGGCTGCAAAAATTGCAGGTTCATATAAAACTGATTTTAAAGCATATCAAAACAGAATTAAACTGGCTTTGGAGCAGCTGAAAAAATCTGGGGCAAATCCCGACAAAATTGCTGTAATCGGATATTGTTTCGGAGGAACGGGAGCTTTGGAAACCGCAAGAGCTAACTTTCCCGTAAAAGGTGTTATCAGTATCCATGGAGGTTTGGGGAAGGATAATAATCGCCCGAACGGAAATCTAAATACCAAAATTTTAGTTGAAAACCCTGCTGAAGACCAAAGCGTTACTCCTGAAATGATGAATGCTCTTGTCAAAGAAATGAACGAAGGAAAAGCAGACTGGCAGATTATTACTTATGCTTACAGCAAGCATACTTTTACCGATCCAAAATCTCCGGATTATAATGAAATAATGGCCAAAAGAGCATGGCAGCATACTTTGCTTTTTCTCGAAGAAATTTTAAAATAATCGAATAAAAATCAGGTTATCGACAGATCATTTTTATAGAATCCAAAGAATCATTTCTGAAATTTATAGATTTCCGGAATATGGCGGCTTGTTTGATGTTTTATGAAAATTAAAATTTCAATCATGAATACTTCCGAAAAAAAGAAGCTTCGTCCTTTGCAAAAACAATCCAAACCCGGGAAAGAAAGTCTTTTAAAACCGAAGCCCGAAAGTTTACCCGAAAACAATCCGCAAGGGAAACTGTATAATAAAGTGGCTATTATTACAGGTGCAGACAGCGGAATAGGAAAAGCGACGGCCATTCTCTTTGCGAAAGAAGGTGCACATGTGGTTATTTCATATTTCAATGAAACAAAAGATGCACAGAAAACGAAAAAAGAAATAAAAAAATTCGGAACCAAATGCAAACTGGTTAAAGGTGATCTCAGCAAAGAAGAAAACTGCAAAATGCTGGTCGACGAAACCGTAAAAGAATTCGGAAAAATAGATATTCTTATTAATAATGCTGGAAATCATTGGGAGGCAAAAGATATTTCTGAAATCAGTACACATCAATTAATCAAGACTTTTGAAACCAATTTTTTCTCTCTATTCTGGATGACGAAGTTTGTGATTCCTTATCTTAAAGAAGGTGATTCTATTATCAATACAACTTCGGTAACAGCGTACAGAGGAAGTGATCATTTACTGGATTATGCGGCTACGAAAGGGGCCATTCTTTCTTTTACCAGAAGCCTTTCTTCGCAGCTTGTGAATAAAGGAATCAGGGTAAATGCTGTTGCTCCAGGCCCAATCTGGACTCCGCTTATTGCTTCTACATTTTCTAAAAAGGAAATTTCAGAATTCGGAAGCGATACACCCATGAAAAGGGCAGGAGAACCCAATGAAGTCGCCACATGTTTCCTTTTTCTTGCAAGTACGGATGCTTCTTATATTACAGGGCAGGTTCTGCATCCGAATGGTGGAGAAATTATTAATGGATGATACAAATAAAGGTTATTCATGTAATTTATTACCTTCAGCCTCATTCTAAAAGTATTATCATTTATATTTGTAGACACAGAAAAAGTTTTGAAGCTTTTACTTTACATATTTGTTTTCATCATGGCATTACGACCCGTTTTGCCTCTTCTTGATTATGCTTTCAATTATAAATACATCTCTCAGAATCTTTGTGAAAACAAAAATAAGCCGCAGTTGCTCTGCAATGGGAAATGTTATGTCATAAAAGAACTTCTGAAATCTGAAAAACAATCCAATAAAGAAAATCACAAAATATCTTCCGCCGATGTTTTTATCATTAAAGATAACTTATTATTTACCCTGACTTTGATTTGATTTTTAAAGGTTCCAAAATCAGTTCATCATATTCAGATTCCTATTATTCAGAATATATCACCAAAATTTTCCGTCCGCCTTTGGTGTAGATTTTATGTATCAAAGTATTTAAAATCTTTTTTAACCAATAATTTTTTTATGAAATTTAAAATTATAACGGCGATCCTTTTCTCTGTTTTCATTACTTCCTGCGCTCAGGAAACACCAAAAGTAAAACACGCAAAAAAAATGACCTCCGGAAAAAATCTCACCAACATAAAAATAGTGAATGCAGAAGACCCTGTTTGCCAG
>DAMDNI010000044.1:0-477 GCA_032083825.1 Bergeyella sp. | reverse complement strand
GATTTTCTGAAAGATATCGCAGTTTACAAAAACAAGACGTATGGTTTCTGCAGCTCATCCTGTAAAAACGAATTTAAAGCCCACCCCGAAAAATATGTCCGCAAATAAAAATAAAATAAATTCAAAATCCCGGGTTCTGATCTCTTTGGGAATTCTCGTGTTGGTTTTTGTTGGCATTGGTTTGGCTGCAGGATATTTCAGGAATAACCTTTATACGGTGATGAAAGTTCCTGATTTTGAACTTACCGATCAGAACAATAAAAAAATAAGCAATAAAGATATGCTTGGAAAAGTATATCTGGTTGAGTTTTTTTATAGCCGATGCCCGACAATTTGTCCTGTGATGAATAGGAATATGAAATATATTTCGGAAAAAATAAACAATCCTGATTTCGGAATTATTTCCATTAGCATTGATCCCGAAAATGACACTCCGCAAGTGCTGAAAGAACATGCAAAAATGATTGGAGCAAAATC
>DAMDNI010000043.1:1195-16588 GCA_032083825.1 Bergeyella sp. | reverse complement strand
AACCGAGAATTTCCCTTTATGTCAGCGTTTTCATTCTTTTGGGTTACTGGTTGGTTTATTATCTTTTCGGAGCTTATGATATGAAGAATAATCCGGTTGTTATGCTTGACTTGCAGCTTTTCGGAGAAAAACATTTGTATCACGGTGAAGGTTTTGCATTTGATCCTGAAGGTTTTCTGAGTACATTTCCTGCTTTAGTCAATGTCATAGCCGGATATTTTGCAGGAGTTTTTGTCAGGAAAAAAGGGAAAACTTATGAAGGGATTTCTAAACTTTTGATGGCTGGTTTCATTCTTATTTCTTTAGGCTTTCTCTGGAATTACGGCTTTGCTGTCAACAAAAAAATATGGTCGAGTTCGTATGTTCTTTTAACGGCTGGGCTTTCGTGCTCAATATTGGCTCTGATTATTTATTATTCTGATTTTTTGCAGCAGAAAAAAGGGATATACTTTTTTGAGGTTTTCGGGAGAAATACGCTCGCTATTTATCTTTTATCAGAATTGCTTGCAATTGCTTTGAATGTAATTCCTGCAGGTACAATCAGTATTTACCGATGGATTTATGAAAATATATTCCTCCATTTAGGAGGTTATTTGGGATCATTGATGTTTTCGGTTTCCTTTATGCTTTTCTGCTGGTTTGCAGGATATATTCTGGATAAAAAAAGAATTTATATTAAAATTTAATTCACTAAATTAAGTTTTAGCGGAACAAATAATCGCAGCAGCAAAAACGGGAGAATGACCAAAACCGAACCCCAAAGGTTTTCCGGAGTGAAAAAGTTGTCGTATTTTTTTACAATAAGAAGCTGGATTACAGCGCCGAAAATGATGGAAATATGCAGTATCAAATGACGCGGATTGAAGGTTTGCAGGTTGTCCGAAAAAATAATTTCATTTCTGTTGAAAAAGGAATACAGAATGATTTCGGCACCGAAAATGATCAGGTTAAGATTGAAGAAAAGGTTTTTGAAAAACATAATTCTGAGGTTTAAAAAAAGAAGATCCTGGTTGTTCCAGTTCAGCATAAAACCAAATAGAATAATAATAAATACAAAGTAGATGAACAACGGAAAAAGACTGCCAATAAACAGGCTGAAAAGGTTTTTCCTGTTGTCAAAACGTAAGGCAAAAGCAAAGTTAATGATTGTCCTCAGCAATTCCTGAAACCAAAACAGATAAACAATATAGAATACAGAAACCTGTTGGTTCAGCAATGCGCCAATCGTAATAAAGAATAGAAAAAATGTGTCCAGTCTGTTTATTTTCCGGAAGTTTGAAAAGATTTTCATGATTATAGTTTTTAAAAACTAAATTATTACTTTTTTTTATTCTTTTCTTCGATCCAGCGGCTTAAATATTTTGTGGAATTCAACTGATGATGCTGCAGAATTTGTCCCAGGAAATTAGAATACCGGTGGTTGCAGAGACGATTTTCCAAATGAGAAATTGTCTCCTGTAATTTTTTGCAATAAAAATCTTTATTATACACCTTTTTCAGAATCTTGTATCCGTTTTCCTGTGATTTTTCCCAAAGAGTTTGATCCTGATAAAGCAATATTGATTTTTCAATAAAATTTTCTTCAGAATTTTCTATGAAACCGTTCCATTCAAGGTTTCCGGACATAGCTTCTGCGCCGGCGGAACTCGTTATATTGGGAATTCCAAAGGTCATACTTTCCCAAAGTTTACCTTTCAATCCTGCGCCAAAAGGGATGGGAGCAAGGAGAATCCGGTATTTATTAAAGATTTTTTCAACAGAATCGGCTCTTCCTTTGATGATGAATCCTTCTTTTTCGTTATGAAGCTGATATACTTTTTCCGAAGCATATGCTCCGTAAATGTGGATTTCTGTTTCAGGAAGGTTTTTCCGGATGTTTTTCCAGATTTTTTTTAACCTGAGAACGGTTTGCCAGTTTGGCTCGTGAAGAAAGTTTCCGATGCTCAAGAAATTTTTTCTGTTTTCAAAAGAAACATTACTTTTTGTATTGTTTTCCGAAAGAAAAGGAATATAAAACAAAATTTCAGGATTGATTTTAAAGACATCAATAAGCAGATTGTATTCGAATGCTGAAATAATCAAAGAAAGGTCACAACGTAAAATGGAAGCCATTTCTCTTTTAAAAATATCATTGATGAAATCCGGGAAATCAGCTTCTCTTTTCTCGGAAAAAGCTTTTCTGCGGGCTTCTCTTAAAAAATGAAGGTCTTCGGTGTCAAGGATTTTTAAGCTGTTCGGGCAGTTTTCAGAAACTCTCCATCCGTATTGTTCTTCCGTGATATAGCGGTCAAAAAGAACAATATCCGGATCAAGATTTTTGATCAGATCATCAAAACAGCTGTCATTAAGCTCGATTTTTTGAAAAGGAATACTTTCAGAAAACTCCAAATTGCTGGCAGAGGTAAGAAAAGTGATCTTGTAATTGCTCTCTTCAAAAAGCCGGATGAGCTGCATCATTCTGCTTCCGGCGGCTGTAGAATTGGGTTCAGGAATGACAAGTCCGATAATCACAAGATGCTTCACAAAAGCAAATGTAATGATTTGCAGGATATGAAAAAAGCCCCACAAATGTGAGGCCAGCCTAATAATTAATCCCTTTTTATTTTTATTAGAAACTTTGTTTTAGTGAAATAATTTTGTTGAAACTATCCCCGTTTTTTTCAACGCTGATCACATAAGCGTCAGAAGTTGCAGGGTCAAGATCGAAAGTTATGTTCAGTTCTCCGTTTATCCCTTTTTTGTTCTCGCTGTAATATACGTTATTGGAAAGGTCGGTTACTGAGATTTTCGCTTCTTTGTCTAAGTTGTTTAAATGAAGATTAACCTTGTTCCCGTTGATGAAATAAACAGGTTTGTTAACTTCTGAAACAGGTGTTTTGTCAACCAAAACCTCTTCATTGCTGATGCTTATTTTATATCTTTCAATTCTGTAGTCAGATTCTGCAACCAAATAATAAGTTCCTGCAGGAAAATTTTCAAGGTTGTAAGATTTTGCTACGTTGAGGTCTTTGTTTATTTTTTCGGAAAACAATTCTCCGTCTTTATCATTATACACAAAAAGAGATACATTCTGAGAAGTCAGTACTTCAAAGTTAATCGTTTTTGATGCTACATTCAGGATCGAAAGTGAAAAATCTTTATTTTTCCCTGATACACTTGCTGAAATAAAAATAAATCCAACAAGAAAGCTAAGTTTTAGTAAATTCTTCATAATAATATTGTCTTTTCGTTACCGATTATTTACATGACAAATGTAGAAAGGCTATTCTTTACATTTTACAACACAATTTTCAATTATATGTGCTATATTAACATTATATTTGCATTTTATTATTATATGGAGTTAATATAGTGGATTGATAAATAAGATAAACAATTGACAGCTAAAAGATGAAACATTTAAATCCTTCTTATGAAGCAATTAAGCCTGATATTGGCAGCAGTTTTACATTTCTCAGATTTGCGAAAAATGAAAACATTAAGTCTCACGTATGGCATTATCATCCTGAAATAGAGCTTATTTTTTTGTATAAAGGTTCAGGAAAGAGACAGATTGGGAGTAATATTTCTTATTTTAAAAACGGGGATCTGATTCTCATCGGGAGCAATCTTCCGCATTGCGGAATGACTAATGAAAATACGAATAATGAATATGAGGTTGTGATACAGTTTCAGCCTGATTTTCTTGGGGAATCATTTTGGAAATCGCCCGAAATGGAAAAAATAACAGCACTTCTTAATAAATCCAAAGCCGGAATGGTATTCGGAGAAAATATCAAAATATCAGTACAAAAAAAGATTGAAGCAATGGTTGAAGCTTCATCTCTGGAAAAACTTGTAAAACTGATCGAAATTCTCAATGAACTTGCCAACACAAAAGATTATGAGATTCTCAATGCAGGAAAATATTTCTTAGATACCCAAGTGGAAGATAACGAGAGGATTAATCTTATCTTCAATCATGTAAAAGATCATTTCAAAGATCAGATTTTTTTAGAGGATGCTGCTAATCTGGCCAACATGACCGTTCCTTCATTTTGCAGGTATTTCAAGAAAATTACCAATAAAACATTTACTCAGTTTGTCAATGAATACAGGATTATCCATTCATTAAAACTTTTGTCGGAGCAGCCTTTAAGCATTACAGAGGTTTGTTTCGAAAGCGGATTCAATAATTTCAGTTATTTCAATAAAACTTTTAAAGAATATACAAAAAAAAGCCCTTCACAATACAGAAAAGAATTCAGCAATATTATTGAATAAGATTAAATAAAATAAAAAAAACTCACAATAAAAATTGTGAGTTTTCGTGAGCGCGAAAGGATTCGAACCTTTGACCGTCTGCTTAGAAGGCAGATGCTCTATCCAGCTGAGCTACGCACCCTAAAAAATTGTAAATAAATTTCCGGTAGAAATTTTTGAAAAAAAGTCGGGGTGGCAGGATTCGAACCTGCGACCTCCTGGTCCCAAACCAGGCGCGATGACCGGACTACGCTACACCCCGAGATTACTGGTTGCGGAGGGTAAGGGATTCGAACCCTTGCGACACTTTCGCGTCGACAGTTTAGCAAACTGCTCCGTTAACCACTCCGGCAACCCTCCTTGCAATATTTTTTAAGAACTTCTTTTCTGTAATTGCGAGTGCAAATATATAACAGATTTCGGTATTAACCAAAAAAAATCTCTAAAATTTATTTGTATTTTTGACGAAATAATTCACGAAAAAATGAAAATATTATATAAACAATTATTTATCATAGGGTTAAGTCTGACAGTGCTCTCATGCGGAAATCAAAAAAATATTTCGGCAAACAGCAAAAAGTCTAATTCAAAAAACAAAATTCTTCCGAAACCAGTTCCAAAACCAATTGTTGATACTTCTGAACAGAAAGAAATTCCAAAAGTTCAGCATAATAACAATGAAGATTATTACCGGGTAAATATCGGTGATATTACCAAAAATGATAATACAATCAGCTATGGTTCCATTGTTTCTGCCAAACCCGAAGGATTTGAAGTAGTGAAAACTTATTTCCCTTCTGTTGGACAGAATTTCCGCCAGCGTTATCTTATTCTGCATTATACAGCCCTTGATAATGAAAAATCTATTCGGGTTTTGACACAACAGAGCCTGAGTTCTCATTATTTGGTGAATGATACCAATGATAAAGAGATTTATCAGATTGTAGATGAAAACAAACGGGCGTATCATTCAGGTGTCAGCCAGTGGAGAAATGATTCTCAGCTCAATGATATTTCAATCGGGATTGAGATTGTGAATGCCGGATATACCACAGATTCTTTAGGAATGAAAATTTTCCCTTCTTACCCGGATTATCAGATGGAAAAGGTAGCAGCTTTGGTAAAAGACATTATTGTCCGCTACAATATTCCGCCAACCAATGTTTTGGCTCATTCTGATATAGCACCGACCAGAAAGCAGGATCCTGGGCCAAAATTTCCATGGAAAAAGCTTTACGATGAATATCAAATCGGAATGTGGTATGATGATGCTGCCAAACAGATGTTCGATTCGCAAGCTTTGGGGATTGATTTTACTGCAAAAATGCTGGAATCTTCTTTTATTTATAAACTTCAGTCTGACCTTAAAAAATTCGGGTATGGGGTAATTCCTTCCGGAACGATGGATGATACGACAAAGAAAACAATTGAAGCTTTTCAGTATCATTTCCGCCCGTCGAAATATGATGGGATTCTGGATGCAGAAACATGGTCGATTTTGCAGGCTTTAATTCAAAAGTATCCGGCCAAATAGTTTTTAATCAACCATAATAGGATTTCCGTATCTGAAATATTTCGGATGCGGAATTTTTTTGATCTTTTGTCAAAAATTTCAATTACTTTTGAAATGCGATTAATGAAATGAAAATTACAGACACAACCAACGAAATATCAGAGAAATACCACACGGTCAATCATACTGATAAAAACGGATATAACTATTCAATAGTTTTAAATGATGAAAATAAAGTACGTACTTATACTCTTAAAAACGGACTGAAAGTCTTTCTCGCCCAAAACTTTGACGCACCGAAAATTCAGACTTATATTCCTGTGAAAACAGGCAGCAACAATGATCCTTCTGATAATACAGGGCTTGCTCATTATCTCGAGCATATGATGTTTAAAGGAACTTCCAAAATCGGTTCCGCAGATTGGGATAAAGAAAAAGTTTTTCTTGAGCAGATTTCCGATTTATATGAGCTTCACAAATCAGAATCAGATCCGGATAAGAAGAAAGAAATCTATAAAAAAATTGATGAAATTTCCCAGCAGGCCAGCCGCTTTGCCATCGCCAATGAATATGACAAAGTCATTTCTTCACTTGGTGCAAGCGGAACAAACGCACATACTTGGCTGGATGAAACCGTTTACAAAAATAATATTCCGAGCAACGAGCTGGAAAAATGGCTGAAAATAGAAAAAGAACGTTTTTCCGAATTGGTTTTGCGCCTCTTTCATACAGAGCTGGAATCGGTTTACGAAGAATTCAACAGGGCGCAAGATAATGACGGAAGACTGGTGAATTATACCTTGATGGAACTGCTTTTCCCCACACATCAGAACGGACAGCAAACGACACTCGGAAAAGCTGAGCATCTGAAAAATCCTTCCATGGTCGCGATTCACAAATATTTTAATGAATATTATGTTCCTAATAATTATGCAATGGTTTTGGTGGGTGATCTTCAGTTTGATGAAACCATTCAGCTTGTGGACAAATACTTCGGAACATTTGAATATAAGACGCTTCCCGAAAAAACACCTGTTATTGAAAAACCAATTACCGAAATTACTTCCAAAACCGTAAAAAGCCCGACGATTCCAAGAGTTCAGATGGCTTGGCGAACAGATCGTTACGGAAGCAGGGAAGCAATTTTTGCAGATGTAATTGCAAATATTCTGAGCAATAGAGGAGAAGCTGGATTACTCGATCTAAATATCAATCAGAAACAAAAAATGTTGTGGGCACAAGCTTTTTCAGTGGGATTTAAAAATTATGGATATATTTCTGCAGTAGCAGTTCCGAAAGAAAATCAGACTCTTGATGATGGCCTTAAAATGATTCTTGAACAGATTGATTTAATCAAAAAAGGAGAATTTCCGGATTGGCTTATTCCTGCAATTATTAATGATTTTAAATTGCAGCGCCTGAAATCCTGGGAAACTGCGGATGGCTTGGCAACCACGCTTTACGATACTTACATCAAAGAAAGGACATGGCAGCAGGAACTCTGCGAGATCCCGGAATATGAGAAAATTACAAAAGAGCAAATTATACAGTTTGCCCAGGAATTTTTTAAAGATAATTACGTTGCTGTTTACAAAGAAAAGGGAATCAATGACAAGCTGATCCGTGTAGAAAACCCGGGAATTACTCCTGTTAAAATCAATCGTGATACGCAATCTGCTTTTCTTCGGGAAATAATTTCCGAAAAGTCAGAAGAGATTCAGCCGGAATTTATTAATTACCAAAAAGCAATTGAAACAGCGGAAATTTCTGGAAAAAAAATAAGTTTTGTCCAAAATATCTGTAATGAGATTGCTCAGGTGTATTTTATTTTCCCTTTTGGAGGTGATCATGATAAAGAACTTTCGCTTTCTGCAATGGCTCTTCAATATTTGGGAACGGATCATTTTTCTCCCAACCAGTTGAAAGAAGAGTTTTTCAAAATCGGGGTTTCGAATGATTTTAAAACTACTCAGGATTCGTTGACTATTTCGCTTTCCGGGCTGGAAAAAAATATTTTCAAAGGAATTGAGCTTTTGCAGCATTGGATGGAAAGAGCAAAACCTGACCAGGATATCTATGAAAACCTTGTTGGAACCATTCTGGAAAGCCGCGAAGCTGCCAAAAAAGATAAAGCAAAAATCATGAGTGCTTTGGTAAATTATGCAAAATATGGCGGTTTTTCCAGAGCAACTGATGTGATTTCAGAAGAGCGTCTTAAAGAAATACAATGTGGTGAGCTTACAGACAAAATGAGCAGGATTTTTAATTATAAGCATCAGGTTTTCTTTTACGGAAATGATTTTGAAAATTTTAAAAAACAATTTGTCCCTTTCGTAAAACCGGAGATTTTTAAAATTCCGGAACCACAGTTTTATCCGGAACAAGAAACGGAAGGAAACGTATTTTTCATCAATTATGACATGGTGCAGATGGAAATGAGCAGTGTGGCAAAAGGTGAAAATGTTGAACCTGATGATTTCGGGAAAATCAATGTTTTTAATGAATATTTTGGAAGAGGATTATCGTCCATCGTTTTTCAGGAAATCCGTGAAAGCAAGAGTCTTGCGTATTCGGCATACGTTTCTTATCAGACCAATCCAAGGCTTGGACATCCCGATTATGTGTCTACCTATATCGGAACCCAGCCGGATAAACTGATGATTGCTGTTGATACTCTTCATGAGCTGATGTCTGATTTTCCGCAGGTTGAGCTTCAGTTTGAAAACTCAAAAAATGCTGCACTGAAACAGATTGCTGCCGGAAGAATTACAAGAACAAATATCTTTTTTAATCATCTCAACCTAAAAAAACTTGGAATTGATAGTGATGTGAGAAAAGAAATTTATAAGGAGATTGAGAAGCTTTCCCTTCAAAGCCTTACAAGATTTTACGGATTAAAAATTAAACCGTTAGTTTTTAATACTGCAATCATTGGAAAGAAAGAAAACCTGGATGTAAAAGCAGTCGAAAAGCTGGGTGGTTTTCATGAGCTTACACTTGAACAGATTTTTGGATATTAAATTATATAATGTTATCCTGAAAAATGTTTTTATAATAATTTATTTTTTTTGACTTATCCAAAATAAAATTCAGATAATCTTGTTATAAGATGACTTGTAAGAATCGGAGTGATTATAAGATTTGTCTTTTTACTGCTGTCCTGTTATGTATTTTCGCAGGAGCCGGTAACCTTTAGTAATGATAGATTCAGCGGGATCAGTGCAGTCGGTTTTTCTCCTACGCAACCTTTTCTTAACGAAAATCCGTGGGATATCAACCTTTTTGCCGCAGATCTTTTCGTGCAGAACGATTATGGTTATATCTCCAGGCAGAGTGTTTTCGGGTTGCTGAATGCTGATATACAGGAAGCCAGCATCAGAAACGGGATTTCCGGGACTGACCAGGCTAATGTTCAGGATTATTTTAATAAAAATCGTGCAGGTTTTCATGTAAGTTCAGATATTTTAGGACCTTCCGTTTCGTTTGAAACCAAAATCGGGGATAAAAAATACAGGTTTGGCTTTTTTACAAAAGCAAGAGCTCAAGGTTCGGCAGTAAATGTGGATAATTATCTGAAATTCAATAATGAAGGAATTGATCCTCCTGGCGAATATTACCTGCAGCCTTTTAAAAGTAACTTTATGAATTGGGGTGAAGTTGGCATTAATGCTGCAACAATAGTTTTCCCAAATTCTCAATACCGATGGATTCTGGGTGTCAATCTCAAATATGAGCTCGGCTTCGATGCAGCAAATATAGACAGTAAAGATATCCTTAAGCTGATTAGTATAAAGCGAGATGGAAGCAGCGACGAAGAATCTGTAAAAACTCTGATGACAGGTTATAATATTGAATCGTCGTATGCAACTTCCTACGATTTTGAAAACCGCAGGTATAATTTTTCCCCTAATGGAAAGGGTTTGGGATTTGATATCGGATTAGCATTTATCAATCAGGAAAGTGATGAGGATGCTTATGATTTTAAAATGGCTTTCAATATTCTGGATATCGGTTTTGTGAAATATGACGGTGAAGTTCATCTTCTAAACGGAAAAACTTTTGATTTTGATACTTTTGATGATATGGAAGCTGAGAATCCTCATCATTTTTTCCAATTGATAAGTGAGCAAATGTATGATGATCCTAATGCTTCTTATGCGGGCAGTTCATTCAAGATCGGGCTTCCTACGAGCATTCATTTTAATTTGAGTAAAAGAATAGCGGAGAATCAATTCATAAATTTTGATTTTGTTCAGAGAACGCCGGTTTTCGAAAACAGCCTGAAAAGGGATAATATTGCCCATGTTTCTTATTCTGTGCAGAAAAGAGTGATGGGTTACGGAGCTTCTGCTTCACTTTATGAATACAGAAATATGCAGTTCGGAGGTTACGTGCGTGTAGGCCCGCTGATTTTGGGAAGCGAAAATGTTTTTCCTTTTTTATTCAAGCAAAAAACACTGCATTCAGCAGATTTCTATATTGCGTTGAAGATATATCCTTTTTGGGATGACGATTTAGACAGAAGGCAAAGAAGCGACTGCTATTGTGATTGATCTTATTTATTAAAAAATTAAGGTTTTCCCCTTTCGTATTGATGAGGGAAAAAACATTCTTCTTTCAGGGAAAATGAGCTTCTGGCTGCAATATAAGGGTTTCTTAAAATTTCTCTCGCGATAAAAATAAGATCAGCATCTTGATTTTGCAGTATTTCTTCCGAATGTTCTGCAGATTTGATGAGTCCGACTGCTCCAGTCTTTATTCCTGCTTCCTTCCTCACTTGTGATGCAAGCGGAACCTGATAGCCGTCAAATAAAGTAATCCTCACTCCATGAATGTTTCCGCCGCTGGAAACATCGATAAGATCTGTATTTTTCCTTTTCAGTATTTCGGAAAGCTTTACGGAATCTTCAATATTCCATCCTTTTTCCGCATATTCAGTTCCGGAAATCCTTACAAAAAGTGGATGGTTTTCATCCAGAATTTCGTTTACCGCATCAACGATTTCCAAAAGGAAACGGATCCGGTTTTCAAAGCTTCCACCATATTCATCAGTTCTCGTATTGGAAAGAGGTGATAAAAACTGATGTACAAGATATCCGTGGGCAGCATGGATTTCTACCAAATCAAAACCGGCTTTTATAGCACGAGCAGCAGCGTTTTTAAAATCTGAAACAAGCTGTTTGATTTCTTCCACAGAAAGTGCATGAGGAATTCTTTCACCATCTTTAAAAGGAATTGGGCTTGGAGCAATGGTTTCCCAGCCTTCTTCCAGGGAAGTTTGCTCGTTATTCCAAGTTGAGCCTTTTCTTCCGGCATGTGCAAGCTGAATTCCGATTTTGGATTCCGAATTTTCATGTACAAATTTTACAATATTTGAAAGAGCTTCTGCCTGTTCATCATTCCAGATTCCGAGACATTTGCTGGTGATCCTTCCTTTTGGTTCAACTCCGGTAGCTTCTACGATAATGAGCCCGGTTCCACCTTGTGCCCGACTTCCGTAATGAACAAAATGAAAGTCATTAGCAACTCCTTCTGTTGCAGAATACATACACATTGGCGACATGACCCACCGGTTTTTGATTTCAAGATTTCGGAATTTTATTGGAGTATAAAGCATTTTTTTAAATTTTATCCAAAAATAATAAAAACCTTTGCGAATGTTTATGGATATTATGTATTGCTGATATTCAGAAAAGTATTATCTTTAACTCCCTTTTTTAAGTATGGAAAGAGAATTTAAGATTCAATTTGAGGTTATCGCTTCTAAAAATGACCTTAATGAAACCGAAAGAAAGCTTTATGACGCTGCTTTTGAAGTACGCAAAAATGCGTATGCCAATTATTCTAACTTTTATGTAGGCTGTGCCCTGCTTTTAGAAAATGGTGAAATCGTAAAAGGCAGCAATCAGGAAAATGCAGCTTATCCTTCAGGTTTATGTGCCGAAAGAACGACAATTTTCTGGACTTCAGCGAATTATCCTGATGTGAAAATCAAAAAACTTTTTGTGATCGGAGCGCCAAAAGATGCGCTGACTTCTACGCCGATTCCGCCTTGTGGAGCTTGCAGGCAAAGTATACTGGAATATGAAGCGAAACAAGATAGCCCAATCGAAATCTACTTTGCGTCTATGGAAGGAGAGATTTTCAAGACTACATCCATAAGAGATTTGCTTCCATTTTCTTTTGATGCTTCGTTTTTGTAGATAAAAACGATTTTTTTCGTTACATTTGCAATGTTTCAGAAAAGGGAATCATGTGAAAATCATGAGCTGTCCCCGCAACTGTAAATCACATGTAAAGAATACTATTATTTTTTAGTTGAATTTTCTGCAAAATGTCATTTTCACTTTTGTGAAGAGAAGGCGCAGGAAATGTGAAAGTCAGGAGACCTTACTGAAATTGTTTTTATTAAAAAAACTTTCGGAGGAAAAGTAAGCTTTATGAACTTTCAGAAAATCTTTTTTACAGGCATTTTATTTGCTTTTCTGCATTCTTATTCGCAGGAAAATGTTGCCGGTATTGATACGGTGTATGTGTTTGATAACCAGATTAACCGTATTAAATTATTTCAGAATTTAATCAAAATTCCTCAGGAAGACTTACAAAAAAGTGCTACGAATTTATCGGAAGTTCTTCGTTTTCAGTCTTTGGTGTATGTCAAGGAAAACGGAAGAGGAGCTGTTTCGTCGCCTTCATTCCGCGGAACTTCCGCTCAGCATACTGCTTTTGTCTGGAACGGGATTAATATCAATTCTGCTTTTCTTGGGCAAGGCGATATTAATAATATTGGTTTTCTGACAAGCGATGAGCTGGAAATAAAATCCGGCGGCGGAAGTGTGATTTACGGAAGCGGTGCAATTGGCGGAAGCATCCATCTGAACAACTTATTGGATTTTAATAAGGGATTTAAGGCTTCCTTTTTTTCCGAAGCAGCTTCTTTTGAAACGTATAATAATGCTTTGAAATTGGCTTTCAGCAATGATAAATTGAGTATGAAATTTTCCGGAAGCTACCTGATTAGTCAAAATGATTATGAAGTAACAGAAGAAGATTACATCAACAGGAACGGAGAATATTACAATACCAATTTCAATCTGGCAGCTTCTTACAAAATTGCACCTTATCAGAAGATTTCATGGATTTCAGAATTTTTTAACGGAATGCAGCATTACCCTGTTTTTATAGAAAACGGGAACAAAACACGCTACGGAACACAAAATATTCGAAATCTTATTTCTTGGGATCTGAATAAAAATAATCTTTCCAATAGTCTGAAAGCGGCATATACCGAAGAAAATTTCCAGTATTACGGAGTCATGAATGCTCCCAAAACAAGCGGAGCAACTGATAAAAATTATATTCTAAAAAACGATTTTAACTATTTTTTTTCAAAAAAACTGAATGCAAATATTATTACAGAATTTCAGAATAATAAGGGTGAAGGTTATGAATCAGGGATTGGAAATGTGAGCAGAAATACCATTTTCGCAGCAGGATTGTTGAGGTATTTTGCAAATGAAAAGCTGAGTTTTGAAGGCGGAATCAAAAAAGATTTTGTAGAAAATGTATCTTCGCCGTTTCTTTTTTCTCTTAACACCAAATGGAAGGTCAATAGCTGGTACGAAACCGGCATCAATGTTTCACGGAATTTTCTTCTGCCTTCATTCAATGCATTGTATTGGTATCCCGGAGGAAATATCAATCTGAAATCCGAAACCTCAATGCAGGGAGATTGGCGGAATTATTTTAAATTTTCCGGATTTAAAATTTCTGTAACGCCTTATTATATCAGGATTAAAAATATGATTCAATGGCTGCCTACATCTTCGGGATATTGGGCGGTTTTCAATACAGATCGTGTAGAATCTTATGGTTTGGAATCTCAGCTGGAATTTGAAAAGAAATTTGAAAAAAACCAGATTTATTCATCCCTAGGATATATTTATACAAAATCAACTGATTTATCCACAGGAAACCAGAGAATGTACGTGCCTTTTCACAAATTTCACGGGATGCTCCGGTATCGTTACAATTTTTTGGAAATCTATTTCCAGGGAATGTTCAACGGGCTTACCTATACTTCTTCGGACGAGAACCGAAAAACCGCTTTGGATCCTTATTTTGTGATGAATTCGGGGATTTCGGCCACATTTATGAGAAAAGTAAAACTCGGTTTTAAGGTCAATAATATTTTTGATAAAATATATGAAACTACCTATTATTACCCCCTTCCGAAAAGAAATTACAGCATAAATTTATTAATTAATATTTAAATATCTAAAAGAATGAAAATCAACAATTTTATTAAAATTATTTTTGCTTCGGCATTGTTGTTCACGGTTTCCTGTAACGATGATGATCCTGTTGACGATTACAAAGGAGTATATGAAGATGGCTTTTTTATTTCCAATGAAGGGAATTATGGAGTTCCAAATGCAAGCGTGACGTTTGTATCGGAAGACCTGGGAAGAGTAGAGCAGGATATTTATACTGCACAAAACAGTGCTAATCTGGGCGATGTATTGCAGGCAATTGGTTTTAATGGGGATTATGCTTTTTTGGTTCTTAATAATTCCAATAAAATAACGGTAGTGAATCGTTATACTTTTAAAAAAGTGAACGAAATAACAAGCGAAATCAACCAGCCTCGTTACATTGCGTTTGCGAACAACAACATCTATGTAACCAACGATCAATATGGTGGTGCAAAATACGTAAGTGTGTATAAAGATTCTGATTTATCTTTCGTGAAAAAAATTGAAATGAATGACGCTGCTGAAAGAATTGTCTCTGCAGGCGGGAATATTTTTGTACAGAATTCAAGCTATGGCTACGGAAACAAAATCACATATATTAATACTTCTTCCAATACTGTACAGTCAGAAATTACTCTTCCTTCCGGAGATATCAACAAAATAATTTCAGAAGACGGAAGCGTTTATGCGGTTGCAGCAGGAGCTTCTGATTCTTATATCTATCAGATTTCAAATGCAGGAAATATTGTGAAAACCACAACTCTTACAGGTGTAGCCAATGCAACAAATCTTGTGTTGGAAGACGGGAAATTCTATTATTCTTCAGGAAATAAAGTCTTTGCGATGGCGGCTAATTCAACGGTTGTTCCGACAACTCCGCTGATTACTGTAACCGAAAATCCTTATTCAATGCTGTATGGCTTCAATGTGGAAGATGATAAGATTTTTACTTCTGATGCCAACGGATTTACCGGAAACAGCCGCATAACTGTGTATAACCTTTCAGGAGCTGTCCTTAAAACATTTGATGCGGGGATAGGAACTAACGGATTTTATGAAAATGATTAAAATCTAAATAAATCCATAAAAAAAGCTTCAGAACTCCTGAAGCTTTTTTTATTTTATCTGCTTTAATCCTAGTTTTTCGGCTTCCGCAATCACGAAATTTTTTGCCTGTTCCTTATCGTTTTCAATTTCGCCTTCAAGGATGGCTTCCTTTACTTTTTCTTTAAGAATTCCGATTTCTTTTCCGGGATTCAGGCCAAACATTTCCATGATTTCTTCACCGGAAACAGGAGGCTGGAAATTCCGTACATGATCTTTTTCTTCTACTTCTTTGATTTTTTCCGCTACATATTCAAAATTCTTTTTGAATTTCTCCTG
>DAMDNI010000043.1:0-1185 GCA_032083825.1 Bergeyella sp. | reverse complement strand
CCTGCTTAGCATAATTTTTTGTAGTAATATCAGCTTTGCAAAGCGTAAACAAATCTTCAAAATCTTCTCCGGAATCAAATAAAAGTCTTCGCAATGCTGCATCAGAAGCATCATCTGTAATTAAGGAAATTGGCCTTGCATGCATTCGCACAAGTTTTTCTACATATTTTTGATCCGATCCTAAAGGAAGTTTAAGTCTTGTGAAAATATGTTTTATCATTTTGGAACCCAGAAATTCATGTCCATGGAACGTCCAGCCTGTTCCTTCAACGAATTTTTTGGTAGGGGCTTTTCCGATGTCGTGAAGCAATGCAGACCAGCGGAGCCACAATTTATCAGTATTTGAAGAAATATTGTCTACCACTTCAAGAGTATGGTAGAAATTGTCTTTATGAGTTTGTCCTTCGATTTCTTCAATGCCTTTCAGTGCAGTAAGTTCGGGGAGAATGTTTTGCAGGAGCCCGGTTTGTTCCAGTAATTTTAAACCGACGGAAGGTTTTTCGGAAAGCATGATTTTATTGAATTCTACCATGATTCTCTCCATCGAAACGATTTTGATTCTTTCAGCTTCCTGTTCAATTGCTTTTAAAGAATTTTCTTCAATTCTAAAATTCAGGACTGATGCAAAACGGATGGCTCTCATCATTCTGAGAGGATCATCGGAATAAGTTTGATGAGGTTCTAAAGGTGTTTTCAGGATTCCGTTCTGCAGATCTTCCCTTCCGTTAAAAGGATCCATCAGTTCTCCGAAATTTTCCTTATTCAATGAAATTGCCATTGCGTTGATGGTGAAATCCCTGCGTTTTTGATCGTCTTCAAGGCTTCCGCTTTCTACTGAAGGTTTCCTGGAATCTTCGCTGTAGCTTTCTTTTCTAGCGCCAACGAACTCCAGTTCCAGATCATGATATCTGAACATGGCTGTTCCGTATGTTTTGAATACCGCAACTTTGAGTTCGGGATTGATTTTTTCTGCAATTTTTTTAGCGAGTTCAATGCCGTTCTTTTCGGTTACGAAATCAATGTCTGTAGGAGCTTTCCGGCTCATCAGCAAATCCCGGACGTATCCTCCGACAATATAAACGGATTGCTCATTTTGGCTGGCAACATCCGAAATGATCTTAAAAAGTTTTAAATTTTTATTTTGATTAAGGTTGATTTTCATTCTCTAAAAAGTCCGGATGTTAT
>DAMDNI010000042.1:11540-16759 GCA_032083825.1 Bergeyella sp. | reverse complement strand
TCATAATTACAGCAATTGCCATTACAATGCTCATAATTACAGCATTTACTCTGTCATGCGTTTCGGCTGAAAGCTGGTTCGGAGATTTAGAAATTTCATAAAACTGCTCATAATTATAGGTGACAATAAAAAACAAAAGAAGAATATTCAAAGCAGAAAAAGTGACTAATCCGCTGATTCTCTGCGCATCGGAACTGAGAAAACCGAACATTGGCTGAATTTCAATTTTTTCATTCCTGAATTCATTGTTCATGAAACTATTTTTTTGATAAATCATTCTGTCAATATAAAAATTCCAGAAATTGAAAGCGATTACAAATCCGAGCAGAGAAAGGCCCGTAAGCTCAAACAGGTTAATATCCCATTCAAAACCGGAAAACAGATTAGCAAAATGATCACTTCCGTATGTATAAACGGCAAAGAAAATCAACAAGAAAATACCCGGAATTATAATAATGGAAATGATTTTCTGCAACGCTCCTTTTGTCCGTTTTATCGGAATCCATTGCGTAAAATTAAAAATCCGGAAAACAAAAGTGGCAAAATTCATAATCATAACCGGAATGATGAAAAGCACTTTAAGATTTCTGGTTTTCGATTTAAAACCCAGTAACAAAAGCGAAAAAACTACCGCAACAAAAGAAATGAAATCTCCGAACCAAGCGAATGCGAAACAAGCGAAAACTGACGTAACAAAAAGTGTCAGAAACGTTCGCGTTCTATTCTTTTCCGAAGTTTTATAAAGCGTTAAAACAGCATAAACGATTCCGAGAATCCCGAGATTTACTCCCATCGATTCCCCATAAAAAAGCACCACAAACAAAGCCGTGGTAAGAATGATTAAATGATGTGTTTTCATAAGTTTAATTTTTAAATATCAAGAAGAAATAGCTTATAATTTTTTAATTGATTTTATTTAAATCATTGTTATTCAGTATAATAATGAAATTCCTATAAAATAGTACAGTATCGCAACGGGAATATTGATAAGTAAAATAAGTGCGCCTTTCATGCATTCTTCAAAATGTTTTCTGACAAAGACTCCGTATAAAAATAACACGGCAAAAACTATCAGATTAACAATTGTCGCAAAAATGAACAGCCAGTATCCTGCAATAGCGAAGAAGAAATTTTCTGAAAAAAAATATCCGAAAAGACATAGATTTCCTAATATAAAGCATAATCCAAATAAGATTCTTCCGATGTCTGAGATTTTAAAGTTTTGCATATGATTTTATTTTCAGAGGATCATTAAAATCAAAAGATATCCGGCTACAAAAGGAAAATTGAAAAAAAGCAGGATCAGCGAATGAAGGAATTCTTTCCTGTTTTCCGTAAAAATATAATGCAACATTCCAAGAAAAACGATAATAAGGAAATTCACAAAAACATTAATTGTTGTGACAAAAAACAGCAGATAAAGATACGCTTCATCATTGGCCAATAATCCTGAAACGATAAGTATGACCGGAAGAATCCAGCTTGCAAAGAAATAAATCAGCGCATTTCTGTTAAGTTTAATAGCTTTCATCTCTTTCTAGCTTAAAAATTGTTATTTCCGGGCGAACCATAAATCTTACCTGAAAAGAATGCCCTAAAGCTCTGTTGATGTACAACATTCTTCCGTCTTCGAGGTCAATTTTTCCTGAAACATATTTTTTGTTTTTTACCGGAAGCAATGGCGTTACAATTCCAGGAATCCTGCATTGTCCGCCATGTGTATGCCCGCTGAGAATCCAGCCTTTATAATTGTTCCAAACGTCTTTATCGCAAACATCGGGATTGTGGCAAAGAACAACATTGGCTTTGTTCTGATCATAATCTTTCATCACCTGCATCGGATCAAAATTGGGCGACCACAGATCTTCAAACCCGATAAAATTGAGCCCATTGCTTTCTTTCTGTTCGTTATTGAGGATGGTTACCCCAAATTCTTGGAGAATATTGCAGATGTTTTTTGCGGAATCCATATTTCTCCAGTTTTCTCCGTAATCGTGATTTCCCAAAACTCCGAATGTGGCAAGCTTTCCTAAAACGGCATTTGACATTACTTTTTTAAGATTTTCATTATCTTCAGTGTTTCCGTGATTGACAAAATCTCCCGTGTAAACCACAAAATCCGGATCGTAATTTTTCGCTTTGTCAAAGGAATCGATCAGATATTTCCAGTCGAAACGGTTTCCTACATGCAGATCCGAAATCTGCATCAGGATTTTTCCTTCCAACTCTTTCGGAAGGTTTTTGATTTTCATTCTGTGATGTACAAATTCCAGCCAGAAGGGTTCGATCTGCCAGGAATAAAGTGCAGGAAAAGCACCGATCACAGAAAGTTGAAGAATCCGCTTGAGGAATTTTTTTCTGGTCATTTTCAAAATATTTTAGCTTCCTGCGAATATGCTTCCAAAAATTCCTACAGCAAGTTCTGCCCAAACGAGAAAAGCAATGATAAGAACAGCAAGGCAAATTATAATTCTTTGTTTCTGTTGTTTGAATTTTTTCAAAACCCAATCGATTGAAAATGCGGTGGAAAACAGCAGTAAGCCTCCAACGGCGAAATCAGATAAAGTCCATCTCACTTCAGAACTGAATTTCATTGCTACAAAAGGAATCGCTAATAATAAGGCTGCAACAGAATAGAGAGCAATGCTTCTTTGTTTTTGTGTCATAATTTTATTTTTTAATTAATATATCAAAGTACTTTGTTTTTCAAAGTAAAAATTTAAAAAAATATATTTTATTTCCCCAATAATTTTTCAAGTGCGTTCAAATGTTCTTTGAAGGCTTCTCTTCCTGAATTGGTAACTCGGTAAGAGGTTTTGGTTTTTTTGCCTACAAATTCTTTCTTAATCTCGATGTACCCGGATTTTTCAAGAGAAGAGCTGTGGCTTGCGAGGTTTCCGTCTGTTACATCAAGCAGATTTTTCATTTCATTAAAATCAATCCAGTCATTTACCATCAACACGGACATTATGCCGAGCCGTACACGACTTTCAAATTCTTTGTTGAGGTGGTTGATGTTCATTGAGACTGTATTATAGTTGAATTGAATACATTTTACTAATTTTTGGGCAACTAAAAAAATATAAAGTTATTTATACTTCTTATGCATCACAATCCCATACACAATATGCAGAACTCCGAAACCGACCGCCCAGAAAATCAAGCCCCAGCCCAAAATAAAAAGTGAAAGTAATCCTAAAGCAATTTCACAAAGTCCTAAATACTTGACATCGGTCAAAGTATAGCGTTCTGCAATGACCAAAGCCAAACCGTAGAAAATCAGCGTAACTGGAGCAATGAAAACGTATAATTGATGATATACTAAAGCGATACAAAAAATTCCTCCCGTAAACAAAGGAATTGAAAAATTAAGCAGAAGCCTTTTAGTTGTGGCATCCCAAATTTTGAGATTGTTTTTTTTGCTTTTTCTTGCAGTGAAAAAATATCCAGCCAGAAGTGCAGCTGCAAGAATAATCAACCCGATAACGAATAATTCGTTGATCAGCTTCAGGCTGTAACGATTATGCTGCAAATCAAAATAAGAAATCCCTTCTCTTTGGAAAACGAAATATACATACGCAGCACCAAGCAAAGCCACAATACCTGCAAAAACACCTGAAAGTCCACTCAAAGAGATAAACCGCGAACTTCGTTCCATCATACTTCTGATGTGTGTAAGGTCTTCATGATAATTTTTATTTTCCATAAAAAGTACTTTGAATTACAAAGTTAAAATTAATTTTAAATCTGCAAAATATTTTTTGCAGATATTGTTATTTATTTCGTAAACTTTCTTTGATCTTCTGAATATTTTCCTTAGCAGAATCTTCAAGGATAAGGCTTGCGCTCATGTGAATTCTTTCAGGCATCAACTCTTCAAAATGTTCTGTACCTTCCCAGGAAACTTTTTTTATCAATGCTAAAGCCTCATCACTTCTGGCAGAAAGTTTATCGAGGAAAATCCCGAGTTTCAACTCCATTTCTGCAATCGTTTCAGAAACAGAATGGTAAATATTATGCTGTTCCGCCCATTCTGCACTTCGAAAATCCGCATCAATCGCCATTGCAGAAAATTGAGATTTGCCAATTTTCCTTTCAACATAAGGTCCGATTACGAACGGTCCGATTCCCAAATTAATTTCTGTCAGTGCAAGTGCAGCATTCTTCGTAGCAAAACAATAGTCTGCTCCGCAAGCAATTCCCACTCCGCCTCCTGTGGTTTTCCCCTGAACTCTTACGACCACAATTTTTCCGCAGCTCCTCATTGCATTTAAAACTTTTGCAAAACCTCCGAAGAACTTTTTTGAAGCTTCCAATTCATCAATCTCCAAAAGCTCATCGAAACTTGCACCTGCACAAAACACTTTTTCACCTTCGCTTTTGAGCAGAATGGCTTTCACTTCTTCTTTTTTGCCTTCAATTAAAATAGTCTGAGCAAGTTTTTCTAAAATTTCCCCCGGAAGCGAATTACTTTTGGGTGTCCCGAAAGTAATTTCGGATATACTATTCCTGATTTCTGAAGTTACAAATGGCTGCATAACTATTTTGATTTTTTAATAAATATTTAAAACGAATTTCTCTGAATAAAAATTGATTAATTAAACCAATCCAAACTGCTCAAAATGATGCGTAAAATGCTTTCTCTGGAAAAGTTCCATCATTTCTTTATTTAGATACCCAAATCTTGGGTTGTAATGCTCTGCAAAAGGATTTTCTTTGAAGTAAACTGTGAATTCCTTCAACGTTTCAATCAATTTTTCTTTTGCTGCTTCTAAGTTTTTATTTTTGTTTTCAGGATATTCTCCTTCTTTCCATAAAGGATATTGCGCTCCCGGACGAATCTTTTTATCGGTGTATAACCAGTCCTGAAGTTTCTCTAATTTATCAGCCGGAATTTCGTCAAAATTTTCTGGTTTTAAAGCACCAAAACCGTTTCTCAAAACCTCTTCCAAATGCTCAACCATCAATTGAGGTGTAAGATTTCCGAATTTTCTTTCTGAATTTCCAGTTAAATTTTTTAATAATTTTTCGATAGGTTTTACTTTAAAATCAATGAAAGAAGATTGTTTCGCCACCAAAGTTAAAATCGTAGCTACACAAACAATTTCATCCCTCTGATTTACCACTTCAACCAACCATTTTACAACTCCAGAAGGAATATTTCTACCTTTTACGCCACGGTTGATTTTTTCTTTTGCCGTTAAATAAACCGTAATTGT
>DAMDNI010000042.1:8623-11530 GCA_032083825.1 Bergeyella sp. | reverse complement strand
CGTAATCGTATCTCCTGCATAAACAGGTTTAAAGAACGAACAGTTTTCCAATCCGTAATTCGCAATAACAGGTCCTTTTTTACCTGAAACGAACAATCCAGCCGCCGCAGAAAGGATGAAATATCCGTGAGCAACTGTTTTATCGAAGATCGTTCCAGTTAAGCTTGTTGCATCCGTGTGTGCGTAGAAATGATCCCAGGAAACGTTAGAAAAATTCACAATATCTGCATCAGTTACCGTTCTTCCAGCTGTTTCTAAAGAATCGCCAACCTCAATTTCTTCAAAATATTTCTGGAAAGGATGCTTGTCTGAATATTTTTTTTCAGCACCTTGCTGATAAATTTTAGTAATTGCCGTCAAAGCATCCGGAGAACCTTGAATCGCCGTTTTTTGAAGGAAGAAATGAAGACCGCTCAAACCACCCATTTCTTCACCGCCACCTGCTCTTCCGGGACCACCATGCATCAAAGTTGGAAGCGGAGAACCGTGACCTGTACTTTCTTTTGCATTGTCTCTGTTCAAAACAAAAATTCGTCCGTGCTGAGAAGCCATTTTCCACGAAGTTTCTGCAGCGAAATTGTCGTCATGAGAAATTATGGAACCAACCAAACTTCCTTTTCCTCTTTTTGCCAACGCAGCTGCTTCTTCCGCATCTTTGTAAGGCATTAAAGTAGAAACCGGACCAAAAGCTTCGATATCGTGAGAGATATTTTTAGTAAACGGAGCATCATTTAATAACAATTTCGGACTCATAAATGCACCATTTTCATAGTTTGCATCTACCAATTCATGTTTTCCGTCGTAGATCAGTTCATTTTCAGTTTTTAGAATATCAACTTTTCTTAAAACCTCATCATACTGCTGTTTTCCGACTAAAGAACCCATTCTTGTTTCTCTGCTTAATGGATTTCCGATTTTGGTCTGGTCTAAAGCTTTAGATAAAGCATTCTGAACATCACCGATTAAGTTTTCAGGAACGATAATTCTTCTGATCGCCGTACATTTCTGTCCGGCTTTCGTTGTCATTTCGTTACGAACTTCTTTGATGAATAAATCGAATTCCGGAGTTCCCGGTTTTGCATCTAAACCAAGAATTGAACAGTTCAAAGAATCTGCTTCCATATTGAAACGAACGGCATTTCCTGCAACTGATGGTAAAGATTTTAATTTTCTCCCTGTTGTCGCAGAACCTGTAAATAATACAGAATCTCCATCCTGAACATAATCCAAAATATTTCCCGGTTCGCCACAAACTAATTGAACAGCACCTTCCGGAAGAATTCCGCTTTCAATCATATCCTGGAAAACCGCATTTGTTAAATACGAACCAAACGGAGAAGGCTTCACAATCGACGGAACACCTGCTAACAAAGATGTGGATAACTTTTCTAACATTCCCCAAACCGGAAAATTATAAGCATTGATTTGTACAGAAACACCTTCACTTGGCGTTAAAATATGAGTTCCCAGGAAAGTTCCGTTTGCAGAAATTTTCTGGGTATCTCCATCCACCCAAAACGGCGTATTCGGAAGCATTCTCTTCGCCAAACCCGAGTAAGTAAAGAAAGTACCGAAACCTCCTTCAATATCTACCCAAGAATCCACATGAGTTGCTCCAGTTTTATAAGATAAATCGTAATATTTTTTCTTTCGTTCTAAAAGGTAAAGCGCTACTTTTTTCAACATTTCTCCACGATCGTAGAACGTCATAGATGAAAGGTTTTTGTAACCTACTGTTCTTCCGTAATCCAAAGCCTGCTCAAAATTCAGACCTTCTGTATCGGAAACAGCAACCTGCTCTCCCGTTACAGCATTGTACAAAGGAATTCCGTTTCCAGAGCCTTCAATCCATTCGCCGTGTATGTAGTTTTTTAGTTTTTCCATGATTAGAATTTGTTTATAAATCTGTAACCGATTTTCCTAATTTGTAAACCGTTCCCCGAAAAGTCGCCATCAAATTTTTATCTTGGTTGGTGATTTTAATATCATAAACTCCGGTTTTACGGGTATCAGAAATCAAAGTGCTTTCTGCAAAAAGTGTTTCTCCTTCCCGTACTGCTTTCGTAAAATTGATGACACAATTGAGTGCAACCGAAGCATCATTAGTGTTATTAGAAGAAAAAGCGAGCGCTGAATCTGCAAAAGCAAAGGTAATTCCGCCATGAACAGTGCGAAGCCCGTTAACCATTTCCCGTTTTACCGGCATTTTAATCAAACAATATTTTTCTTTAATTTCTATCAATTCGATTCCCATCCATTTTGAGAATTCGTCTTGATTGAGCATATATTGGGCTAGTTCAAATGGTGTCATATTTTTTAATTTACCAATAAAATGTAGCTGTTTACCAAAAATTTTACAAGGTCAAAATAAAAGCACTGATTGCTAATTGTCACGCTCTGTACATTATTATATCACATTTTACGAAGTAACGGGCTTTGACGATAACGTTCTTCCTGATATTCGTTATAGAGGTTTTGTAAGGTTTCAGAAATTTTTTGATAGCCGATTTCTTGTCCCCAATTCAGCAAACCTTTCGGATAGTTTACGCCTTGCTGCATTGCCATTTCGATATCTTCATCGGAGGCTATTTTCAGGCGTTTGGCTTCAACGGCTTCATTTATGAGCATGGAAATTATCCGCATGAAAATCATTTCATACAAATTTTTGTCTTTTTCCGGAATTATTTTTTCTGAATTCCCCGAATAATCATAAAACCCTTTTCCTGTTTTCCTGCCGAGAAGTTTGGCTTCGCTCATTCTTTGCTGCAAAAGGCTTGGCTTGTATTTCGGATCGTAAAAATAATCTTTGTAAACCGTTTGGGTTACAGCAAAATTAATATCAATCCCAATTAAATCCATCAGTTCGAAAGGTCCCATCCGGAAATTTCCTAATATTCGCATGGCATC
>DAMDNI010000042.1:0-8613 GCA_032083825.1 Bergeyella sp. | reverse complement strand
CCACTTGTTCGGAAGTTGCTATATTTTCTTCTACAATTCGTAATGCTTCGCCATAAAAAGGACGAGCAATCCGATTCACTATAAATCCCGGAATATCTTTGGCAATAACTGGCGATTTCTGCCAATTAGCCATTAAATCAACCATTTGCTGAGGTAGATTTTTATCCGTTAAAATCCCCGGAATAATTTCTACCAAAGGCATTAACGGGGCAGGATTAAAAAAATGAATTCCAATGAAACGTTCCGGCTTCTTCAGTTCCGCAGAAAGGGATGTAATTGAAATGGATGAGGTATTTGAACTAAGAATGCAGTTTTCGGAAACATAATTTTCCAATTCACCGAAAACTTTAGTTTTGACATTTTTGTTTTCGATAATAGCTTCAATAATCAGCTCGGAATCCTTTAATTCTTTTAGCTCGGTACAAAATTTTATTTTATTGAAAATTTCTTCGGATTTTTCATAACTCATTTTCCCTTTTTCGGCTAATTTCTGCAAGGTTTTTTCTAAATTTTGCAATGATTTTTCTGTCTGTTCTGAGTTGGCATCATACAGAAAAACATTACAGCCTGAAGTTGCTGCAACCTGCGCAATTCCGATTCCCATTGTTCCGGAACCGATGATTCCTATTTTTTTCATAAAATTGAGATAAAAAGAGTTGAAATCTTAGACCATTTTTGAGAGTTATGACTTCTATTCTATTGTCTAAGATCTATCATCTTCCTTTATAATTGGGTTTTCTTTTCTCTAAAAATGCGGAAACGCCTTCCATAAAATCTTCAGATTCTGATGCAGATTGCTGGTAAATTCCTTCAATATCCAGCTGCTCTGATAAAGAATTTTCGTAAGATTCATTGAATGCTTTTTTTGTCAGATACAGCGCTTTTGTCGGCATATTGGAAATTTGTTCCAGAATTTCCATGGATTTTTCTGAAAAAACTTCATCAGGAAAAACTTCAGCGATAAGCCCCAATTGCTTTGATTCCTGCGCAGAAAGCTTCTTCCCTATAAAAGCGAGATATGTCGCCATTTGCTTTCCTAAAAGTTTAGGTAAAAAATAAGTTCCTCCTGTATCCGGAATCAACCCGATGTTTGAAAATGCCTGGGAGAAATATGAATTTTCTGTTGCGAGCGTAAAATCACAAATCAGCGCGAGCATTGCTCCCGCTCCAACTGCAGGGCCATTGACTAAAGAAATAACCGGTTTTTTGGAAGTTGAAATTTTTGTAACAAGAGGATTATAATATTCAATAACCATTTTCTGAACAACACGAGGTTCGTGAATGTCTTGTCCCAAACTCAATGCTTCTTTCAGGTTTTGCCCGGAACAAAAAGCTTTTCCTCTTCCTGAAATCGCAATACAGCGGAGATTTTTGTCTTCATTGCATTGGTCTACAAATTCCCGGAGCTCTTTCAGCATTGTTCTGTTGAGTGAATTGAACGTGTCCGGCTGGTTGAGAAAAGCGATTTTAAGCTTTCCTTCAAAGTGGGCTTCTATTTCAAGCTGTGTATAATTCATGATTTTTTATTTGATCTACCAATTAACAATTTAAAATTCCGGGAATATTGAAAATAGTTTTAAATCATTATGGTATGCTTATTATTTATTAATGACATTTAAAATAATCGAAAGGTTCCAGACAATCGTTGCATTGGTAACTTGCCTTGCATAATGTAGAACCGAAACGGCTGATTTCTTTTGTATTTGAAGACTGGCATCTCGGGCATTTCACAGGGATATTCAAGGAAGTTTTTTCTGCACCCTTTTCTGGAGGCACAATCCCGTAATCAAAAAGTTTTTTTCTTGCTTCATCGGTGATCCAATCTGTTGTCCAAACTGGTGAAATTACGGTTTTTACCTTGGCAGAAATGCCGTTCTGTTCCATTAATTTTACGATATCATCTTCAATACTGTACATTGCCGGGCATGCAGAATATGTCGGGGTAATGATGATTTCAGCTTCATTTTCAGAAACTTTTCTTGCTTCACGCACAATCCCTAATTCCACGATATTGATAACGGGAATTTCGGGATCAGGAATCTCTTTTAATATGTTTAATAAATCCAGCAAATTGATTGATAAGTTGATAAATATATATTAAAACAAAATTTTTTCAGATTACTTTTACCATTCACAACCCGGATAAGCACGCTGCATATACTGAAGCTCACACAAAATGTATCCGAAATATTCGGTATGAATTCCTTTTCGGCTGCCTTTCTGCATAAACGGATTTTCAGGAATTACAAGGTCAACTTCTTTAAAATCTTCGGAAATTTTTTGAAGCCAGCCTGCTTTCAGCCTACTTGAATCGGGGACAATATCCAGCTGAACCAAGCTTTCTTCATCATCTGTTTCATCAAATAATCCGCCTGTATATTCCCAAAGATTTTCCAAGGCATTTTTAAGTCTCTGCCTGCTTTCATCGGTTCCGTTAGAAAAGACATTCATCCATGTTTTGGTATGAGTATAATGATATTTTACTTCTTTCAGTGATTTTTCAGCAATGGCTGATAATTGCTGATCTGCACTTCTGACAAGATTTTCATAAAGCAATTTCTGATATACGCAGAAAAAATATACTTTCAGTAAAGTCTGTGCGTAATCTCCATTAGGATATTCCACTAATTGTGCATTTAAATATTGATGCTCGTAACGGAGAAAAGCAAGATCATCTTCTGATTTCCCTTCATGGAACTGAGCGGCATATTTATAA
The DNA here is from genome assembly GCA_032083825.1 of Bergeyella sp. GTDB lineage: Bacteria > Bacteroidota > Bacteroidia > Flavobacteriales > Weeksellaceae > DAMDNI01. The sequence goes on along the minus strand of DAMDNI010000042.1, from coordinate 5,897 downwards.
AGAAGCGATGACTGCCCAAGATAATCGAGCGCAATGTTGGTCAATGCAATATCTTCTTCCAGATAAGGTCCTTTCCCGCACCATTCTGCAAGCCTTTGTCCCATGACCAGAACATCGTCAGCTAATTTTAAAAGGTAATTTTTCATTTTATTTTCGTAAATATAAAATCTCGAAAGTACCATGTACTTTTTACAACCGACATTTTACAATAGATTACATGTTTTTCACATCATTCGGAATCTGATAAAAAGTAGGATGACGGTATAATTTATCATCTGCCGGATCAAAAAAAGCTTCCTGATCTATCCCTTCTGAAGTCACCATATATTTGCTAGGAACCACCCAGATTGATGTTCCTTCTTTCCTTCTGGTGTACACGTCTCTCGCATTCTGCAGTGCCATTTCAGCTGTTGCAGCCTGCACTGTTCCTGCATGTTTATGGGAAAGCCCGGGTTTTGTCTGAATAAAAACTTCCCACATATCAAGGTTGCTCATGATGTATAATTTTTACTCCGTTAAGATAATCATTTTTTGAATTTACGAAAGTTTATGTTTATTTCCATTGATAAAAACATCACTGGCTTGCAGGCTTCCCTGATGATAAAGAATGTCCTGAAAATTATTTGTTTCAAAAACAACAAAATCAGCTTTCATATCTTTTTTTAAAATTCCGCGGTCTTCCAGGCTCAAGGCTTTTGCCGCACGGAAAGTAATTCCGGCCAGCACTTCAGCGGTAGAAAGCTTTTGAAATGTTGCCAGAATGCTTGCTTGCGCAACAAGATTTCCCATTGGTGCAGAACCCGGATTCCAATCGCTGGCAATTGCCAGAATTCCGCCTGCATCCAGAATTTTTCTGGCTGGCGCAAATGGTTCGCCCAAACTAATGCTTGCGCCGGGAAGAGCAATGGCAACAGTATCGGATTTTGCCAGATATTCAATATCTTCATCACTGGTTGCTTCTAAATGATCGGCAGATTTTGCCCCGACTTCGACGGCAATTCTCGAACTTCCGGGTGTAAACTGATCTGCATGAACAGTAATTTCAAAACCCTGTTGTTTCGCTTTGAGTAAAAAATTCTTGCTCTCTTCAGGCTGAAAAGCAGATTTTTCAATGAAAATATCGACGCGTTCAGCAAGATTTTCTTCTTTCACATTAGGAAGAATTTCATTCAAAATAAAATCCAGATACTCTTCATGAGTTCCGTCAAAATCTTTTGGCTTCAGATGTGCAGAAAGACAGGTCGGAATGAGTGTTGCAGAAGTTTTTTCCTGTGCCTTTTTAATTACACGCAGCATTTTCATTTCATTTTCCAAATCCAGACCATAACCACTTTTGACTTCAATTGTCGTAATTCCCAAAGAGATTAAAAAATCGATCCTTTGGAGCAGCGTTCCCAACAATTCCTCTTCTGATGCATATCTTGTATGTTTTACAGAACTCCAGATACCTCCGCCACTTTCTGCAATTTCCAGATAGGTTTTCCCTGCGTTCCGCATTGCGAAATCATTGGCGCGGTTTCCTCCGAAGCAGATATGAGTATGAGAATCTACAAAAGCAGGAAGCGCAATCTTTTCTCCTTCTATATTTTCAGTTTCAATTTCCGGATTTTGAGATTTTAATGTTTGGAAATCGCCGACAGCTTCAATAATATCATTTTTGATAATGATTCCTCCATTATCGATAATTTCAAGCTGATCATCCGATAACTTACCCCTTAATGGAAGGTTTGAAAGTGTTATAATTTGTTTAAATGGGCCGATTAATTTCATTAAACATGATTTTCTGTAAATTTAATTAAAATAAACACACCCGAAAATGCTGACCAAATTGCCTGGAAAACTTTATCTTTGAACTTTATTTTAACAATACTCAGAAATGCCCGATTTTCTTCATCCCGACAAAGACAATTATTCTGATGATGATTTGATTCAGGAGGAAAAAATCCGTCCGCAAACCTTTGGCGATTTTGCCGGACAGCGGAAAACACTTGATAATCTTGAAGTTTTTGTTGCTGCAGCAAAAAACAGAGGTGCAGCGCTGGATCATGTTCTTTTGCACGGCCCGCCCGGATTAGGAAAAACTACATTATCTCATATTATCGCTAATGAACTGGGTGTAAATTGCAAAATTACCTCAGGTCCAGTTTTGGATAAACCCGGAAGTCTCGCCGGATTATTGACCAATCTGGACGAAAATGATGTTCTTTTTATTGACGAAATCCATCGTTTGTCACCTGTGGTTGAAGAATACCTGTATTCTGCAATGGAAGATTATAAAATCGATATCATGCTGGAAACCGGACCTAACGCAAGAAGCGTACAAATCAGCCTGAATCCTTTCACATTAATTGGTGCCACAACCCGAAGCGGAATGCTGACAAAACCAATGCTGGCAAGATTCGGAATACAAAGCAGACTGGAATATTATACCGTCGAACTTCTCGGAATGATCATCGAAAGAAGCGCAAGAGTTTTAGGAGTAAAAATTTATGAAGATGCAGCCCTCGAAATTGCCAGAAGAAGCCGCGGAACTCCAAGAATTGCTAATGCTCTGTTGAGAAGGGTGCGTGATTTTGCTGAAATTAAAGGGAACGGAGAAATTGAAATCAATATTACAAAATTCGCTTTAAACTCCCTGAATGTTGATGAATACGGACTCGATGATATGGATAACAAAATCATGCGCGTCATGATCGAAAACTTCCGCGGAAAACCTGTCGGAATTTCGGCTTTAGCAACTTCCATCGGCGAAAATCCTGAAACCCTGGAAGAAGTCTACGAACCATTTCTGATTCAAGAAGGATTTATTATCAGAACTCCAAGAGGTAGAGAAGTAACCGAAAAAGCATACCAACACCTGAAAATCACGAAACCAAAAAATCCTGGAGAATTGTTTTAGAATTTTTTTGGCGCGAGCGAAGCGAGCGGCAATCAGGTAGGCTGGAATTAAAAGTTGCTTAATTTTGACATTATAAAACTGTTTAAGTTTATTTCCTAAAAAACACTTATTCAAAACTACTGAATAGCAAAACCGAGATTTCAAATCCAAAAAAATCTCTATATTAGTAGAAAGATTTTATTTTATGAAACTGTACCCAATACAATGCGGAAAATTTAAACTTGATGGCGGCGCAATGTTCGGAGTTGTTCCGAAAACAATTTGGGAAAACACCAATCCTGCCGATGAAAGAAATCTTATTGAACTCGGCACCCGCTCTTTACTTGTGGAAGACGGCAAAAAACTGGTTCTTATCGACTGTGGACTCGGAGACAAACAGGATGAAAAATTCTTTGGCCATTATTCTCTCTGGGGTGATGATAGGCTTGATAAAAGTCTTAAAAAGTTTGGTTTTATAAAAGAAGATATTACAGATGTTTTTCTTACCCACCTTCATTTCGATCATTGCGGCGGCGCAATTGAATGGAATGAAGACAAATCAGGATACAGGCCTGCTTTTAAAAATGCACAGTTCTGGACTAATGAAAATCACTGGAAATGGGCAACAGAACCTAATCCGAGAGAGAAAGCAAGTTTTTTAAAAGAAAATATTATTCCGATTGAAGAAAGTGGCCAATTAAATTTTCTTCCGCTTCCAAAAACAGGGAATTATGGTTTTGCACCAGATCTGAAAATGGATGTCATTTTTGTAGACGGACATACTGAAAAACAAATGCTTCCTGTTCTGCAATATCAGGAAAAAACTATTGTTTTTGCCGCAGATCTTATTCCGACAGTTGGTCATATTCCGCAGGTTTATGTCATGGGATATGATACCAGACCATTATTGACTATGGAAGAAAAAGGAAAATTCCTGAAACAATGTATAGACAATGATTATCTTTTATTTTTTGAACACGATGCTCATCACGAGCTTGCAAGTTTAAAAATGACTGAAAGAGGAGTAAGACTTGACCAGACTTACAGCTTTAATGAAGTTTTTGGTTATTAATTTTTTTTGATTAATTCATTATTTGAAATCATATTTTATGGAAGAACAATTACAGCCAGAGCCGGAACAGCCCGATCCCGAACCGAGGATTATAGGACTTACCGGAGGTATCGGATCCGGAAAAACAACAGTAGCAAAATTCATAGAAGAAGCTGGATATGCAGTTTATTATTCCGATATCAGAGCGAAAGAAATCGTCAATGAAGATGGATTTTTAAAAGAAAAAATCACAGAACTTTTAGGAAAAAATGCCTACGATGAAAACGGCCTTTATAACCGGAAATACGTAGCAGAAAAAGTTTTTAATAATGATGATCTTTTAAAGCAGCTCAATTCTATCATTCATCCTGCTGTGAATACTGACTTTACAAGCTGGATAAATATCCACCAATCCCAAAACTTTATTTTTAAAGAAACCGCACTTTTGTTTGAATTAAAACTCAACAAACAATGCTTCAAATCTGTTCTTGTAACTGCGGAAGATAAGCTGAGAATGAAACGTGTCATGGACAGAGATCATAAGACCTATCGCGAAATTGAAGCCATAATGCTGAACCAGATGCCCGAAAAGGAAAAATGCAAACTGGCCGATTTTATTATTTATAACAATACCAATCTGACTGATCTTAAAGCGGAAACAGAGAAACTCATCAAAGAAATCGAAAACGTCTAATTGTGTTATTAATAAACAAATTCCCGGAAATTATTCCGGGAATTTTAATTATTGGTAAAAATATCTTAATTTTTAATAAACTTCACCTTAGATAGAGTTCCTTTATCCTCTATAGAGATTATATAAACTCCTTTCTGTAGTTTATAAACTGTCACTTTATTATCAGAAACTTTTCCTTTAGCTACCAATTGTCCGGATATACTATAAATAGTAAATATAGCATTATTGGAAACTTTAGTAATGTTTAAAACATCAGCTGCCGGATTAGGATACACCTGAATTTGAGAAGAGTTACTATTTTCTGAAACTGCCAGAGTACCCGGAATTACTACTGCATAATCTTCAACTTCACCATAAGTATAAGAACCACATGGGTCTGTTTGAGCAGCATTATATTTCAAAGCGACTCTCATTCTCAAAGGCTTGGTTCCTGTATAAGCATCGTTTGGAACTTCAAAAGTAGCAGAAACAGGGGTGATCTTATCTGCCACAGTAGACATAATCAATTCATCACTATCAAAGATACCATTTCTATCGAAATCGATCCAAGCTGTTATCGCTTCATTATATTGAGTTCCTGTCCAAGCTTTTGTAACTGTAAGGGTATTACCGGCAGAACCTTTGTATAGCGTAATAAGTCTTGAAGTATCAGAAGTATAATCTGTATACATGCTTGCACCTGAATTACTAGTCATTATAGATCCTCCTTCAGCATTTACAATTATTTTAGAAACATATTCATCACTAGAATTGGTAGATGTTAAAGTACAATAAGCAAGAATAGGCGTTGTAAACTGGCCTAGATTAGAATATGTTCCTGTGGTTCCCGAACAAACTGCAGCAACCTGATAGTCATAAACTTCGCTTTCTTGCAAACCAGTTAAATTCACACTGGTACTCGTTGTAGGAACTTCTATCCATACTGTTTCTCCTGCTTTTTTATATTTTAGAATATATGTTGCAGCTGATATTGCGTCCCAAGAAATCGTAGCTCCTGTTGAAGTTACATTCGTTACAGCAATCCCTACCGGTGCTGAACCATCACAAAGTACTATTTGTGATACGGTGACTTTGCCAAGCGTATAAAAAACATTTCCGATTGCAGAAACTCTGACATATAATTGAGTACCTGTTGCAAATGAAGAGAAGCTCAAATCTTCTGAACCGTCATTTGGTGTAGAAGCAGCCAATACATTCCAAGTTGCTCCGTTATTCGTAGTGTAATCAATCTTTACATTTGCTACACTATATGGGGCAACATTGGTTCCCGCAAT
>DAMDNI010000041.1:11934-16991 GCA_032083825.1 Bergeyella sp. | reverse complement strand
AGAATATGGAAATTTTTGTTTTCATAAAATATATAGGGATTTTTAAAATTTCATAAAAACCGGAACAAAACATTGTCCCGGTTCTGAGACATCAATTTAATCAGTCTATGAATGAATGTATGTATAAATGTTAAACTATTTAGTGTATTTTTGAGTTCTGGCATCTTTAATAACTCCAGACCAATTCATCCCATATCCGAAATCATAGGAATGACCTTCGGAATCCTTATGCGGAATCATATCATAAGGTACGTCTTCTTTTTGTTTTTCAACCGTTTCCATATTTGCCGGCATCTGAAGAGGAAGTAATCCTGAAGGTTCATATTTTCCTGCAATAATGTCGATAACGGCTTGATTGGAAACATTAAAATTCATAAAAATACCATCCGCATGTTTTTCAAATTCATTAAACACCATAGGTTTTGAAGCTGTTACAGCAACAATTACAGGTTTTCCGTTCATGGCTTTGTATGTATTTTCAATGGTCAATAAATCTGTGAAATTGGTAACCGTTGTTGTTTTATTTTTAAAAGTCCTGTCTTTTACGTCAGGCGCAACAACTGGATCTCCTGCTGCGATACTTTTTTCACGGGCTTCGGTTGCTGTATACGTCTGATATTGGAGAGAGATTGGAACATATCCGTTTCCACCTTCTCTTGCATCAATATCGCTGTAACCTCCTTCTTCGCTATGAGGACTTTGCACAAATACAATGGCAAAATCGGCTTTCCCCGGATTTTCGGTTACGTCATAATATTTTTTAACTTTCTCAATATCGACAGGAAATCCTAAAGAAGGTTCGGTGTAAATCCCCCACCAGTTGAACGTTGCAGGGGAATATCTCTTCGGAATATAAACTGTTTTTCTTTCTTTAACCGGAAGGAAATTATTCTTGTTCTTTAGCATGACGATGGATTTTACCTGCGCATCATATCCAGCCTTCATAAATTCCGGGTTGCCTACAATCTTTTTTGTTTCTTCCACATTTAAATATGGATTTTCAAACAATCCGGTTCTGAAAATATTTCTCAGTAAACGAACGGCAGATTGCTCAAAACGGTTACGCATATACTTTTCGCCGTGTTCTTTCACGCCCATTTGATAAGCTTCGAGAACAGGTTCTTTGTCGTTGTTCCCTCCAAATTGGTCTGCGCCTGCTTCCAGAATTTTGTAATGGCGTTCTGCCACAGAAAGTTTTTCAACACCCCAGGGTTTTCCGGCAAAAGCTCCCGGAGTTTTCCCTTCATCCGGTGTTACCATCCAGTCTGTACAAATGACTCCGTCATAACCGTATTTTCCTCGAAGCAAGTCGGTTAATAAATATTTACTAAAGCCATTTCCAACATTTTCGCCGTTTTTGGTATCTTGGTTATAACTGATGGTATAATAAGGCATCACCGCAGAAGCTTCTTTAGTCCCGCCTGTTAATTTGAAGGCACCTTGTGTAAAAGGTTTTACGTGATTCTGAAAATTATTCCCCGGATAAACCGCATATTTTCCCATTGCCCAATGCCCGTCACGTCCGCCTTCCTCAGGTCCGCCTCCCGGCCAGTGTTTTACCATTGCGTTCACACTTTTGTACCCCCAGCCATTTTTGATGACATCTTTTCCGAATGACGTCTGAAAGCCATCAATATAACCTCTTGCCATATCTGCTGTCAAATCCGGACTTTCACTGAAAACATATGCAATCCTGTACCAGCGGGGCTCTGTTCCCAAATCAATCTGTGGAGAAAGCGCTGTTGAAATTCCCAAAGCTCGATATTCCTGAGCAGCAACATTTCCGAATTTTTTCACCAATTCCGGATCGAAAGTTGCTCCCATTGCCAAACCATCCGGCCAAAGCGAAATCTGTCCTCCTGCTCCTTCATTGAATTCTGCCGTAACAGAAGCAGAATGTCTCGGATCTGAACTATTGTTAGAGGGAATTCCCAAACCCAATCCTTCGATGTAAGCCTGAAGATTGTTATTCCATTTTGCAGCAATTTCAGGGGATTCTAAAGTTGTTACCAATACATGGCGAAGGTTATCTTCTTTTAAAAATTTCTTCTGCTCATCGGTAAGATCCCACGGATTTGCCCCGCTTTCTTTATAGAGTTTCCCATTATACTTCCCTGCTCTGAAACCATCTGCAGCAGCCGGAACTGACTGATGTGCGCTGTAAAGCATCAAGCCGGCAATTTGCTCAATTGACATTTTGGAAGCCAAATCTTTTGCTCTTTCATCAACCGGCAAACGCCAGTCTTCGTATTTGTCAAGCTTCCCGTTTTTATTTAAATCTTTAAATTTATTTTTGCCAATTGTAAGAATTTTGACTCCGGATGTTTCAGAATATCCTAAAACAGGACCTCTCTCATTAGATATTATACGGTAGCTTTGAGCCGATACTGCTATTCCAAAGAATACAGATAGTATGGTAATGATTATTTTTTTCATTATTCATTAAAATCTAAAATTGAGTGATGCTTCTAAAGTAAATGGTCGGATATAACTTCCTGTTAAATATTTATCATAATAAGGGCTTGGATCTGTGATCAGCTCAGCACCTGTTATACTTCCTGAAGCTCCTCTTTGGTTTAAGAAATTAACGACTGTTACACCAATATCAAAATGATTATTGATTCTGTAATTTGCACCACCAAAGGTTTCCCATCTTGGAGCAAAAAATAAAACGTTGGTATAATTGGCATATTGTTTACTAAAATAGCGGAAGCTTGCCCATATTCTGAATTTATCAAAGGAATAACTCGGATCTATTTCCATCAGAACTTTTGAAATACTAAGCACATTCTTGTCATCATAAGAATAATTAGATCCGAAAGCTGAGAAATCAAAGTTTTTGTAAACAGGATTTTGTAATGTGATCAGATAATGCAGATTAAATCCTTTAAAAGGATTAATCACAATATCAGTTGTCCATCCTAATGTCTGGATATCATAATATACAGTTGGGGAGTAAGTTTCCGTACTGTTATTTGGATTGACTAAGGTTGGTCTTGCCAGATAATTATTTTTTGTCAAATAATTGACTTGGGAAACCAATGAAAATTTCGGATTGTTATAATATACTCCAAATGCTCCCATCGGGCTTTTCGTTTTTTGAAGATTAGGAACTACATTTCCTGAATAACTTTCCAACTGCCCGTTTTTCTCGACATATAGGAATTCTGCTAATAAACCGAAATTTTTAGTCAATTTGTAGACAGCATTAATATCACCGCTGATTTGAAACCAGCTATCTTTAAAATATGTAGGGGTACCATCTGCTAAAACGAAACCCGGAGTTCTTGTTGTAAGATATTGGCTTCCATCCAGAGTATGCAAACGAAGATTTGCTCCATAATTCACACTAAATCTGTCAGAAACTGTCCAACTATCGGAAAAGAATCCAGCCAATTTATTTTCTGAACCATCGTGATATTCCGCACCTAAATTATATCCATAAAATCCATCGGCATCAGTATTGCTTGTACCTCCTGCAACATTTCTCAGCAATTGCCCCGGATTTGCTTCTGCTTTTTGGTAATAGAACGAGCGGTTAGATACAAACTGATCGACATGGTAATAAGATTCTGTAATTCCTACTCTCCAGTCATGATTTTCTGTTTTCTTGTTTAGTTCTACCCTTCCCATCAAAGTTTTTGTAGGGATATGAGGAGAGTACATTCCTAATACTGTACTCACGTAACCTGTATAAGCCTGCCCTGTAGTCTTATCCGTAAAACCATCGGCAGCAGTTGCATTGAAAATACTGATTGGAGCTTCCATAAAAATAGTAGCTTCTGCATATCTTCCTCTGGCTGCAAATTTTAAATTCCAGTCGTTATTCAGTTTATAATTCCCTAAAACATCTACTACATGAGAAAATGATTCATTATCTTTTCCTCCCATATCAGCCCACATATATTCGCCTGTTTTGAGGTTTTTAAATTTATACATCCCTGTATTGAGAATATAGGCATCCCTACCAATTTTGAACCCGTCAATTTCTTCTACTTTTCCGCCTTCCTTGTATTTGAAAACTGCATAATTGCTTAATGATGCTGATTTGGCATATTTATACAATACACTGATTTCTCCTTTATTATTATCAAATCTTTTTGTAACTCCAAATCTGTATATCTGGGTTCTGTCTGCATAATTGGTGAATTTTGCATCAAAAGACTGAGGATCAAAATTCAGGAATGCTCCTGCTGTATAAGACCAGTTTTTTGCAATCGGGCCAGAAACATTGAGATCCCCTTTAATCCAACCAAAATGGCTTCCTGAGAGATTTCCTACAACTTCTGTTTTTTCAGTTCCAATTTTTGTATAAGAATTGACAGCGAATCCCAGTTCGCCTTGTGTTATTGCTGCCTCACCCATTTTCATAAGCCCGGTTCTTCCTAAGCTCACACTTTGTCTCCATGTTTTTGTGGGCATTTCCGGCCAAAAGAAATGAACGACCGGCATATCATTTTCTAAAATTGTAATACCGCCTACAGAAGCCGGCAATCCAATATTCACTTCTCTCGGACCTGTATTGTTTGCTGCATTCAGCATGACATTCCTGTTATTTTCTTCTTTTGACTCTGTTGTTTTCTGTTTCTTAACAGCAATACTGTCATTTTCTTGTCCAAATACTGCAGCAGAGCAAAGCATCATTGCTAAAACTGAAATTTTTAAAGGGATCTTTTTCATGTTTATAGGTTAATTTAAATTATTAGGCTAAATCATTTTTAATACAGAAGAAATTTGTTTTTGAGTGGTGAATGTTAATGATCTTCTTTTCAAGAAAACAGCTATGAAAAATACTGTTGAACGTACTTTTTGAAGAAATGTACAAATCTTCTAAAAGCATGAAAATCAAAAGATAAAACAAGAGTCTTTTTGAAAACATTTCATTGCTTCATTATGAAGCATTACAATAGTAAAACATTTATTTGTAATATCAAAATAATGTTAACAAAATTTTAATTTTTTAAATAAAACATTGAAATACAAATATTTAACAGCGTGAAAATATTATGTTAACTTATAATATTTTATTAAAAAAACATTTTAGTCCAAAAATTTTT
>DAMDNI010000041.1:0-11924 GCA_032083825.1 Bergeyella sp. | reverse complement strand
AAAAACGGCTTATCAACTTTATTTATCTCATATTTCTGTTGATGCCGTTATTTTTGGATTTAATGAAAATGAACTGAAAGTTTTACTTCTGAAGATGCACTATAACAAGCAGTGGTTTTTGCCGGGCGGCTATGTTGAAAAAAACAAATCATTAAGTGAAGCAGCAAAAGATATCCTGAAAGAAAGAGCAGGTGTTGACCATATTTTCCTAGAAGAATTTTCGGTTTTTGGAGATATCAACCGGAACGAATCTTATTTCCAAGATTTTGATGATGATCTTTGGCATAAGCAAAGATTTATCTCTATTGGCTACTATGCTTTGGTCAATTTCAAAAATGTAGCACCAAAACCAGATTCTTTGAGTGAAGTTTGTGAATGGGTAGATTTGCAGAACCTGCCAAATCTCACTATGGCGATGGACCACAGAAAAATTATCGAAAAAGCTTTGTTGACATTGAGAGAAAGAATTTCTTACAAACCAATAGGTTATAATCTTCTTCCCGAAAAATTTACTTTACCAGAGCTTCAGAAACTTTACGAAACCATTTTAGGACGGGAACTTAACCGAGGAAATTTTTACAGGAAAATCAAAAACCTGGGAATTCTTACAAAGCTCGATGAGCAGAGGAAAGGAGGCGCACACAAATCTCCTGACCTCTACAGCTTCAATACGGAAAACTATGACCAGCTTTTGCAAAACGGCTTAAACAGCTGGTAAAAAGACTTTTACAGCAAATAATTCTTTTTACTGAAACTATAACAGTTACAGATAAATACCTTACCTTTGCAATCGAAAATTTAGACGAAATATAAACAATGAGCCCTCAATACGGAGGTGCAAAAACAAAACAAATTTTATGAGTATACCTCAAGCATTCACAGAGACGATTACTCTTGCAGACGGCAGAGAAATCACCATCGAAACAGGAAAACTGGCAAAACAGGCTGACGGTTCTGTTGTCGTAAAAATGGGCGGAACCATGCTTTTAGCAACCGTTGTAGCCAACAAAGAAGCCAACCCGGGTGTTGACTTTTTACCTTTAACCGTTGATTACAGAGAAAAATTCTACGCAGGCGGAAAAATCCCCGGAAACTTTTTCAGAAGAGAAGCAAGACCTTCCGATCAGGAAATCCTTACCATGCGTCTGGTTGACCGGGTTTTAAGACCTTTATTTCCTGAGGATTTCCATGCTGAAGTTCAGGTAATGATTTCTTTAATCTCTTATGATGGGCAATCTATTCCGGATGATCTGGCAGGTTTAGCCGCTTCCTCCGCTATTGCAATTACTGATATTCCTTTTGACGGGCCGATGTCTGAAGTAAGAGTGGTAAGATTTGACGGGAAACTGTCTATTAATCCGACTTATGCAGATTTAGCCAATTCCGAACTTGATATTATGGTAGGAGCCACAAAAGATTCCATCGTAATGGTAGAAGGTGAAATGAAGGAAATTTCTGAGCAGGAAATGCTGGAAGCCATCCAATTCGCACACGCGGAAATCAAAAAACAAATTGAAGCTCAGGAAAGATTAGCCGAAAAAGTAGGAAAAGCATTTCCAAAAAGAGAATACAGCCACGAAGTTCACGATGAAGACATCCGTGCAAAAGTATGGAAAGAAACTTACGACAAAGTTTATGACGTTGCAAAACAGCCTTCCGGAAAAGAAGAAAGACACGAAAAATTCAAAGCTGTTCTTGACGAATTTTTAGCACAATATGTTGATAATCCTGAAGAGTTGGAAAGAGTCTTACCATTTGCAAAAGTATATTATCATGATGTAGAAAAAGAAGCAATGCGTCAGATGATCCTGGAAGACAACATTCGTCTGGACGGTCGTGATCCTAAAACAATCCGCCCGATTTGGTCAGAAATCGACTATTTGCCTGGAGCTCATGGGTCAGCAATTTTTACCAGAGGAGAAACTCAATCTTTAACAGCGGTAACTTTAGGCTCTATAAAAGATGCTAACATGGTGGACAGCGTGATCACTCAGCATGACGAAAAATTCTTTTTACATTACAATTTCCCTCCTTTCTCAACAGGAGAAGCAAGACCTTTAAGAGGAACTTCAAGAAGAGAAGTTGGACACGGAAACTTAGCTCAGAGAGCTTTACAGGCAGTAATTCCAACTGAAAACCCATATACGATCAGAGTAGTTTCCGATATTTTGGAATCCAACGGATCTTCTTCAATGGCAACCGTATGCGCAGGAACTTTAGCATTAATGGATGCCGGAGTTCAGATCACAAAACCAGTTTCAGGAATTGCAATGGGCCTAATCACAGATAAAAAATCCGGAAAGTGGACTGTTCTTTCTGATATCTTAGGCGATGAAGATCACCTTGGAGATATGGATTTTAAAGTAACCGGAACCGCAGACGGAATCACCGCCTGTCAAATGGATATCAAAATCCAGGGACTTTCCATGGATATTATGGAACAGGCATTAATGCAAGCAAAAGAAGGAAGACTACACATTTTAAATAAAATTACCGAAACCATTGCACAGCCAAGAGAAGACGTGAAACCACATGCTCCGAAAATGGTTGTAATGGAGATTGCAAAAGACTTTATCGGTGCAGTAATCGGGCCTGGAGGAAAAATCATCCAACAGATGCAAAAAGATACGGATACAGTAATCGCCATTGAAGAAATTGGTGAAATCGGACGCATCGAAATTGCAGGAACAGACAGAGAAAAAATCAATGCTGCTGTTGCTAAGATCAATGAAATTACTTTCGTCCCTGTTGTAGGTGAAGTGTATAAAGGAAAAGTAGTGAAAGTAATGGATTTCGGAGCTTTTGTTGCAATTGCAAAGGGAACAGAAGGTCTTCTTCATATCTCAGAAATTGAATGGAAGCGTTTGGAAAAAGTACCTTATGCAGAAGGCGATGAAGTGGAAGTAAAATTCATGGGCTACGATGACCGCAAGAAAATGAAACTCTCCAGAAAAGTTCTTTTGCCTAGGCCACCAAGACCAGAACAAAAGCCAAGACCAGAAGGACAAAAAACTGAAGAAAAACCTACAGAAAATCAAAATCCTTCTACAGAAGCTTAACATTTTAATTTTATATATAAAATCCCTCAGTTTGAGGGATTTTTATTTACTTAAAACTAAATTTTTTCTTTATAAATTAAAACAAAAATGGCTTCACATAATTCATTATAGCTGTTCCGGAATGTTTTCGGAACTTTTTTTGTATCATCTTGGGAACAATCACAAAACTTTTTTCTATGTCAAACATCTTTTCCAATATCCGGCAGACAATACAATTATTCAAATCCATAGATTTTGAAATGCTTAATCAAATATCCCGGAAAGTAGACATTCCAAAATTAATGGATGGATTTTCCAAATTAGACGACAAGCAGCTGAAAGGATTAATGAAAATGCTGGATTCCGATAAACCCAAAAAAGAACTTCCTCCAATTGATGGTGATTTCTACGATATTTATCACACTTTAACGCCAGAACAACGAGAAATTCAGTTGAGAGTTAGGGAAGTCATGGAAACCAAAATAAAACCACTCGTGAATCATTATTGGCTTCACGACGAATTTCCGTTTGAAATTATTCCCACTTTTCAAGAACTGAATATTTGCGGCGTAACGTATGAAGGTTACGGTTGTCCCGGTTTACCTTTTCTGATGGAAGGTGTTATCGCCATGGAATTGGCAAGAGTTGATGCTTCTATTGCGACATTTTTTGGGGTTCAATCAGGTTTAGCAATGGGTTCAATTTATCTTTGCGGTTCCGAAGAACAAAAACAAAAATGGATTCCTCCAATGCAAAAATTAGAAAAAATTGGAGCATTTGGTCTTACTGAACCCGAAGTTGGTTCCGGTGCTGCAGGTGGTTTAACATGTACCTGTAAAAAAACCGATGAAGGTTGGGTTTTGAATGGTGAAAAAAAATGGATCGGAAACGCCACTTTTGCAGATGTCATCGTGATTTGGGCAAGAGATTTAGACAGCGGCGAAGTCAAAGGTTTTATTGTTGAAAAAGACAATCCCGGATTTTCAGTGGAAAAAATAAAAGGGAAAATGGCACTCCGAATTGTTCAAAACGGACACATTACCTTGAAAAATTGCATCATCACAGAAGAAAACAGATTGCAAAACGCCAACTCTTTCAAAGACACTGGAAATGTGCTCAGAATGACCAGAGCTGGTGTTGCTTGGATGGCAACTGGTTGCGCAAGAGGCGCCTATGAAAGTGCTTTAGACTATACCCGAAAAAGAGAACAATTCGGGAAACCGATTGCTTCTTTCCAGATGATTCAAGGACATTTGGTGGAAATGCTTTCCAATTTGACAGCGATGCAAACCATGGTTTTTCGACTTTCAGAAATGCAAGATGAAGGAATTCTAAAAGACGAACACGCTTCACTTGCCAAAGTATTCTGTACACTCAGAACTCGGGATATTGTTTCCAGAGCACGAGAAGTCATGGGTGGAAACGGAATTTTGTTGGAATACGACGTTGCAAGATTTGTTGCCGATGCAGAAGCGATTTATTCGTATGAGGGAACGAAAGAAATCAATTCACTAATTGTCGGAAGATCAATTACTGGTTTTAGTGCATTTGTGTAGAATTTTCTGATAAATAAATTAATAAACCGCCTAAAACAGGCGGTTTAGTGGTATAATTGGTTTCTTATTTCGATAAGTGTTTTTTCCGCTTTTTCTTTATCGGGAAAATCTGGTAAAGTAGAATTTTGCGACAAAATTTCGAGTTTCACTAAGAGTTGATCTGCGAGAATCAGCAAATCATCATATTCCCAATTTCCGGATTTGATATCCAACAATTCTTCACGATTTTCAACCCGAACTTTCAATTCTGATTTTTCAAAAATATGAACAGCGGATTGCAACAAACGAATCGTATGCATCATGTTTTTGCTGTCATAATTTTTGCCGTGTTTTTGGTTGGTATTGTAGCGATCTTCATTTCGTTTTTCTACCCAATCCCAATATTCCTTATAACTTTTGCAATACGTGGAATATGCATCTTGATTGAAAAATAAATGCGCTTCCATATTTGTACCTTTTGGAACGGAAGAAACACTGACTTCATTTGAATCTAAATCTTTATAAATTCCATTGAATTTTTTGGAATTGTTTTCATCATAATACAACGCAAAAATTCCTTTGGAATTTGGAAGTTTTACGAGTCCGCAATTCAATTGTTCAAAGTTTTTACTTTCCAACCAATCTTTTGCCGGAACCGAATTTGAACCTAAAAGAATCACACAAAAATCCAATATTCCTTTCCGTTCTTTTTCGATGGGATTCACGATTTTTTTGTTCAATCCACTTGCTTTTTGAATTTGAGTGGAAGCGTAACCTCCAAAAGTTTCTTTGCACAATTTGGAAAGAAAATCGGATAATTTCAACTTTTCCATAATTGGATTCCGATACAAAATACAATCTTCAGGGGAAGCTAAAATTTCCAAAATATTGGGATTGTTTTTCAGCAATAATTCCACGAAACGTCCGATTTCATAATAGACAATATCGTTGGTTTCATTGGAAACTTGTGGAATGTATTCCAAACCAAAAAACAAATCTTTCGGCAGATAAAAAACACCTTTGATGTCCACATCCGAATGTTCCGTTGCCAATCCGAAAGCATTGCTGCCGGAAACGGCTTCGAAAAGGATAAGGTTGTTTTGTTTTAGAAAATCTAAGTCTATCATCACTCTAATTTTATCAATTCTATAAAAACTTTTTCCGCTTCTTTTTTATCCAAATTTCCACCTTTCAATTCTTTTGCTTTTTCAGAAAGCAAATCGATTTCAGATTTCAAATACTCGAAAAGTTCCCAATCTTGAGCGTGAAAATATTTTTCTACATTCTCTGATTTTATCTTCAATAAACCATGAACTTTTTCTAATATATTTTCTGGCAACAAACCTAACATTTCATGAAAGATAACCGGTGGAAAACTTCCTTTTTCAACTACCCATTTTGATGCTAAAACCGTTCTCAAACAATAAAAATAATCCTTTAGTTTTACTTCGTCTTTATTACAAGATTCCAAATATTTTTTCCCGATGCTCAAATAATGAAATACCACCGAAACTGGCGAAAATGCATCTTTTGCCAATGGTAGAATTTTTTCCATAAAATCATCATTTTTCAGATAAACAATGGAGGAATACAAATGTTCCAAAAGCGGAACATTGGATTTGTTCAGAAGGTGAAATGTCTTTTTCAAATCCCAACCGGAACCGTCCAAATCATCTTCTGTCATAAATTCTATCGTATCCTTTTTGTCCCAAGGCGAAAGATAAAAATCCACATTATGTTTGTAGATAAACCGGATGTCATAATCGCTGTCCGGAGAAGCAAATCCCCAAGAACGACTTCCAGATTCTATCGCATGAAGTATTTCTATATTTTTTTCTTTTTCAAGCGTTTTTAGCTTTTCTACTATTTTTGTTTTCATTTTTTAATTGTTTTAAAGTTAAAATAACGCACAACCGAATTTATCTTGATGGAATCTCGGAATGATTTTTCAGAGTGAAATTTTCTATAATCTGAAGTTTTTCCAGGTCAAACGCATTAAAAAATCAATTTTTTTTTAAACATTAAGTTAAGTAACTCTTAATGAGCTTAATCAAAATTGATTTATCAATTTCTTAAATTCAAATAAACCTTAATCATCTTAAACTCTTAATGTTAAGAAAACTAACAAGTTAGTTTTGAATTAAGAAAATTTAGTAAGATATTGATTTTCAATAAGATAAAATTTAAATAGTAAACTTTAATGCGTTTGACCTGAAGTTTTTCGTCCGTTTTCATTTTTAGTTATTTTAACCCATATTTTTATTCTTTTTTGTTTTCTGTCTTTTTGAAACCTTACAAAATCAAATAATTCATCCGTGATTTGTTTTTTCTGATTTTTCCGCCATCTTTTGTTTCCTATTCTTTTGAGGAACGGACGCAAATGTTTGGCATATTCTCCATTTCGAAATCGACATTTGTTGTAGATGTTTTTCATCGTATTTAAAATAAATATGAGGACTTTCAACCTCAAAGTTTTATTTTTTTACAGAAGAATTTTTCTTCTTCCTTTTCCAAGGTGCATTTTTCCCAACATCTCCTGCCATAATACAACCGTAAGGAAGCACTTCATCTAAGACTTCACAAAGCCCGAATTCCGCAATTTGGTTTCTCACGTTTTGTGCATTTTTATACGCGCTTGGAAGTTCAGAAACATCAATATCATTGGTAAAGAAACGAACATCCAAACCTTGGGTTTCTTCCGCAAAAATTTCTTCTGTGGTTTTATGCGCCAAAGATTTTTTATGAAAACTTCTGCTGAAATTTCTTCCGGCACCATGAGGAGCAAATCCCAAATTTCTGTCGTTGGTTGTTCCTTGTACAATCAAAACCGGTTGCGCCATATTCAGAGGAATCAATCTCGGACCTGTAATATCCGGCAAAAATTTGTCGTCCAACGGAGTTGCTCCTTTCGCATGGTAGAATAAATCTCCATCTCTGAATACAAAATTATGTTCGTTCCAATATCTGTTTTGTTTTTCGATATTCAATTTTTCCAATGTTGCATTATGAATGGATTCGTGGTTTTCTTTTGTCCATTTTCTGATTAATTGCAAAGCGTTCCAATATTCTTGTCCTTCTTCGGTTTCAAACGGAATCCAAGCGTTTTCTTTTAAAGTTTCCGGTGATAATTCCATTCTGAAACGATTGGCGACTTTCATTCCTTTGTCGTACAATTTTGCACCGGGTGCTCGAGAACCGTGATGTGTCACCAACATTGTATTTCCAGTATTTTTTGAAATTCCAACGAATAAAAAGTGGTTTCCGTCGCCTTGAGTTCCCATATGTGAACGTGCAATACTGATTAAATTCTCATCATTCAAAAACAAATTTTCTCTGAAAGCATCCATCAATTCTTGCGACATCGGCATTTGTTCACCTCGTGGTCTTCCTCCATAACCAAAATGTGTGATGGAATGTGCAGCGTCCAAAACTTCTTTCGGATTAATTTTTCCAAAATCGGTCAACATCACGGAACAACAAATATCTGCGCTATGAAATCCGGGATGAATTGCATTTTTTGCCACCACGACTCCACCAACCGGAATTTGACCTTCTGGTCCAGTTGGACAAGCATCGGGCATAATTGCTCCATCAATTAAAGTTGGTGTTTTCATCAAAACATTCATCGTGTTGATTACTTTTTCCACGTTGTCGATTTCGCTTTCGTTTTCTGCTTTGATGTTGATTTTGAAATCTTTCGGTTCAGCATGCAAAGCAATCGGATCCGGAGATTTGAACTGCTCCAAATATTCCATCATTTGTGTTTCTTCCAAATTGTTTTCGTTGATATATTCCAATGCTTCGGCAAACCATTTTTTGGGTGTAAATCCTAAAGCGATTAATTCGTTTCCTGTGATTTTTGTTTTATTTTCCATCTTGTTTCATTTTGATGATGCAAAGTAAAAACACAAGTGCGCAATCTTTTTGCGCAGAAAAATTATTTTGAATATTTTTGATAAAATTTAACCTTGTCATTCCGACGAAGGAGGAATCTCTACTTTATCTCAAGATTCTTCATTCCGTTTCACTTCATTCAGAATGACAAAAAAAATAATAAATATGTTATTAGAACAACTGAAAACTTCTCCTGAAACCATAGATTTCAAAGAAGTGATTGCCTTTATTGACGAACATTACGATTTCACACCAACAAAATTCACCAATGGAAATACCGTAAATGAAGCCAATCAAAACAACGGTTCATGCAAAGTTTTATCTTTTGCAAAACTGAACAACCTTTCCAGAGAAGAAACATTGGTGTTGTTTGGTCATTTTTACAGACAAAAAGTTTTGGAAAATCCGAACGGAACCGATCATCAGAATATCCGGAATTTTATTGAATTTGGTTGGGATGGCGTTCTGTTTGAAGGTGATGCATTGCAAAAAAGAGGTTAAAAGTTAGACAATTCTCTCTCGAAAACGAAATTGATTTCATTTAAAATTTAAAATTCATCATTTATAATTTCCTTCATGTCATCAAACAAAAACGCTTTGATTCGCTACAAAACTTTGGACAAATGTTTAAAAAACAAGTTCAAAAAATACACTTTGGAAGATTTGATTGATGAATGTTCCGAAGCGTTGTTTGAGTTTGAAGGAAAGGAATCTTTTGTAAGCAAACGCACTGTTCAATTGGATTTGCAAAATATGCGAAGCGAAAAATTCGGATATGAAGCGCCCATTGAAGTTTACGAGAAAAAGTATTATCGTTACAGCGATCCGGAATACAGCATTCACAATATTTCTGTGAATGAAAGTGATTTGAAAGCGATGAATAATGCCATCCAGATTTTGAAGCAGTTCAAAGATTTTTCGATGTTTCGGGAAATGAATGGTGTTTTGCAAAAATTAGAAGATTCTGTAAATTCTGTTCAGGAAAAATCAATCATTCATTTGGATAAAAACGAAAGACTGAAAGGACTGGAATATATCGATATCCTGTACAATAGCATTTTAAACAAAAAAGTATTAAAAATACTTTACAAAAGCTTTACAGCAAGAAAATCTAATTATTTCACTGTTCATCCGCAGCTATTGAAAGAATACAACAACCGCTGGTTTCTGATTTGCTGGCACAAACAGAAAATATACAATCTTGCCCTTGACAGAATAGAAGAAATAACAGTATTAGAAAAAGAAAAATATACAGACAAAAATATTAATGCCGATGAATATTTCAGTGACGCGATCGGAGTTACTGTTTCCCCTGAACAACGAGGCAAAAATGTCATTTTTTTTGTAGAAAAATCCAACGCTCCTTACGTTAAAACCAAACCATTTCACCATTCTCAGGAAATTTTGGGAGAAAAAGAAAATGGCACTATTTTTAAAATTTGTGTACAGATCAATTATGAATTGGAAAGACTTTTGCTGGGATTCGGAGAATCACTGGTTGTATATCAGCCTGTACAACTGAAAGAAAGGATTTCACAAAAACTAAAAAAAGCTTTCAATAACTACAATATTTCCTCGGAGTGAATCGCTAAAACCTGACCTGAACCTGCGCCACTAAAAGGTTGCTGTTATGTTCCGCAGAATTATCGGTTTCTTTTTTGAAACGGCTTATTTGTGTTCCCAACTGTATTCTTGCATTATAATCTTTCAAAAATTCCAGGCCAAACATTGGCGTAATAATCTGCTGAAGATTAGAATCCAGCTTATAATTTTTATCAATTAATTCATATCTGCAGGTAAATTCCACAGCACTTATCGTGTGGTCTTTATCACTGATTTCGTAGCGTAAAGCCGGAAGAAAATAAGTTCCCCATATTTTATAATCATTCAGATCTGCTTTCCTGTCAGCTTCTGCGAGAGAATAAAAAAGTGAATGATTATTTCCCTGTTTCAATTCTGCCTGAAGATCAAGATTCCATTTTTCTGAAAATTTTATAAAACCTGTAGCATCAAGTCCAAAAGCATAAACATTTTTCTTGAAAACCTCTCCATAACCGGCATTTAAGCCAAGATTCACTTTATTTTTGGGAGAAAGGCCGAAAACCAGCCTTGTAGAATATTGTTTGCCATCATCTTTATCTGCGGTTTGGTTTTTACCATTTCCGTTCACTACAGAAACTGCATAATGAAAAGGCATTTTTCCTAATTTCAAATCCCCGGAAACAGAAGCTCCAATTTGGAAACTCGTCCACCCTAATTTTGCGAATTCATTATACTGGCTGCTCCAATCCAAAGAGCGGATTACATCTACTGGATACGTTTCTTCAATCCCGAACCAAGGGCGAAACTGGCCTACTGTAATCGCTATTTTCGGATTAAAAGTGTACTTTACATACGCATTTTCCAAGACTTTATTTTTGGGATCGCTTTTGAAATCTGCAAGATTTGCCAGCACACCAACTTCAGTATGTTTACTGATTTGTGATTTTAGCTGGACTCTCAAATATTTTATTAAAAAAGTATTATCCGTTCCGGAATGATCGCTGTGATGTACGCCTTCAACATCAACATCTTTATCCAGACTGTTTACAAATCTTCCCTGAAACAGGCCTTTAAACTGGAACTGGGGATATTTTACAGGCTTTTCTTTAGGCTTTAGAGTATCAGACTGTGAATACAAATTGGAACAAAATAACATCATCAGGAAAACGACAAGAAAACGGAGAAAAGAATTCATGAATATGAATTTGAAATTACGGTGTAAAGGTATTCAAAAGCAGAGCCTGAATGCAATTAAAAAACCAAAAACAAAACAAATATCATCTTCTTATGTCCACCATAAAAGCGGAGAAAACAACAGGTTTTTATTTGGCTCGCTTCTTGCAACTTTTCTAAAAAATAAGATTATGAACCCAAGAATTTTAAGAACCGTTTTGACATGGGCAGCTCCTTTCATCATCGGATATGTCGTTAAAAAATTTGAAGAAAGACAAGCCCGGAAGAAGCAGCAAAAACAGATTGCCCCAAATAATTAAAACCTCACATAATGTGAGGTTTTTTAATTGATATTATTAGATTAAAACAAATTACAATTCAGGATTTCCGATTTCATCAAATTCTTTGATCAGATTTTTAAAGACCTGCTGCACCGGAAGAATTTCATCAATTAATGCAGAAACCTGGCCTATTTCGAGTTCACCTTCTTCCAGGTCACCTTCGAACATTCCGAGTTTTGCTCTTGCCCTTCCTAAAGTTGCCTTTAATACCTCTATATTTCTCCCATTTTCATAAAGATTTTCCAAATCATTGAAAAATTTATTTTTAACTAAACGTACAGGTGCGAGCTCTTTCAAAGTAAGATGTGTATCTCCCTCTTGAAGTTCCGTAATTTTTTGTTTGAAATTCTCATGCGAGCTTGCCTCTGCTGTCGCAGCAAAACGGGAACCGATCTGAACAC
>DAMDNI010000040.1:624-17051 GCA_032083825.1 Bergeyella sp. | reverse complement strand
AAGAATATATTCGCTGGATCACAGATGCCAAAAAAACCGAAACAAGAGAAAACAGAAAAGCAAAAATGATAGAAATGATTCTCGCAGGTAAAAAAGGAATTTAATACAATTTTGGAAAATGAAAAATTACGAAACACAACGGCTTATCCTGAGGCCGGCAGCTTTAGAAGATGCTGATTTTTTTCTGAAGCTTTACAATATGCCGTCTTTTATTCAATATATTGGAGACCGGAATATCCGTACAAAAGAAGATGCAGAACAATATATTCAAAACAGGTTTCTTCCACAGATAGAAAGGCTTGGATTTGGGAATTATGTAGTTATTCTCAAGGAAACCGGGGAAAAGATCGGAGCAGTCGGAATTTTTGAAAGAGAAGGGCTGGATGTTCTTGATATTGGTTTTTCTTTCTTTTCAGAATTTGAAGGGAAAGGTTTTGCTTACGAATCTGCTTCCAAAATGAAGGAAGCAGCAGCAAGTGATTTCGGAATCACAAAACTTTCTGCCATTACCTCCGACGATAATCTCTCTTCCCAAAAGCTGATCGAAAAGCTCGGGCTGAAATTTCAGAAATACGTAACCCTACCAGAAGAGACAGTGCAGTTGAGATATTACGAAAGTCTATAATTCTGGATTTGTAAAATGAATTTACCTCACCGTATAGAAATTATTGAGCCTAAAAAAATGGCTGGTTTCAGCGTTATCACTAGTTTCCAGGAAGATAACACCTCGCTTCTTTGGAGGAAATTCATGCCCAAAAGGAATGAGATCCCCAATAGAATTTCAAAACAATTGTTTTCTCTTCAGATATATCCCCAAAATTTCACTCCGGATCAGAGCTTTACAAAATGGGCGCTTGCGGAAGTTTCTGATTTTGAGAATATCCAACAAGTATTTGAACGCTTCGAACTTGAGTCCGGAAAATATATCGTCTTCAGCTACAAAGGAAAAGCCGAAAACGGACCGGCAATTTTCAGATTTATTTTTCAGGATTTCATTCCAAGAAATGGCTTTGAGGTAGATAGCAGGCCTCATTTTGAACTTTTCGGTGAAAACTATAATCCTGCAGATGACGCAGCTCAGGAAGAAATCTGGATTCCGGTCAAATAAAAATTCAATTACCCTTTAATCAGCTTTTTGCTCAGCCATTTCCTCACGGGAACATCATAAAGTTTCATCGAAATATACGCAAATACAATTGAAATAAAAACAGTAAACAAGCCCTGAACCCAAGATTCTCCTAAAGAATGCTTGTCGTTTACTACCCAGGCATAATAAGTATAAGCAATCGGGTAATGCGTAATATAAAGCGGATAAGAAATATCTCCTAAGAATTTACAAAATTTATTTGCCTTTTCACCTGTAATTTTCCCTCCTGCTCCCAGCCAAATAATCAATGGAAACATGATTATTAAAGCGAAGCATTCATACAAAGCATTTTGCCAGTGCGCATCATTACCTCCTAATCTCGGGAATGCTAAAAGAATTACCAAAAGAAGACTTGTTGTAAGAAACGCTTTTTTTGTGAATTTCAGCCTGGCTGTTTTTGCCAAAACAATTCCTGCAAGAAAAGGAAAAGTCAGCCTTGTGAAACCGATTCGAAGCTGCGTCAGATCATCAATTGACCATCCTCCGATGAAATCTCCGTTCGGATTCGTAAATGCGTACTGAATCGTAAATCCGGCAGCAATGACCATTAAAATAATTAAAGCAATTTTTGAAAGGCGTCTTAAAACCAATGCATAAACTACATTCGCAATATATTCATAAAAAAGAGACCAGCTTGGTCCGTTCAAAGGGTGCATTTCTCCCCAGCCACGAATATCCAGTGGTTTTCCTACAGGAATTACCGTCATCCCAATTACCATTACAAGTATTAATTTCCAAACTGGTGTTTCAGAAATTCCGCCCCATCCCAAAGCTTCGGAATGTTGAAAATAAAATAAGGCTGCACCTATCAGAGATCCTATAATAATCATCGGCTGAAGCCTTACCAGACGCCTGATGAAAAAATTTTTCAAAGTCATTGTTTTCCAGCGGCTGTCGTAGGCATAACTGATTACATATCCGGAAAGCATGAAGAAAAAATCAACCGCAAGATATCCGTGGTTAATGATCTGTTTGGTGTGGTCTCCGTTTGAAAAGATTTCGAAAATGTGAAAGAAAACAACTGTAATTGCGGCAACACCGCGCAATCCGTCTAAGATTGCATAGTGAGGTTTGCTTTGGGAAAGCTCCATAGTTTATTTAAATAAATCAAAAATAATGATAATCTATAGTTTGTGATTGTCAGATATTTTTTAATTATTGTCTAATATTCTAAAAATAGAATTAATTTTAAATTTTATAAATGAAAAATCTAAAATATTATCCAAGCAATTCTTCCGAAACATTTAGTTTTGACCATGTTCATATTCCATTTGACCAACAAGTCCCGATGCATCAGCAGGAAACATGGGAGTTGGCCTATATTGTTACAGGTTCAGGTGTTAGAATTATTGGTGATGTGGTTGAGAATTTTTCTGAAGGCGAGGTGGTTCTGATTCCGCCGGACATCCCTCATTGTTGGTCGTTTGACAAGAACGTTCACGATAAAGAAGGCAAAATCGAGAATATTTGCATTTTTTTTAAAAACAATTTTCTGGAAACTATAAAAAGCTGCTTTCCAGAAATTGGCGATACGGTTTCAACTATTCAGGAAACTCAGAATGCATTATCTTTTTTCGGCGAGACTCAAATGAAGCTTCAGGAATTGATGAGTAAAATGAATTCTCAAAATACAGTAGAACGATTGTCGGGGTTAATTTTGATTCTTGGCCAGATTTCTGATTCAGGCTTTGCGAACATTGTCGGCCGGTCTGTTGTAGAGCGGAAAAAAGAAAAGAAGCTGCACGAGATTTATATGTTTATTATGAATCACTTTCATCGTACAATCGAGCTTGATAAGGTTGCCCAGATTGCAGGGATGCCAAAATCAACATTTTGTTTATTTTTCAAAAAGATGACGGGTAAATCTTTTGTGACGTATCTTACGGATTTCAGGATAGAATCTTCTTGCCAGATGCTGCTGAAGACCAAAATGTCTGTCTCAGAAATCTGTGTTGCATCGGGATTCAACGATATTCCGTATTATAACAGAGTTTTTAAAAAAATAAAAAAACAAACCCCGACACAATACCGAAAATCGAATATTTAATTATTCTAAAATCTGCGAAGCATGATCTTTGGTTTTGACCTTGTCAATTACCTGGATACAAATTCCGTTTTCATCAAAGACAAAAGTCGTTCTCACAATTCCCATAAATTCTCTGCCCATAAATTTTTTGAGCTGCCAGACCCCGAATTTGTTGATAATATCATGATTTTCATCGGCAATAATATCAAAAGGAAGTCCATTTTTCAAACTGAAATTTTTCTGTCTTTTTACAGAATCTGCGCTGATTCCGAGTAGTTGATAACCGTTATTTTTCAGGATCGAATAATGATCTCTCAGATTACAGGCTTCCGCAGTACAACCAGGCGTGCTTGCTTTCGGATAAAAGAAAACAATCAGTTTCTTCCCTTTTAAATTTTCTGAATTGATTTCTTTTCCGTCTTGATTTATTCCGATAAAATAAGGTAAAGAATCGCCGGCTTTCAACATAATTTTTATTTTTGTACTACAAATTTACCATCAAAATGACAAAAAAGCAAAGGGCAAAAATTATTCAGGAAGAATTGGAAAAATTATATCCTGAAGTCCCGATTCCGCTGGATCACAAAGACGCTTATACTCTGATGGTTGCGGTAGCACTTTCTGCACAAACAACGGATAAAAAAGTGAATCAGATTACCCCGGCACTTTTTGCAGCTGCCGATACTCCCGAAAAAATGGCAAAGCTGAGTGTTGAAGAAATCAAGGAACTGATCAAACAAATTGGCCTTACCAACTCTAAGGCGAAGAATCTTAAAAGAATGGCAGAAATTCTTGTTGAAAAATACAATTCGGTCGTTCCGCAAACGTATGAAGAGCTGGAAGAATTGCCCGGAGTAGGACACAAAACGGCATCTGTCGTCATGAGCCAGGGATTTGGTTTTCCTGCTTTTCCGGTTGATACACATATCCACAGGCTAATGACACAATGGAAACTGACTTCCGGAAAGAATGTAGTGGAAACCGAAAGAGATGCAAAAAGCCTTTTCCCGGAAAATGTTTGGAATAAGCTGCATTTGCAGATCATCTTTTATGGAAGAGAATATTTACCAGCAAGAGGAAATAAAGAAAAAGATTTTTTAACAAAAATGTTGTTTCCTGAAAAACAAAGTAAGGTCTAATTTTTATCTTTTCTTGCCCGGATGTTTTTATAAAGTTTAATGCCGAGCATTAGAACAATTGCCAATCCTAGTAATCCTGCAACGCCAAATATCCAGCTGAAAGTTCCCTTTAATATTACAAGGAATACGACTGCGAACAGGATAATGGTTGCTCCTTCATTCCATATTCTGAAAAAGCTGCCGTTTTTTTGCAAAGTTCTGTTTTCGATTTGTCTTACAAACTGATGGCATTTAAAATGATAGAGCCACAGAAGAACCACAAATGTCAATTTGATATGCATCCAAGGCATTTTCAAAAGGGCAGGATTGATGAAAAACATCCAAATCCCGAAAATAGTTGCTAAAATTGCAGCAGGATATGTAATAATAAACCATAAACGATTGGTCATTATTTGATACTGGCTTGAAAGGATTTCCTTTTCCGGCTCATTTTTTTCCTGCGCTTCTGCATAATAAACAAAAAGACGCACAATGTAAAAAAGCCCTGCAAACCAGCAGACTACAAAAATAATATGTAACGCCTTTAGATATAAATACAACATTTCGGGTTATTTTTTTGCCCATTCATTGATCCAGCTTGCTAAAGTCTGCATCCAGGCATCATCATCATTCAGGCAGGTAATCATTTTGAATTCTTCGCCGCCGTTTTCTTTGAAATCTTTTCCGGCTTCCATTTCAATCTCTTCAAGTGTTTCAATACAGTCTGCTACGAATGCCGGAGTTGTGACGGCGAGTTTTTTTACTCCTTTTTTAGCCAGGTCAATCACCGTGTCTGCAGTGTAAGGCGTAAGCCATTTGTCAATTCCTAGCCTTGATTGGAAAGCCATGGCATATTTCTCTTTCGGAATATCCAGCTTTTCAACGATCTGTCTTGTTGTTTCCATACAATGTGTACGATAACAGGTTTCTGATTCCGGAGTTCCCGGTTGGCAGCAATATTTATGATCGATGAATTGGATTCCTTTGTGTTTTCCTGTTTTGTCTGTTTTTCTTAAATGTCTTTCCGGAAGCCCGTGATAAGAAAAAAGCAGGCAATCGTAATCGAAATTTTCTAAATCTTTTTTAATAACATCAGAAAGATTGGCGATGTAATCAGGATTATTATAGAATGAAGAAAGAGAAGCCAGTTTCAAATGCGGGAATTTTTCTTTTACTATTTTTTTTGCCAGTACATCAATGGTTTCTACCGTTGACATTGCATACTGAGGATATAAACTCATCAGGAAAACTTCAGTTACACCTTTTTCCGAAAGCTCCCTTAAGCCGTTTTCAATGGAGGGTTTTCCGTATCGCATACCTAAAGCAACCGGGATATCAACAAGTTTCTGAACTTTTTCCTGTGTTCTTTTTGAAATTACAATTAAAGGTGAGCCTTCTTCCCACCAGATTTTTTTATAGGCAGCGGCAGATTTTGCAGGCCTTTTTCTTAAAATAATTCCTCTTACCACAAAAGCCCGAAGCCAATAAGGAAGATCGATCACGCGTTCATCCATCAGAAACTCGTCAAGATAAGGTTTTACTGCTTCCGGAGTTGGCGCTTCCGGAGATCCGAGATTGACTAATAATACACCTTTCATTTATTTTTTATTCGCTGATTACTATTCGTATTTGTTTTAGCTTTTGGCGGAAAGCAGATATTTTTTTGGAGTAGTTCCGAACTTGTTTTTAAAAGCAGAAATAAAATGGCTTGCCGTGCTGTAGCCGATTTTGTTTCCCACTTCGTTCACGTTGTACGTTCCGCTGTCGAGAAGTTTTCTTGCGTATTCCATTTTATAGTCGATAAGAAAACCATAAACAGTTTGTCCGTAAATTTGCTTGAAGCCCTGCTTTAATTTTTTAATATTCAGTCCGATTTCGTTTGAAAGTTCCTGTAAAGTTGGCGGCTCTGCCATGTTTTTCAGTAAAATATCTTTTGCCTGCTGAATTTTTGTTGTTTCTTCCCCATCGGTTTTGAAGGGGCAGCTTTCTGCATCAGCATCTTCAGGTTTATTGAATAACAAGCTTAAAACTTCATACACTTTCGCTTTGTAATAAAGCTTTTTCATCGAAGAATGCAGGTTGAAATTCATGATTTGATACAATACAACAGACATCGTCGGGCTCAGTTCATTTTGAGAATAATGTTTTCTATCGATATTTTCTTTATTCAGGAACGGAATAAATTCAGCTTCGGTCGAAAAAAGACTGTGAAATTTCTGTATGGAAATGATTATGGAAACGATCCATGTTTCAGGATCCATCTCAAGATGAATAGGAAGTCCTTTTTGCGGGTTATAAAGCGTAAGCCCCATTTCTTCCGATACAGGCATTCCGTAATTTCCCTGATTGAATATAAATCTTCCGCTGCCTTTTAGTACAAAATGGAACTGGATGGCATTCGGAAGCAGATTTCTCTCCACAACCTGCACAGAATCAGAATTATTCTTAAACCGGAAACAGATAAAATCATCTTCCAGGATTACGTCTTCTTCAGAACTCATAGCGTTATTTTTGTGCAAAAGTAATAAAAAATGTTGGAATATAATTTATTTAGAATTGTTCTAAATTTCGAAGGAGGTGCAATTCATGTTTGCTTTTAATAAAGGGTTTCGAGCAGTTTTTGCTCCAAAAATAACGCTGAAAATTTTAATGGTTAAAATTAGTCCTTTTAGCGTTATTTATTTTAATTCATTGAAATTAAATTTGTACCCGGATTTTTGACGAATGGAAAATCAGTAAATGGAAAACAGCATTTTAAAACCTAAGCATTTTTACGTCATCGGGCTCAGCTATAAAAAAGCGGATGCAGAAACGAGAGGCAGATTCAGCCTTAATGAAGAAGCAAAAAACGAGTTACTGAATCAGGGGAAAACAGAAGGTATTTCTCCTCTTATGGTGATTTCTACTTGTAACAGAACTGAGATTTATGGTTTTGCAGAACATCCTTACCAATTGATTTCGCTGTTGTGCAAATACAGTAACGGCACTGTTGAAGATTTTCAAAGAGTTGCTTATGTGCATAAAGGAAATGAGGCTATTTCGCATTTGTTTAAAGTAGGAACCGGGATGGACAGCCAGATTCTCGGTGATTTTGAAATCATCAGCCAGATAAAATCTGCATTTTCTTTGGCGCGTACAAAAGATCTGACCAATAATTATTTTGAAAGGCTCATCAATTCTGTTATTCAGGCGAGCAAAAGAATAAAAAATGAAACCGAGATCAGCTCTGGTGCAACATCTGTTTCATTTGCCGCGGTACAATATATTCTCAACAATGTTGAAAAAGTTTCGGAAAAAAATATCCTTCTTTTCGGAATCGGCAAAATCGGCAGAAATACTTGTGAGAATTTAGTAAAACATACTAAAAATCAGAATATTACTTTAATCAACCGTACGAAAGAAAAAGCCCAGAAGATTTCCGGGAAATTCAATCTTACCGTTAAAGATTATGCTGACCTTCAGAATGAAATTCAAAAATCTGATATCCTGGTTGTAGCAACCGGAGCTCATCAGCCAACTGTTGACAGAGAGTTGCTGAATAGCCAAAAACCACTTTTGATTTTAGATCTTTCCATCCCTAAAAATGTTCATGAAAATGTAAAGGAAATTCCGGGCGTAGAAATTATTCATCTGGATTTATTGTCGCAAATTACCGATGAAACACTTGAAAAAAGAAAGCAGCACATTCCTCATGCCATGTCAATTATTGAAGAAGTGAAGCAGGAATTTTTTACTTGGACTCATGCCAGAAAATATGCCCCAACCATTCATGCCTTAAAAGCAAAATTGGAAGAGATTCAGAAAAGCGAAGTTAATTATCAGAAAAAGAAACTCGAAAATTTTGATGAATCTCACGCCAATATCGTAACAAGCAATATCATTCAGAAAATAACAGCCCATTTCGCTACACATTTCAAGAACGAAAGTACAGATCTTGATGAAAGTATTGAATGGATCGGGAAAGTATTTCAATTAGAATCCGTAAAGCATGGCTAAAACGATAAGAATCGGAACACGCGACAGCAAGCTTGCTTTATGGCAGGCAGAAAATGTTTCCGGCAAACTAAATGATTTAGGATTTCGCACAGAAATTATTCCGATAAAATCTGAAGGCGATATTATTTTGGATAAACCTTTATACGAGTTGGGAATTACAGGGATTTTTACCAAAACGCTTGATATTGCCATGATTTCGGGGAAAGTAGATATCGCAGTTCATTCGATGAAAGACGTGCCTACCACTTTGCCAAAAGGAATTGTGCAGGCTGCGGTTCTTACAAGGGCAAACTCATCAGATATTCTTGTCCATAAAGGAAATCTAGATTTTCTGAAAGGTAAAGGAATTGTCGCAACAGGATCTCTGCGCAGAAAAGCGCTTTGGCTCCATCAATATCCCGACCATACAACCGAAGATTTGCGAGGGAATGTAAATACACGACTTCAAAAATTACAGGATAACAACTGGGACGGAGCTGTTTTTGCAGCTGCAGGTTTGGAAAGATTAAACATAAAACCAGAAAATTCTGTTGATTTAGACTGGATGATTCCGGCTCCGGCTCAAGGCGCAATGGTAGTAGTTGCGATGGAAAACGATGATTTTTCTCTTGAAGCCCTTTCAAAGCTGAATGATCAAAAAAGCGAAATAGAAACATATATTGAAAGGCAGTTTTTAAAAACTTTGGAAGGAGGATGTACAGCACCAATCGGAGCTCTTGCAAAATTCAGTGAAGATGAAACATGCATTCATTTTAAAGGAATTCTTCTTTCTTTAGATGGGAAACAGAAGTTTGAAGTTGATCAGACAATTTCTGCTGCCGACTGGAAAGAATCAGGCTGCATTGCCGCAAAACAGATTCTGGAAAACGGAGGAGAGGCATTAATGAACGAACTTCGTCAGCAACTCAAAAAATAATGAACGCTGAAATCACGATTCTTTCTACGAAAAAATTGGAAAAACATCAGAAACAGCTTTTGTTAAATGCAGGAATTTCTGTAATTGAAAAAGATTTCATTGAAATACATTGGCTTTCTTTCCAGCTTAAAAAGGATCCTGAAATTCTGCTTTTTACCTCTAAAAATGCTGTTAGAAGTATTTTACAGAACGAAAAAGCAGAAATGCTAAAGAGTATTCCAGCTATTTGTGTCGGGATCAAAACAAAAAAATTATTAAAAGAAAATGGCTTTAATGTTCTGAGTTCAGAGAATTATGCCGAAGATTTATCAAAAGTCATTCAGCAGAATTATAAGGATCAGCACATTGCTTTTTTTGCAGGAAACCTAAGGAAAGAAACCCTGCCGGAAATGATGAAAAAAAATAAAATCAGTTATGATGAATATTTGGTTTACAAAACAGATTTTATTCCCGGAAAAATTGAAAATCAATTAGATGGAATTTTATTTTTCAGCTCTTCCGGAATTGAGAGTTATTTAGAAATGAATACGATTTCGGATGAAATCTGCTTCTGTATCGGGACTACAACCGCCGAAGCTTTAAAAGAAATTTCAAAAAATCTCCAAATTTCTGAAGAACCAACCGTAGAAAACGTAATCGAAAATTGTATAAAATATTTCAGGGCTCAAAACCCAAACTAAAATAATGATTAAAAACGATCTGTTTCTAAGAGCCTTAAAAGGCGAAACCGTAGAAAGACCGCCGGTTTGGATGATGCGCCAGGCAGGAAGATATTTGCCGGAATTCCGGGCTTTGCGTGACAAATATGATTTTTTCACCCGATGCAAAACTCCGGAGCTTGCTTCAGAAATCACTGTGCAGCCGATAAGAATTGTAAAGCCAGATGCAGCGATTTTGTTTTCCGATATTCTTGTCATTCCGCAGGCAATGGGGATTGATGTAGAATTAAAAGACAATATTGGCCCTGTTCTCCCAAATCCTATTCGTTCGCAAAAAGATGTAGATCAGGTGTTCATACCAGATATTCATGAAAGTTTGGGATATGTTATGGATGCGGTTACAATGACCAAAGAAATGCTGAATGATGAAGTTCCGCTGATTGGTTTTGCTGGTTCTCCGTGGACGATTTTCTGTTATGCTGTAGAAGGAAAAGGCTCGAAATCTTTTGATAAAGCCAAAGGATTCTGCTTTTCAGAACCAGTTGCTGCACACACTTTATTGCAGAAGATTACAGACACTACAATCTTGTATTTAAAAGAAAAAGTAAAGGCCGGAGTGAACGCTGTTCAGATTTTTGATTCTTGGGGAGGGATGCTTTCTCCATCTGATTATCAGGAGTTTTCATGGAAATATATCAATCAGATTGTGAGTGCTTTGGCAGAAGAGACGGAAGTAATTGTCTTTGGGAAAGGCTGCTGGTTTGCTTTGGATGAAATGTCAAAATCGAAAGCTTCAGCTTTAGGTGTAGATTGGACGTGCTCTCCCCAAACAGCAAGAGCATTGACAGGCAGAAACATTACTTTGCAGGGAAATTTTGATCCTTCCAGATTATTGTCTCCGATTCCTGTTATTAAAAAAATGGTTCATGAAATGATCAACGAATTCGGAAAAGATAAATACATTGTAAATCTCGGGCATGGGATTCTTCCGAATATTCCTGTAGATCACGCAAAAGCATTTGTTGATGCAGTGAAAGAGTATCAGCAATAATAAATTCCTGTATAATGAAAGATCAATTTCTTACTTATATCCAAAATCTTCAGGATCAGATTACATCCAAATTAGAAGGAATTGATGGTTTGGCAAAATTCCGCGAAGATATTTGGGAACGAGCAGAAGGCGGCGGCGGTAAAACACGCGTCATAGAAAATGGAAATGTTTTCGAGAAAGGCGGAGTGAATATTTCTGCAGTCCATGGGAAGTTGCCCAAAGCAATGCAAAAAATGTTCGGAGTTGAAGAAGCTGATTTTTTTGCTTGCGGGCTGAGTCTTGTTATTCATCCTAAAAATCCGATGATTCCCACTGTTCATGCCAATTGGAGATATTTTGAAATGTATGATAAAGAAAGAAATATCATCAATTCCTGGTTTGGCGGAGGACAGGATTTAACGCCTTATTACCTGTTTGAAGAAGATGCGGAACATTTTCATAAAGTATGTAAAGAAGCCTGTGATAAGCATCATCAGGATTTTTATCCAAAATATAAAAAATCCTGCGACGAATATTTCTGGAATGCCCATCGAAACGAAGCTCGCGGAATTGGAGGGTTATTTTTCGATTATCTGAAAGAAACGGAAGAGATGTCAATGCAGAAATGGTATGATTTCGTAACGGAAGTTGGCAGCAGTTTTCTCGAAAGTTATGTTCCTATTGTAGAAAAGCGGAAAAATTTATCCTATGGCGAAGATAATCGAAAATGGCAGGAAATCCGCAGAGGAAGATATGTAGAATTCAACCTTGTGCATGATAAAGGAACTCTTTTCGGGCTGAGAACAAACGGTAGAATAGAATCTATACTCATGAGTTTGCCTCCACATGTTCAGTGGATTTATGACTATCATCCCGAAGCAAATTCTGAAGAAGAAAAGCTTATTAAAGTTTTAAAAAATCCGGTAAACTGGATAAAATAGTAATATAAAAAATAGTTAAAATAAAATGTTTCCATTACAAAGAGGTAGAAGATTAAGGATCAACGAATCTGTAAGAAGTCTGGTGAGAGAAACTACTTTAGAACCTACAGATTTTATGTTCCCAATGTTTGTATGCGAAGGAGAAAACCAGAAAATAGAAATCCCTTCCATGCCGGGAATATACAGAAGATCGGTGGATGAATTAATAAAGGAAATCCGCGAAATCTATGAGCTGGGAATTCGTGCAGTCAATATTTATGTAAAAGTAAATGAGAGTCTGAAAGACAACACCGGAAAAGAAGCCTGGAACCAAAACGGATTGATGCAAAATGCCATCCGCGCCATTAAAAAAGAATGTCCTGAAATGATTGTTATGCCTGATGTAGCGTTGGATCCGTATTCCATCTACGGTCATGACGGAATTATCAAAAATGGTGATATAGAAAACGATTCTACAGTTGATGCTTTGGTAAAAATGGCTGTTTCCCATGCTGAAGCTGGAGCAAATTTTGTTGCGCCTTCAGATATGATGGACGGCCGTGTTCTTCGTTTACGTGAAGGTTTGGATGCTGCAGGTTTTCAAAATGTCGGAATTTTAAGCTACTCTGCAAAATATGCATCTGCATTTTACGGGCCTTTTCGTGATGCTTTAGATTCTGCACCCAAAGAGGCAGATATAAAGGTTCCTGAAGATAAAAAAACATACCAGATGGATTATGCAAACCGCATAGAAGCCATTAAAGAAGCTCTATACGATGTAGAAGAAGGTGCAGATATTGTCATGGTGAAACCGGGAACGGCTTATCTTGATATTGTTCGCGAAGTCAAAGACCATGTGAATGTTCCGGTTGCTGTTTATCACGTTTCAGGAGAATATGCAATGATAAAAGCTGCAGCAGAAAAAGGATGGCTCGACCATGATAAAATTATGATGGAACAGCTGATGTGCATCAAAAGAGCAGGAGCAAGCCTGATTTCAACCTATTTCGCAAAGGAAGCGGCAACTCTACTGAAGAATAAATAATTTTTGAAGAATATAAAAAATGTTTAATGGAATTGCGCGCCGCAGGCGCGCAATTTTTTATTTGAATCTCTACGGCGCGCAAAATTATTTCCGAATACTAGAGGGTGATTTCTTCAACTGCTTTTATCGTTTCATCCAAATCTTCATATGTCAAAGCATCTGTGATAAACCAGGTTTCGTACGAAGACGGAGCAATATAAATTCCTCTTTCCAATAATCCGTGAAAAAATTCCTTGAATTCAGGAGTATCTGCTTTTGCGGCATCTTCATAATTCTCTACAGCATGCTCGCAAAAGAAAACAGAAATCATTGAACCCACACGGTTGATTACAAATCTTTTTCCGTTTTTAGACAAAACTTCATGCAATCCTTTTTCTAGAAAGGAAGTCTTTTCGTCAAGCCTGTGAAATAATTCAGGATCAGAATTTATTGCTTCCAGCATTGCCAGTCCTGCAGCCATTGCCAAAGGATTTCCCGATAATGTTCCTGCCTGATATACAGGGCCAACTGGCGCAAGAAAATCCATAATTTCCTGACGTGCAGCAAAAGCACCAACAGGAAGCCCACCGCCAATTACTTTACCGTATGTGACAATATCCGCTTTTATTCCGAACAACTCTTGCGCACCGCCTTTTGCCAGGCGGAATCCAGTCATTACTTCATCAAAAATTAATAACGAGCCATTTTCGTCGCAAATCTCGCGGAGTTTATGAAGAAAATCGTTTACCGGCGGAACACAACCCATATTTCCGGCAACCGGTTCTACAATAATGCAGGCAATTTCGCCCTTATTCAGGTTAAATAATTCCTGAACAGAGTCAATATCATTGTAATTAGCGAGCAAAGTATCTTGTGCCGTTCCTTTTGTAACTCCCGGGCTTGAAGGTACTCCGAAGGTAGAAAGCCCGCTTCCTGCAGCAATCAGAAAAGAATCGGAATGACCATGATAGCATCCCCGGAATTTGATGATTTTTTCACGATTTGTATAGCCTCTTGCCAATCGTACCGCGCTCATACAGGCCTCAGTTCCGGAATTCACAAAACGGATTTTATCAATATTAGGAACCATTGAAATCGCAAGTTTTGCAATTTCAGTTTCAATTTCTGTAGGTGTTCCGAAAGAAGTTCCTTTTTTAGTTTTTTCAATTACGGCTTCAACAACTGGCGGAAAAGCATGCCCTAAAAGCATTGGTCCCCAGGAATTGATGTAATCTATATATTTTTTATCATCTTCATCAAAAAGGTAAGCTCCTTTTGCTTCCTTTATGAAAATAGGAGTGCCTCCCACAGATTTGAAAGCACGTACGGGAGAATTAACACCTCCTGGAATATATTGGTTCGCTTCAACGAAAAGTTCGCTGCTTCTTTTATATAACATAAATATTTTGAATAAAAGCTGGTTTCAACTATGAATTTAAAGGTGCTCCGACTGCAATATCGCAGCGATGCCCAGGTTCGCCATGTGGAGGATTCATTCCTGGTGCAGTAATAGTCTGTTGAACGGGAGCAGGATTTGGATTTACCTGAACTGGCTGTGGAGACGAATTCTCAACCTGCGCATTTAAAGGAGCTCCAACAGGAATTTCGCAACGATGCCCAGGCTGTCCGTGTGGAGGATTTACAGCACCGTTTCCTGAATTCTGAACAGGAGATTGTGAAGGCAGCAAAGATTGAGATGCGTTGTTTTTGGCAACTTCTACGGCGTTTGCTGCGGGTGCAGATACAGAAGCATCTTCTTCTATGTAGGTTGCTTTTTGATCTTCTTTTGAACAGGATATATTCACTAAGCTAACTATTGAAAGCAAAAAAACTGCGGGATTTAATAAATTGTTTTTCATGTCATTAAAAATAGGGAAATCTTTTTAATTTTAATTCATTGATTTACCGATAATAAAGATTGAGAAAATCAAAAAACTCTTCCATTCTAAGGAAATTATTTATCCCAAAATAAATAAATGAGATAAGAAGAGCTGAATAGAAAAAAGATAATATTTTAGGATTATTTTTATAAGAATAAAAAAGCCATCCCAACATTAAAGGAACGACAAAAATGAAATGTCCGCCGTAAATATATGAGGTATGAAGGCCAAATTTCATAACACAATGAATCAGAATATCAACGGAAAAAGAAATTATTAAAATCTGAACCAATTTGTTTTTAAAATTTTTAAGATAACTCCAGAAAACAAGGCCAAAAATCAAAGCAACAAAAAAATAATTCCAGAAAGAGGAGTAGGGCTCCATAAAAATTGCCTTGAAATTAAAGGTTTTCTGAAGGTTGTGATAATCCCTGACTTCGTATCCCGAAAAAAGCATATTTCCTCCGAAAAAATAAGACCAGATCATATCCCAGACAGGAACCGACTTGGCTTCGGAGAATTTATCATATTGCTGCTCAGCTTTGCTGAAGATTTTTTCGTATTCAAAATTCAGGCGGTTCAGAAAGAGCAGAATGAAAACCCCTGCGGAAATCATTACTCTGAGAACTGCATTTCCAAAAATTTTCCAGCTTTTGAAAATTCCTTTCTCAAAAATAAGCGGGATATAGATTTTCACAATGTTTGTGATGGTTAAACCGCCGATGGAAATTCCCGCAAATGTCATTGCAATCCCGGAAAGTTTTTCGTTTTTTCTAAGTTTCAACCCAGTATAATAATTGAAAAGAACGAGGAAAAAAAGCGTATAAGTATACGTTTCCGGCGTGAATGACAATAAAACAGGTGTTACAAATAATCCGAAAAAAGCAATGATTAAAATACCGATGGATAATGGAAGCCGAATAATATTTTTTAAATATTTGAAAATCTGCACATTCGCCATAGAAATGGTAAAAGAACTGGATAAAGCCAAAACCAGGCGGAAGTTTCCATTCATTTTTCCATCAGAAAATAAAAAGGCAAAATCACGCAGCCATTTGAAAAAATAATTGGAAAGAGGATGTCTTTCA
Source organism: Bergeyella sp. (assembly GCA_032083825.1). Lineage (GTDB taxonomy): Bacteria > Bacteroidota > Bacteroidia > Flavobacteriales > Weeksellaceae > DAMDNI01. The sequence continues at coordinate 1,247 of DAMDNI010000040.1, read as the reverse complement.
AAACCGCCGCCTGTCAATACAATGGAACGGTTGTCAAAGCTGAAATATCCGTCCCACGGAATTCTGTTGTCAAATATAATTCTGAAATTCAGTGCGATGTAAGATGCAAGACTTCCGTATGCAACAAAAAATGACAGGAAAACAACGGCTTCCGAAAGAGAAGAAGGAAAAACTGTTCTGAAAAAGTCTTTGAATTTTGATTTCAATTTCAATTCTAAAAATTTCCGCAAAAATAAGGATTTTAGGAACTGCATGACAACATTGAACAGCCGATGGTTCCGTTATATTTTTCGGGCCTTTTTTGGGAAAACTCCGGAAATATTTCTTCGTAAGGATTTTCCAGTGCCTTAATTAATTTTTCTAGGAGATCGGTTTTCCGGTTTTCTAATTCTTCAATACATTTAAAAAGCAGGTAATTTCTAAGGATAAACTTTGGATTGTTCTCATTCATCATTTTTAGGCTTTCTTCTATGGAAATCAAATTATTAGAAAGCCGTTTGTGATATAAGCTGAAAAATTCTGACAGCTTTTTTTCATTCCCGGAAGAAAGCGGGGCATACGAAGTTTTCGACAGAAAATCCAAGGTGGAAGTTTCGGGATTCAATTTTTCCAATTCATTAAAA
>DAMDNI010000040.1:0-614 GCA_032083825.1 Bergeyella sp. | reverse complement strand
TCATTAAAAAATAAAGTATAATCTAAACTTAAATCATGCATAAGATGCTGCCATTCTGTGAAGAATTGTTCATCCTCATCCAAAGTCTTATCAAAACCGAATTTTTTCGCAAGCATCTCATCATGTTTTTCCCAAAAGTAGGCGCTGTAATCATTGAGAGCCTGCTCAAGAAATTTTTCATCCTGAATTAGAGGAAACAATGCATTGGCAAGCTGCCAAAGATTCCATTGTGAAATCTGCCCCTGTTTTCCGAATGCATATCTTCTTCCCGGTAAATCTGTAGTATTGGGAGTGAAATTGAGGTCATACTCATCCATCATTGAAAATGGCCCGTAATCAATAGTGAGCCCTAAAATTGACATATTATCTGTATTCATCACGCCGTGAACAAAGCCTACGCGAAACCATTCGACCATTAAATGTGCGGTTTTTAGCGAAACATGCCCGAAAAAATCTTTATACTTTTGTGTTCCTTCGGATTGTATTTCAGGGAAGTAATTTTCTATGGTGAAATCGGCGAGTTTTTTTAAGGTTTCGGTTTCTTTCTGAGCAGAAATCAATTCATAATGGCCGAATCTCAAAAAACTTTCTGCAGTTCTGATAATGACTGCTCC
>DAMDNI010000039.1:4642-17085 GCA_032083825.1 Bergeyella sp. | reverse complement strand
TAGGAGTAAGATATCTGCCTTCCAGCATTTTCCGGTTTTCAATATATTTTTCCTCCATGTTTGCTCCGTTGATCTGGTAGCTTCCGCTCTCTTTTCCGTATTTTACCATCCAGTTTGCGGTATATCTTGGCGTGGAATGTTCTACTTTTTCTGCATCATCATTTACCAAAGCGTCATAATCATCATTATTCATGGTAACGACTCTGTCGGATTGCAATCCGTTATAGGCAATTGTCGTTTTTCCGGTAAAAATTGAAATAAGATTCTGGGCATCTCTTGCAAATCCTTCTGTGAAAGCATTCTGAAGCCCGTTTCCAATACCGAAAAGCACTATAAAAATATAAAGGCCAAGCGCAACGGTAAAGCCGGAAAGTACTGTCCGTAGTACATTACTGCGGATAGAACTGAATATTTCCTGCCATCTGTCTAAATCAAACATGGTTTTTATAGTTTGAAGCGGGAAGCTGGAAATGAGAAGTTTTCAAACTTGCCGCATATTTTACATTTTTTAGTTTCATTCGAACTCTTACAATACCAATTGGGATATAAATTCATCACTTTCTATGATTCCGTCTTTCAGAACTACGTTTCTTTTGGTTTGTGCAGCAACGTCTGGCTCGTGTGTTACGACGATAATTGTTTTTCCTTCATTATTGATTTCCTGAAGGAGTTTCATAATATCGTGTGTGGTTTTGCTGTCCAGAGCTCCTGTCGGCTCATCGGCAAGCACAACTTTTGGATTGGTGATCAAAGCTCTGGCAATGGCAACTCTCTGTTTTTGTCCGCCGGAAAGTTCGTTAGGCAGATGATTCGCCCATTGTGCAAGTCCGACTTTTTCCAGATATTCCAGGGCTTTGTCGTTTCTTTCTTTTCTGGAGACATTTTGATAATAGAGCGGAAGTGCAACATTATCCAAAGCAGATTTATACCCAATCAAATTGAAGGACTGAAATACAAATCCCAGGAATCTTGAACGATATTCTGCAGCTTTGACTTCATTTAAATGTTCAATAGGAATTCCGTCTAATTCGTAAGTCCCGCTGTCTTTTTCGTCAAGAATTCCGATAATATTCAGAAGAGTAGACTTTCCGGAACCGGAACTTCCCATAATAGAAACGAATTCTCCTTCAGAAATAGTAAGGTTGATACCTTTCAGGACGTGAAGTTTACTTTTTCCCGTGTCGTAGGATTTGTGAAGATTCTCAATTACTAACATTAAACAGCGAATTTCGGTTTTAACAATAAGTATTCTGTTTCTTTCAATTGTTACAAGAGAAATGCAGAAATATTTTAATATGATGTTTAGTCTGTATTGTTTATAAACAAAAGTGTTTTGAGAAACTGTTTAAGAGTTTTAATGGCATAAAACATCATTTTTTGTTAATTTTTTCATAAAACGTTTGTCTGAGCAACTTCTGTGTGAATGTGGAAAACTTTTGACTCTAAAAGCCAGAGATTTAATATTTCAGACTTTCACAATCAATAGGCATTTTCTATTTTTGTTTCTGATCAATTGGTAAGGTTGGCTTATGGGAATTGTGGATAATTTACCTTTCAATCTTCTTTTAAACCAATTGTTTACTTATTATTCGGTGTTTATCCACATTAAGTGAATTTTAATTAAAAACAGTACTAACTATGGGAATCTTCGACAAGAGAGTAAGTTATAAGCCATTTGAATATCCGGAAATTTTACAGTTTGTAGAAGCGATTAATAAATCGTTTTGGGTACATTCCGAAGTAGATTTTACTGCTGATGTGCAGGATTTTCATTCACAATTAAAACCGCACGAAAAAAATGCAGTGAAACATGCGCTTTTAGCCATTGCTCAGATCGAAGTTTCTGTAAAAACATTCTGGGGAAACCTTTACAACCATCTTCCGAAACCTGAACTGAACGGGCTTGGATCAACTTTTGCAGAATGCGAATTCCGTCATTCCGAAGCATATTCCCGTCTGTTGGAAGTTTTAGGATACAATGAAGAATTTCTGAATGTTATTGAAATTCCCGCTGTAAAAAAGAGAATTGATTTTCTCTCCAATGCCCTGAAACATGCCAATTCTACTACACCGAAAGAATATGTTTCATCTCTGCTTTTGTTTAGTATCTTAGTAGAAAATGTTTCTTTATTCTCACAGTTTGCCATTATCCTTTCCTTCACAAGATTCAAAGGATTCATGAAAAACGTTTCTAACATTATTGCATGGACTTCCGTTGATGAGCAGATTCACGCGAATGCAGGGATTTATCTGATCAATAAAATCCGTGAAGAACAGCCGAATTTGCTGACAGACTCTGATATCGAAGATATTTATACATTAGTAGATCAGTCCATTGAACTGGAAGGCGAAATTCTTGAATGGATATTTGAGATGGGAGAAATTGACGTTTTTTCAAAAGAAGATCTCCTCAACTTCATGAAATACCGTGTTGATGACAGTTTGAAAAAAATCAACATGAAAACCCGTTACAACGTTTCTCCCGAACAATACCGGCCAATGGTTTGGTTTGAGGAGGAAGTTTTCGCAAATTCATTAGATGATTTCTTCGCAAAAAGACCGGTAGATTATACCAAACACGATAAAAGCATCACTGCAAACGATCTTTTTTAAAGATTGATAAATGCTGGCGCGAGCGAAGCGAGCGTCGGTAAAAAGTACTGTTCCCCCTCATAAATTTAATTGAAGAAGAAATGAATGCAGAAATAAAAAACGAAATTCTTTACACTCAAACAGAAGATTTTCATCTCGGCGAATTTATTTATATGGGAATGGGAATTGTAAATCAACACCGAGTTTGCTTGTCTGTTGCATACAAGATTGAATACTGCATCAAAAAAGCCAGGCAATTCGAAGAAGCAGATCCGAATGTTGCTTTTACACATATCAACAAAATCAAAATAGGAGCTTTGGAACGCTGCAAAAAGTTTGAACTGCAGGAAGCCACGCCCGCTTATTAGCAAATGAATTTTAAAATGTCGCGAGCGAAGCGAGCGGCAAAAGAGTATAGTAGTTCTTAATACTTTTCATCCAGATATTTGTGAAGGATTATTAAAGTATTATGCCGGAATTCTGAATTTTTCAGAATTCTAAATTTTAAAACGAAGTAATCATAACCGTAAATTTTACATCAAAAGAAATGGAAGAGAAATTAGATATATGGTGGCTGAATGAAGAGTCCGAGCAAATGCTGAACAGAGGCTATTTGCTGAAAGGAGAAACCGTAGAAGGCGCAATCGACAGAATTACGACTGCAGCAGCAAAAAGACTATATAAGCCAGAGCTGCAGCCAGCTTTCAAAGAAATGATTACCAAAGGCTGGATCAGTTTTTCTTCACCGGTTTGGGCTAATATGGGAACGCAGCGAGGTCTTCCGATTTCATGTTTCAATGTCCATATTCCTGACAGCATTGAAGGAATTACCCACAAAATGGGAGAAGTGATCATGCAGACCAAAATAGGCGGTGGAACTTCCGGATATTTCGGGGAGCTTCGTAACCGCGGAACAGCCGTTACTGATAACGGAAAATCTTCCGGAGCTGTTTCTTTCATGAAATTGTTTGATACTTCAATGGATGTTGTTTCTCAGGGCGGAGTCCGCAGAGGTGCCTTTGCGGCTTATCTTGATATTGATCACGGAGATATTGAAGAATTCCTATCCATTAAAGATATCGGAAGCCCGATTCAGAACTTGTTTACCGGAGTTTGTGTTCCGGATTACTGGATGCAGGATATGATCGACGGTGATATGGAAAAACGTAAAATATGGGCAAGAGTTCTGGAAAGCCGCCAGCAAAAAGGACTTCCATATATTTTCTTTACGGATAATGTAAACAGAAATAAACCGCAGGTTTACAAAGATCAGGGATTAACAGTAAATGCAAGTAACCTGTGTTCCGAGATCATGCTTCCTTCGACCAATGATGAATCTTTCATCTGTTGCCTTTCTTCCATGAATTTGGAATTGTACGACGAATGGAAAGATACGAATGCTGTAAAATTGGCCATCTATTTCCTTGATGCAGTTCTTTCCGAATTCATTGAAAAAACGGAAGGCAATTATTATCTTCAGGGAGCAAGAAATTTTGCTATGCGTCACAGAGCTTTAGGATTGGGTGTTTTAGGATATCATTCTTATTTACAAAAGAATATGATTCCGTTTGAAAGTTTTCAGGCCACACAATTCAATGCAAGAGCTTTCCGTCATATCAAAGAGCAAGCAGAAGCTGCATCAAGAGAACTGGCAAATATTTATGGAGAACCGGAAATCCTGAAAGGCTACGGATTAAGAAATACAACTGTAATGGCAATTGCTCCGACAACTTCAAGTTCAGCGATTTTAGGACAGACTTCCCCAGGTATTGAACCCTTCGCATCTAATTATTATAAAGCAGGTCTTGCTAAAGGAAATTTTATGCGTAAAAATAAATATTTAGCAAAACTTCTTCAGGAAAAAGGCCTTGATAATGAAGAAACCTGGAGGACAATCATGCTCAACCATGGTTCTGTACAGCATATTAAAGAACTGACTGAAGAAGAAAAAGCAGTTTTTAAAACCTTTAAGGAAATTTCTCCTATGGAGATTATTTCCCAGGCTGCACAAAGACAGCAATATATTGATCAGGCGCAGTCGCTGAATCTTCAGATTCCTTCAACAATGCCCGTAAAAGACGTTAATTATCTCTATATTGAAGCATGGAAAAAAGGGGTAAAAACCTTGTATTACCAGAGAAGCTCATCAGTTTCTAAAGAATTGATGGTGAATTTTGTAACATGCTCAGCTTGTGAGGCGTAAAATTCTAAGAGTATAAATTTTAAACTGAAGCCGCAGAATTTTCTGCGGTTTTATTTTATATTTGTTAAAGTTAATTACCTATAAATCCTAAAATCTGAAATATGAAATTCGGGCAAGTTGAAGATCCTTCAAAAATTGATTTTACACTTCCGCAAGATCATCCGGGAACTTCTGAAATTTTGAAAAAAAATAAAAAAGGTCTTCAGGACATTTCCATTGGCTGTGCAAAATGGAACAAAACCGATCTTAAAGGTTTTTATCCGAAAGGAACAAAAGATGAGCTTTCTTATTATGCAACACAATTCAATTCTATTGAACTGAATGCTACATTTTATGGCATGCCTTCCTCGGAACAAGTGCAGATATGGAAAGAAAAAACACCGAAAGATTTTAAATTTTTCCCGAAAATTACCAATACAGTTTCACATTTTAGAAGATTGCTGAATATCACAGATGTTGTTACTCAGTTTGCGACGGCAGTCCTTAATTTTGATGAAAAACTCGGCATGGTTTTTCTGCAGCTGCACGATAATTTCAAGCCAAAAGATTACGAGAGATTGAAAAAATTTGTGCTTGATTGGCCAAAAGAAATCCCTTTAGCAATAGAATTACGCAATACAGAGTGGTTTACTGATGAAGAAATTTTCAATACAACCTGTGAACTTTTTGAGAAAAATAATATCACCAATATTATTGTAGATACTGCCGGGAGAAGAGATATGCTGCACATGAGGCTTACGACTCCAAACGCATTTGTGCGCTATGTCGGAGCAAATGCGGAAAGCGATTACCAAAGGCTGGAAGACTGGCTGGATCGTCTTACCAATTGGAAAAACGAAGGACTGCAGAATCTTTATTTCTTTGTTCATCAAAATATTGAGAAAGCTTCGCCTCTGCTTTCCGCTCATCTCATTGCAAAGATGAATGAAGCATGGGGCACAGATTTGCATATTCCGCAGCTCGCCAATGAACAGCCGACATTGTTTTAGAAATATAGAGACACAGAATAACAGTTTTTTACGCTAAAAATTTTAGTTCTTTATCTTTGAAATTGTTGCTTTCAACTAGTTTTGATAGTGTTTTTAATGTTTTTGCGCGTAATTTTGACATTTTTCGGATGTTTTTATCTTCACTGTATTTAAAAATGCTATCCTTAAAACTGAACGTATCACCTTCATTCAGTTTAATATTGTTTTTTTTGATTTCACTCAAAAGCATTAGATTGGTCATATTTTCCAGCATTTGATGTTCCGATTTCGCTAATGTTTTGAGCGATTTGATGAGCTGTTTTTTATATTTTTTTGTAGGCATGATTTGTTATGAATAATTGGATAAAGATATTAATAAAATTCTCTATTTAGATTATATATACGGACTTCTGCAAATTTTAATTTAAGTATTTTTGATTACGGTATTTTAATCGGATAATATTGCAATCGCTGCATTTTTAAAAATGAATAAAGAAGAATTATTAAATACAATCAATCTCAGACTTTCTGAAAAAATTCAGAATTTCGACAGGCTTATTTCCGAAACCCGGGCTTCAAATAATGATACCAAAAGTTCAATGGGAGATAAATACGAAACAGGCAGAGAGATGCTTCAGCAGGAAATTAATAATCTTCAGATTCAGCAGAATGAAGTCCTAAAGCAGCAGGATTTTCTTAAAACTATTTCTGCAAAAGTATCGATAAAGGCAGAAAAAGGCGCAATAATCACCACAGAAAGAGGGATGTTTTTTATTTCGGTCTCTTTGGGAGAAATTAATTTTGAAAATCAAAAAATCATCTGCATTTCTCCGGAATCTCCTTTGGCTAAAGCAATGAATGGAAAAAAAAGCAGTGAAGAATTTTCCATTAATTCCATTCAGCAAAAAATAAAAAATATTGAATAGAAAAACCTGAAAAAAAAAATTATTGTGTTTTGGAAATAATACTTTTTACAATCATTTCTGCATGAATCCTCGAATTTTCAATAAACCAAAGATGAGTATCTTTTCCTCCGCAGACAACACCTGCCAGATATAAATCGGGAATGTTGGTTTCCATGGTTTCCGGATTATAAGAAGGATTGAGACACGCTCCGTTCAGTTTGATCCCGGAATTTTTAAGGAATTCAAAATCAGGAATATATCCCGTCATTGCGAGGACGAAATCATTTTCAATCTCTGTAATTTCGTTGTTCGCATTTTTATAAACTACCGAATCTTCTTTAATCTCAACGATTTCGGAATTGAAAAATGCCTTGATGCTTCCTTCCGATATCCGGTTTTCGATATCCGGTTTTACCCAGTATTTTACGCTGTCGGAGATTTTATTATTTTTAATGATCATCGTTACTTCAGCTCCTTTCCTGAAAGTTTCCAGAGCAGCATCCACTGCGGAATTGCTGGAGCCGACGACAACAATTTTTTGTTGTGCATAAGGATAAGGTTCTGTGTAATAATGCTTTACTTTTGGGAGATTTTCCCCGGGAATATTCATAAGGTTCGGAATATCGTAAAATCCTGTGGAAATGATAACGTTCCGGGAAAAGTAAGTGGCTTTGGTTGTTCTGATTTCAAAAATATCTTCCGTTTTATTGATGTTCAATACTTTTTCGTAAAGATGTATATTGATATTTTTCTGTCTCGCAATTCCCTGATAATACTCCAGAGCTTCTTGCCTTCCAGGTTTTGGAGCCGCTGAAATAAAAGGGATTTCTGCAATCTCAAGTTTGTCAGCCGTAGAGAAAAACCGCATGTATAACGGATAATTGTAAAGAGAATTAACGATTGTTCCTTTTTCAATAATAAGATAAGCCAGATTATTTTTTTGAGCTTCCAACGCACAATTCAGACCGATTGGTCCGCCTCCGACAATGAGAATATCCAGAATTTCCATATTGCAAAAATACTGAATATTGGTTTTTCGAAGTTTAATTTTAAAAATTTATTAAAAATAATATAAACTTTACGGTATAAAGATTCATTACCTTTGGATTTTAAACAAGATGCATGAGAAATATGTGGCCGCTTTTTCTGATTTCAACAGTGTTGAGCTGCGGAGAAAATGAAAATAAAAATTCAAAATCAAGAAATATTCAGATAAAATCCAAAGAAAGTTCTTCTATAGTCCCCGAAATAAGCAAAGAAGAATCTCTTAAACTAATGAATAATAATCTCTTGCAGTTTCTGAAAACTAAAAATTATGAGAAATTCGCTACATATATTCATCCCGAAAAAGGAGTTACCTTTTCAATGTATGCTTTTGTGAATTCTGCATCAGATCGATGTTTTACCAAAAAGGAGTTTCTTCATTTTATCTCTTCTCCTGCAGATTTTACTTGGGGAGAGAAAAATGCTTCGGGAGAATTGTACAGAGAAACACTTCAGAATTATTTATCCAACTGGGTTTGGAAAAAGGACTTTTCAACGGCTTCTTACGAACTAAATGGCACAATGAGCCGTGGAAATTCTCAGGACAATTCAAAGCAGATTTATCCGGAATGTGATATTACGGTCAATTTTCTTTCCGGAACAAAAGAGTTTTCAGAGATGGATTGGCAAACGTTAGGTTTCGTATTCGAAGAATTTTATGGCAAATATTATCTTATTGCCGTGATAAATGATCAATGGACGGTTTAATTGACTGAATTAAGGAAATAGCAAAAATTACGTTAATGCCAAATCGGTTCTGAGTATTCTTTTTTCTAATACATTAAGAAAAAAATAGCCAGTCAGCATTCCTAACGTATTGAGAATAACGTCATCAATATCAGCGGTTCCTCTTCCGCTAAAATGCTGCACGAGTTCAATAGCAATAATGGAGAATACAAAGGCCGGAAGCAGGAGGAAAAACGATCTCATTGGTTTATATGAAATGCCAAACCAACCGAAAGGAACGAAAACCGCAATGTTACAAATGATATTCAGGAAAAATTTTCCGAAGGGAATATGCGGGCCGAAAAAATAATTAATGCTTCTAAAAGGTGTGAGCTGTAAGTTGCCGATTTCCCCTGACATTCTGCCGCAGCCAAATAACATCATGTATAATAGAAATACCGTATAAAACGGAATAAGTGCCGTGTAATACCTTCTCATAACCTTTCACTTTTTAAAAATATTCCTGAACAGAAAAAGCTGAACTTTTTCTAAGAAATGGCTGATGATTCATCAGACTTTTGTTTTGCAACCAAAATCTTTCCAAAAAGCGGCATTTTAAGAGTGTGTAGGCTATATTTAACATAACTTTAAAATTTCGTTTAGATTTTGTTAAGAAGTATGCTCATAAAGATTTTTCAATGATTTTTAAGTAAGAAAAAATACTTTCCGTTAAATAAAAAATATCTTCTTAAAAAAATGAAATGAATCTTTTACCTTTGATAAAATTTAAAACATGAATACCATTCTGAAAAATTATTCCGGAATTATCCTTTTACTTGCTGGTATTTTCGCAGGAAGCTTCATCGGGATTTTTTTTCCGCAGATAGTAGATATTCTTAAACCTCTCGGAGATATTTTCCTGAATCTGCTTTTTGTAAGTGTGGTGCCTTTGGTTTTTTTTGCAGTTGCAAATTCGATTGGTGCAGTAGAACAGCAGAATAAATTTGGAAAGATTATTTTTTCCATGATCTTTACATTTCTACTTTTTATTCTTATTGCGGCAATTTTTACAATTGGTGCGGTTTATCTTTTTCCGACGGAAGCTTTACCCTCAGTTTCTTCAGAAACAATAGAAAATAGCCCTCCAAAAACATGGGGAGAATCTATTGTCAGCTTTTTTACGGTGGGAGAATTCACTCAGCTTTTTTCAAGACAAAATATGCTGGCTCTACTCATTTTTGCATTCTTAACCGGAACTGCTGTACGTAAAACCGGAGAAAAAGGAATTGCTTTCAAAAATTTTCTTTCGTCAGGATATGAAGTGATGAAGGAAGTTTTATTGATTGTTATGAAAGCTGCACCAATCGGGCTGGGCGCTTATTTTGCTTTTCAGGTTGCGACAGTTGGTCCGCAGCTTTTTGGTTTCTATGCGAAACCCTTGGGGTTGTATTATGCTGCAGGAACTTTTTATTTTTTCGTATTTTTTTCTTTATATGCTTTTGCTTCTTATGGGAAAAAGGGAATTCCTCTTTTTTGGAAAAACAATATTTATCCGTCATTGACAGCCATAAGTACTTGCAGCAGCTTTGCAACGATGCCTGCAAATCTTGCGGCCGCCAACAAAATAGGAGTTCCGGATTCCATTGTCAATATTGTCATTCCGATTGGCAGTACTTTGCATAAAAACGGATCTTCGATGTCTTCCATTATTAAGATTTATGTTGCATTTCTGATTATCGGGGAAAACTTTTTTGAACCCTCCAATCTTTTGCTGGCTTTGGGAATTACTGTTTTCGTGAGTATTGTTGCGGGCGGAATCCCGAATGGAGGCTATATTGGTGAAATGCTGATGATTTCTGTTTATCAGCTTCCGCAGGAAGCAATTCCGGCAGTGATGATTATCGGAACTCTGGTAGATCCTTTAGCAACTGTTCTCAATGCAACGGGAGATATCGTTGCTGCAATGTTTGTGACGAGGATTTCAGGAGAAAAATTTGTTGAGAATTAAATCCAATTCAAAATAAAAGGAACGTTAATCAATAACGTTCCTTTTTTACTACTATACTTTTTTGCCGCTCGCTTCGCTCGCGACTTTTATCAAACTTATTGATGCTGATAGAACCTTGCTCCGATAGAAACAGGATTTTCTTTTTCTATGTTTGCAAGTCCGAAACCTTTGTAATTTGGGTTTACGGAAGAATCTAATTGTTTGCGGTGAAGTTTTTCGTAGGTTTCGAAATCAATTTTAGTTCTGTCTTTTATATTTTCGAAAATATTCCATTTTGAGGCGATTTCTTTCCAGTTTTCAGATATTTTTCCGACAAAGACTTTAGATTTGGAACCGCTTCCGTATGCTAAGAAACCTATTTTTTGACCGGTTAATTCTTCATTATTATTAAAGCTTACTTGCAGAGCCGAAAGCAGAGCCATGAAAATAGATGCGGTGTACATATTTCCGATTTCGGTGGAAGCTCTTTGTGAAGGTTCTATTTTTTCGTTGATAAACTGAATGTAGTTTTCAGATTTCGCAACAGCTTTTTGTTCATCAGGATTTGAGTAAGGAAGATTGTTTTCCAGGCTGAAAATTTCTGTGAAAACTCTTTTTCCATGAAATGCGTATGGAAGATGAAAGATCAAATATCTCCAATCTTCGTAAGGTTTTTCAAGTCTTGTCTGATCTTTGTAATGCTGATAAGCTTCGCGGATTCTTTCCTGATAGCACAGGTTGGAATATTGTCCGTCAAAAACCGGCTCGTCAGTGAAAATTTCAATTTTGTCAGGCATTTGTTCGGTTGCTGAAGAAAGTTCAGACTTCAAAGCGGCTCTTCTCGGCTTAAAAAAATCAAAAACACTTTCTGTTGCGACCCCGAATGTATTTTCGATTTCGAGCAATTTGGGAGCATCGGAAACAAGCACTGCAACTGCACCGCCGCCTTGTGTGTACTCGCCTGAAGAGGCCAGCTCATATTTTGCATAATCTGAAGCAATTACAACAGCTTTTTTACCAGGATTGGCTTTCACAAAGTCCAGACAGTTCTGAAGTGCATCAATTGCACCTACACAAGCGAAAGTCATATCCACAACGTCACAGTTTTTGAAGATGCGTTCCCCGTATTTTTCTTCAAGAACTTTTTCTACCATTTGCATGGCGTAAGTTGCGGTAGGCTTTGCCGCATCCAAGGCACTTTCGGTACCGAGATAAATTCTTGAAATTTCTTTTGGATTTATATTATAGTTGCTAATTAATTTTAATAATGCTTCTGCTGCGAAAGTAGCGGCATCTTCATGAACATCCGGAAAAGCCATTTTGTGCAGGCCTAATCCTTTTTCCAATTTTGCGGGTTCTATTCCTCTTTTTTCTGCTAAATCTTTGATCTCTACATACAAAGATGGCACATGATAACTTGCTGCTTCTATTCCAAAACTCATACTTTAAAAAATTAAAAACACGAATTTAAAAATTATTAACCACAACGCCGAATATTTCGATTACTATTATTAAATTGCGTGCTGTACATGTATTCATCTGCTAAAAATATTGTCCGGAAAATTGTTCCTCAAAAGTTTCTTTTTGAAAATGAAATGATTCTCAGAAAGGCACTTTATCCTTTTTATCGGGGGAATAATTGTGAGTGCAAAATCTGCCATTCAAAACTTAAAAAATTTGAAAAATTAGAAAACGGAAACCTTCTTTGTCCTGTTTGCGGAAGCCTGCCGAGATCCAGAAGATTATTTAAGATTTTAAATGAAAATTATCTGAAGCCCGGTTTTTCTGTTCTCGATTTTTCTCCTTCAAGAGCGCTTTTCAGAAATTTGAAAAACAGAAAAGATATTGAGTATTTTCCTACCGATTATGAAGATGAGTTTTTAGCGGATTATCATTTTGATATTACCAATATTGATGCTGAGTCCGGTAAATTTGATCTGGTTATGTGTTATCATGTTTTGGAACATATTGAAGATGATGCTTCTGCAATGCGTGAATTGTACAGGGTTTTGAAAACTGGCGGAACCGCACTGATTCAAACACCGTTTAAATCCGGAGAGATTTATGAGGATTTTGAT